>DASQKK010000067.1:0-13351 GCA_035630545.1 Gaiellaceae bacterium
CGGCGTGATCGCGACCGGCTTCTCCGTCCTGCTCGGCTTCGTCATCTTTCTCGCCTTCACGAGCTACGACGAGACGAAGCAGGGCGCCGAGGTGGAGGCGCTCGTCCTCGCGCAGCAGTTCGAGACGGCGCAGTTCATGCCCGAGGCGGTCCGGGAGGCGTTGGGGGACAGCATCGTCTGCTACGCCCGGTACGTCGTCAACCGTGAATGGCCGCGGCTCGAGGCGGGCACCGAGGGCAACCGGTTCAACCCCTGGGGCGTGGAGCTCTTCCGCACCCTGGAGGACACCGAGCCGAACGGACCGGTCCAGGAGGCCGCCTTCTCGAAGTGGCTCGACCAGACCTCCGAGCGCGAGTCGGCGCGCCAGGATCGCCTGCATGCCGCCGAAGGCGTCGTCCCGATCCCGCTCTGGCTGGTGCTCTTCCTCGCCGCCGCGGTCATCGGCGTCTTCATGCTCTTCTTCGCAGACAGCGCCGAGCGGGCGAAGACGCAGGCGTTGCTGATCGGATCCGTGGTCTCGGTCGTCGCGGCCACGATGCTCCTGCTCTCGTTCCTCGACAACCCGTACTACGGCGGGGTCGGGGGCCTCGAGCCCGTGGCGATGAAGCGGACCGAGCAGATCCTGGCCCAGCAGCGGCTCCTCGTCGGCTCCCGCACCCCGCTGCCGTGCGACGCGAACGGAGACCGGCGGTGAGCGACAGCCCGAAGCACAACTATGCCGAGATCGTCGCGACCGTCCTGCTCTCGTTCGCCGCGGTCGCAACCGCGTGGAGTGGCTACCAGGCCACGCGCTGGAACGGCGAGCAGGCGAAGGCGTCGAGCCGGACGAACGCGATCAGGGTCGAGGCGGCGCGCGCTCAGGGGCTCGCCGAGTCGCAGACGCAGGTCGACGTGGCGACGTTCATCCAGTGGGTCGACGCCTACGCGCTCAACCGCACGGAGCTGTCGGACTTCTACTTCAAGCGCTTCCGGAAGGAGTTCAGGCCTGCGGTCACCGCCTGGCTGGCGACCAGGCCGCTCAAGAACCCGCAGGCGCCGCTGACCCCGTTCGCGATGCCGCAGTACAAGCTCGCCGCGACGGGCGAGGCGAGGCGTCTGGACGCCGCGGCCGAGATCTCCTCGGCGGAGGTCCGGCAGTACATCCAGCGCGGGTCGAACTACGTCCTCGGCGTGGTCCTGTTCTCCGTCGCGCTCTTCTTCGCGGGAATGAGCACAAAGCTCACGGACGCGCGGCTGCGGACGATCACGCTCACTCTGGGTTGCATCGTCTTCCTCGGCACGCTGACCTGGATCGCGACCTCACCCGTGAGCATCGCGATCTGACCGCTCAGCCGTGAGCAACACCGCCTGCTGCTTTTCAGGTGCCTGAAGCCCGCCCTCCGCCTCGCGCCCCTGCTGCACCTTCTGGCGGGCGTGATTGGCGACTCCCCCGACCATCCCGGCGCGAAGCAGCGGACGCCTGCCCCTCAGGATCATCTCGCGTTCCCTCCCTCTCGGCTGGATCGTGCGGTCGCAGTGGAGCTTCGCCGCCGAGCGGCTGCGCCTCATCGTCCGGTTGGGATGAATGAACTGGACACGGTGAGGGAGGATGTCGGGACCGGTGGCTTCGATTCTCTACGTCGGGCATTCGACCACGCTGCTCGAGATCGACGGCGTCCGCTTCCTGACCGACCCGCTGCTTCGCCGGCACGTCGGGCACCTCAAGCGGCTCGTCCCCCTCGGCGACGCCGTGCAGGCCCCCGACGCCGTGCTGCTCTCGCACCTGCACGCCGACCACCTCCACCTGCCCTCCCTCCGGCAACTCGGCCAGTCGGTGCCGCTGCTCGTGCCTCGGGGCGCCGGTGGGCTCCTCCGGCGCCAGGGATTCCGGCGCGTCGTGGAGCTGTCGCCGGGCGAATCGACCGAGATCGGCGGGGTGACGGTCGGGGCTGTGCCGGCTCTGCACGACGGCCGGCGCTACCCCGTCGGCAAACAGATCGCCGCGAACGGGTACACCGTCGCGGGCACGCGCTCGCTGTACTTCGCCGGCGACACCGACTTCTTCGAGGAGATGAGCGACCTCGCCGGCGCCGACGCCGCCCTGCTGCCGGTCTCAGGCTGGGGCGCGAAGGTCGGCCCGGGCCACCTCGACCCCGAGGGGGCCGCCGAGACGCTCCGCCTGCTCAGGCCGCGCGTCGCGATCCCGATCCACTGGGGTACATATGCGCCCTGGCACTGGAAGCTCTCCGGCCACCAGCCGCCGTCGGACGACCCGGCCGGGGCGTTCGCGGCCGCAGCCGCGCGCGTCGCCCCCGACGTCGAGGTGCGGATCCTCCAGCCGGGCGAGCGCACGGAGCTCTGAGCTCACTCGAGCGTGGAGATCGCAAAGGCGAGCGCGAAGCCGAGCGTCGTGCAGATCCCGACCAGACGGCCGCTCTGCTCGAATGCCTCGGGCATCATCGTCTCGGCGAGCATCGTCAGGATCGCGCCGCCCGCGAACGCGAGCACGAAGCCGATCGCGTTCGGCGACGCATCGTCGAAGAGCGCGTAGCCGGCGAGCGAAGCGAGCGCGCTGACGGCCGCGACGAGGAACCAGAGACCGTAGATTCGCGACGTCCGCCAGCCGGCGGCGGCAAGCCCCGTCGAGGCCGCGATCGCCTCGGGCAGGTTCGAGAGGAACACGGCCGTCAGCACCGCAACGCTGACCCCTGCCCCGCTCAGGAGGCCGACGCCGATCACGATCGACTCGGGGATCCCGTCCAGCACGATCCCGAGCACGATCGCGAGCGCCACCCCTCCCGCCTGTCCGCCGTCCGCATCCTTTCGGCTCCCCCCGCCGAGCCGATCGATCATCGTGCTGCCGATGAAGAAGACCGCGCACCCGGCGAAGAGCCCGCCGGCGACTGCGCGACCCAGCTCCGCCGTCTCGGACGCCTCCCCGACCAGCTCGTAGGCGACGGCGCTGATCAGGACGCCGGCTCCGAACGCCATCACGAGCCCGACGACCCTTCGGCTCGGACGCAGTTTCAGCGCGAGCAGGCCGCCGATGATGAGGGACGAGGCCGCCAGGAACCCCCAGCCCGCCGCCGCGATCATGAGATCGCTCCCGCGGGCACCGCCTAGGCGCGGTCGTTCGCCATGACCCAGGCGACGAAGGCGAGCGGGACGGCCGCAAGGGCGATCACGATCCCGATCAGCGCGAAGTCCAGTACGAGCAGGATCGCACCCGCGACGACGCCCGCGGCGAAGACTCCGAGGCCGACGAGGAAGGGCGGAACGTTCATGGGGAATCTCCCTTGGTCCGGGGATGGCTGGTCATGGAGCCTCGCGGACGATGCAGCGGAACCCGATGTGGGCCGTCGAGGTGTCCACCGTCTCGCCTTGCCTGGCGGCCGGCCGATAGCGCAGGCAGTAGTTGGGCGCGCACAGGTGCGAGCCGCCCTTGATCACCTTGCGCGGGAACCGCTCGCCCGGCAGCGTCGGCGGCGCACAGCACGGTGCGCTCTCCACACCACCCTCGCCGTTCGTGGGGAACCAGTCGCTCGTCCACTCCCAGACGTTTCCACACATGTCGTAGAGCCCGTAGCCGTTCGGCGGGAAGCTGCCAACGGGCGATGTGCCCTCGAAGCCGTCCGCTTTCAGGTTCTGCCAGGGGAACTCGCCCTGCCAGGTGTTCGCCATCGGCGTGCCGCCGGGGATGTGCTCGTCGCCCCACGCGAACGTTGCGCCCTCGAGGCCCCCGCGTGCCGCGTACTCCCACTCGGCTTCGGTCGGAAGCGCCTTCCCCACCCAGGCGGCATACGCCTCGGCGTCCTCGTAGGCGACCTGGACGACCGGGTGCCGATCGCGGCCGTTGATCGTGCTGCCCGGGCCGGCGGGACGCTTCCAGGAGGCGCCGGGGACGTACTCCCACCAGCTCCGGACGTCGTCGAGCGGCACCCGCCCGTCCGTCTTACGGAACACGAGCGAGCCGGGAACGAGCAGCTCGGGATCCGCATCCGGGTAGTCGGCGCGGTCGAGTGGGCGCTCCGCCACCGTCACGTGCCCGGTCTCGCGGACGAAGCGCCGGAACTCCGCCGCCGTGACGGGACGCTCGTCGATCAGGAAGCCCTCGACGCTGACTCGGCGCACGGGCCGTTCCTCGGGGTAGAAGTCCTCCGAGCCCATCAAGAACGTTCCGCCCGGGATCCGGGCCATGGTCGCCCAGCCCTGCTTTGCGGCCGGCGCGGCACTCATCGCGCGATCATCCATTGCTCACGGGTGACCTTCCCTCACCCCGCCAGGGTGAGCAACCGATTCACCCACGCGGGGTGGCGCTGCGTCACCCATGCGCACGGGAGGCTGGCGCTGTCGAGAGCAGGCGATCCTGCTGCCGCGGGGAAAGGTTTGCAATGTCTCGAGACCGTGGGATTCCAAGGAGGTCAGCGCCGCTTCCCCCCGTCCAGGCCCGCGACGTGGCGCTCGGCATCGCCGTCGTCGGCGTGCGCGGGGCGGTGGTCGGCGCGCGCCTGCTGGCCCTGCCCGCGCGGATCGCAACGCGGACACTGCTCCCCGCCCGCACGACGCGAAGGCTGGCGAACGAAGGACGAGCCAGCCGGCTGCGCGTGCGCGCCCAGCTGACGGCCACCGGCGGTGACCTACTCGCGGGGCCCGAGGTGGATGCTTTCGGCCGCGCGCTGGCCGAGCATCGCGTCGTCGAGCGAGTCGCGCGGCCGGTCCTGGCCGCCCCCGCGGTCGAGGACGCGGTCGCATCGATGCTCGAGGAGGAACGGACCCGCCGCATCGTCGAGCAGGCGCTCGACAGCCACCTAGCCGCGCAGATGACCGATCACCTGCTCCAGAGCGCCGAGCTCGAGCGGGCGGTCGAGCAGATCGCGTCCAGCGCGGCCGTGCGCGCGGCGCTGGCGAACCAATCGAGTTCGCTCGCAGGCGAGCTCGCGGCCGGGCTGCGGCGGCGGGCCGAACGTCTGGACGACGCGGCAGAGAGGACGGCGCGCCGATGGTTGCGACGACCGCTGCGATCCAACCCGGCCTGAGCGAGGGGCGGGTGCCGTACGCCGGCGTCGCGACCCGAGCGGTCGCGCTCGCAGCCGACCTCCTGGTGATCCACGTGTTCATCCTGGTCGTCGGGGCCTTGCTCGGTCTCGTCGCCTCGCTCGTCGGCGATCTCAGGCCGGAGTGGCTCGTCGCAACCCTCGTCGGGGCCGCATGGGGGCTCACAGTGACGATCTATTTCGTTCTCTTCTGGTCGATCACCGGCCAGACGCCCGGGATGCGGGCGATGCGGCTCCGCGTCGTGACCGCCGACGCGACCCCGCCGTCCTCCGCGCGCGCGCTCGTCCGCCTCGTCGGCCTCCTGCTCGCGATCGTGCCCCTCTTCGCCGGCTTCCTGCCGGTCCTCTTCGACTCGCGGCGGCGCGCGCTCCCGGACTACCTCGCCCGCACGGTCGTCCTCTACGCCGACCGCGCCGAGGCCCACGGGGTCGTGACCGGCGGGCCGTGATCGCCGGCCGCCTGCTGCGGACGGCGCACGCTGCCGGGACCACGTACGTGGAGAGCGGATGCGGCCAGCGTGCCGCAGCGATCTCCTACCACGTGCTCTTCTCGCTCGTCCCCTTTCTCGCCCTGCTCCTGACCGTCCTCGAGCTCGTCCTGCCCGAGTCCGCACACGACCGCGTCGTCGACTGGCTCGTCGGCGTCGCGCCCCTGCCGATCGACGTCTCCACGAGCGTCGAGGGCGCGATCCAGGAGGCCGGTACTCCTGCCTCCGTGGCGGGCGCGGTCGCACTGGCGGGCTTCATCTGGGCCGCAAGCGGGATGATGGGCGCGCTGCGGCTGGCGTTCATGGCGGTCTGGGGCGGCGAGGTCCGTCGGCCGTACCTGCGGGGCAAGCTGCTCGACGGCGCGCTCGTGCTCGGCGCCGGCCTGCTGATCCTCTCCGCCTTCGGGCTGACGATCGTCGTCCAGGTCGCGACCGAGACGAGCACGAAGATCACGGGCGAGCTCGGCATCGGCGAGCGGGCGACCGGCGGGATCGGAACGCTGGCGCAGCTCGGCGCCTCGCTCGCGCTCGGCTTCGCCGCCTTCGCGCTGCTCTACAGGGTCGTCCCTCCCGTCCCGGTCCGGCTCCTGGACGTACTGCCCGGCGCCGCTTTCGCGACGGCCGGCGTCCATCTCGCGGTCGCCGGCTTCTCCGTCTACCTCGACAACTTCGCCGACTTCGACGACATCTACGGGCCGCTCGGAGCGGTGCTGGCGTTTCTGCTGCTCGTCTGGGTCACGGCCGCGATCCTGCTCGTCGGCGCGTGCGTCGCCGCTGCCTGGCCCCGGGCCGCGCAGCCGGTCCTGGTCGAGGCGGAGGGCCCCCTGACCGCCCGACTGGCGCGAGCCGCGAAGGGGCTGATCGTGCGCGATCGGACGTGATGGTGCCCGGTGTCGTACGTTTACGAGAAGAGCTGAGCCGACGACGGAGGTGAAAGGGATGCTCGCCCGCCTGCACACGATCGACGCCACACACGAGCAGTACGAAGCCGGCCTTCGGATCGTCCGGGACGACCTGCTGCCCTGGGCGCGCGAGAGCAGCGGCTTCTGCGGCGCGGTCGGGCTCGTCGACCGCGACACCGGCAAGGCATTGCTGCTGACGCTCTGGTCGGACGAGGAGGCACGGACGGCGAGCGCCGCCGCCGCCGACCGCCTCAGCTCGCTGGCCGCGAACGCGACCGGCGCGCGTCGGGAGTCGATCGACGACTACGACGTCAGCATCTTCGATGTGGTCGCCGGGACGACCACGATCGGCTGAGGTCGGACGATGTGCCGCTGGCTTGCGTACTCGGGGTCGCCGATCCGGCTCGAGGAGCTGCTCGTCAAGCGCGACCGTTCGCTGATCGACCAAAGCCTGCACTCCCGCCAGGGCGCGACGACGACGAACGGGGACGGTTTCGGCGTCGGCTGGTACGACGACGGCGAGACGCCGCGGCTCTACCGCAGCGTCCATCCGGCCTGGAACGACCGCAACCTGCGCGAGGTAGCCGCCGGCGTCTCGTCGCACCTGTTCCTCGCCCACATCCGCGCTTCGACGGGCACGGCGATCCAGGAGACGAACGCACACCCGTTCCGCTACGGACGCTGGCTCTGGATGCACAACGGGCTGATCCGCGAGTTCTCGCGTGTCCGGCGCGAGCTCGTGCTCGCCGTCGACGCCTCGCTCTTCACCTCGATCGAGGGCACGACGGACTCGGAGACGATGTTCTACCTCGCACTGACGTTCGGGCTCGAGAGCGATCCCATCGGCGCCGTCGAACGGATGGTCGGCTTCGTCGAGCAGACGGGGCGCAACCACGGTGTCGAGCTGCCCATCCAGATGACGATCGCGACCAGCGACGGACGCAGCGTGTACGCGTTCCGCTACTCGAGCGAGGGCGAGTCGAGGTCGCTCTACTTCAGCACGAGGATGGACGCCTTGCAGGCGATGTATCCGGAGAGCACGGAGCTCGCCGGGCTGTCGGACGAGACGCGGGTCGTGGTCTCGGAGCCCCTCGGCGACCTCGCGGGCGCCTGGAACCCGGTGCCCGAGGCCCACGTCGGCATCATCCAGCCGGGTGAGGATGAGCTGCGGCCGTTCACGCCGCAGGGATAGGGTCGGACCGTGAGCGAGGCGCCGATCGACGTCCAGGAGAGCCTCGCCCGCTACCGCGCTGTCCGCCAGAGGCTCGAGGAGCAGGTCCTGCCGCTCGCGACCTCGGTCGACGGGCGCCGCTTCTCCTACCAGTCGTCGCTCTTTGGGCTCGGCGTCCAGGCCGGGTCGTATGTGGCTCTCGAGCAGGACTCCGATCGCCGTCTCGGCCAGATCGTGACGCTCGAGGTCGCCCGCCGGCCGACGCTCGAGCTCGGCTCGAGCGAGGACGGTGAAGTCGCGCACCGGGCGCAGGTGGTGATCCGGGCCGCCGAGGGCGAGGGCCGAGTCCTGAGCGGCGACGGCTCGCCGTTCCACGATGCGACGGTGCGGCCGGCGACCGCGGGCGAGGTCCGGGACCACCTCGAGGAGACGGCGCCGCGGCGAGCCCGGCTCGAGATCGGCGAGCTCATGCTCGCGGAGGGCGTGCCGTTCTCGCTCGACGCCGGCGGCTTCGGCCGCCACACCTTTCTCTGCGGTCAGTCGGGCTCCGGCAAGACGTACTCGCTCGGCGTCGTGCTCGAGCAGCTGCTGCTCGAGACCGACCTGCAGATCATCGTGCTCGACCCGAACTCGGACTTCGCCCGTCTCGGGGAGCTGCGGCCGGACGCGGCCGGCGCCGATACCGCCCGCTACACGGAGGCGACGCGTTCATTGAGCGTGCGGCGAGCGGGTGACGGCCTCGCCGTGCGGTTGGCGGAGCTCGATCCGGCGACCCAGGCGGCAGTGCTCCGCCTCGATCCGATCGCCGATCGGGAGGAGTACGCCGAGCTGACAGCCCTGACGGACGCCGGCGTGGGCCTGAGCCTCGAGCGCCTGGAGCAACTCGAGCACGACGGTGGCGCCGGCCGGCAGCTGATCGGTCGCGCCCGCAACCTCGGCCTGGCGCGGTGGAGCATCTGGGCGGGCGCCGACGGGCCGTCCCTCGTGCCCGAGCTGGCGCGCGACGACGTCCGCTGCCTCGTCGTCGACCTCGGCTCGCTTGCGACGAGGGAGGAGCAGGCGCTGGCGTCTGCGGCCGTGCTCGGCGAGCTCTGGCGCCGTCGCGAGGAGCGCAGACCGGTCCTGATCGTGATCGACGAGGCGCACAACGTCTGCCCGGCGCGGCCCGACGATCCGCTCACGGCGATCGCGATGGCGCACACGGTCCGGATCGCGGGCGAGGGCCGCAAGTTCGGGCTCTACCTGCTCGTGTCGACTCAGCGGCCGCAGAAGGTGCACGAGAACGTGCTCTCGCAGTGCGACAACCTGCTGTTGATGCGGATGAACTCGCTCGCCGACCTCGGCTTCGTCGGCGAGACGTTCTCGTTCGTGCCGCCGAGCCTGCTCGAGCGGGCGACGACGTTCCGCCAGGGCGAGTCGCTCGCGGCCGGCCCGATCGCCCCGCACCCGGCGTTCCTGCGTTTCGGCCGCCGGCTCGCGCAGGAAGGCGGCGGCGACGTGCCCGCCGACTGGTCGCGGCCCCTTAGCTAGCCGGACTGAGCTCGACGACCTCGTCGACGAGGTCGAGGCCCTCGGGACGGTGCGTGATCAGGAGCACCGAACGGTCGTCTGCCGCGTCGAGAATGTCGCGCACGAGGAGCTCGGCGGTCTCGGCGTCGAGGTGCGCCGTCGGCTCGTCGAGCACGAGCACCGGCGCATCGGAGAGGAGCGCCCGCGCGACGGTCAGCCGCTGGCGCTGGCCGCCCGAGAGCTTCGCCCCCTCCTCCCCCACAAGCGTCTCGAGTCCGTCCGGGAGCGACTCCACCCACTCGCCGATGCGCGCACGGTGGAGCGCGTCCTCGAGCTCGGCGTCGGTCGCTCCCGGCCGCGCGAGGGCGAGGTTGGCGCGGACCGTCGAGTTGAAGACGTGCGCGTTCTGGCCGGCGATCGCGAACGTCCGCCGCACGTCCTCCTGGCGGAGCTCGCGCAGGTCGCGGCCCGCCAGCGTCACCCGGCCCTCCTCCGGGTCGAGGAAGCGGAGCAGCAGGTTCGTGACAGTCGTCTTGCCGGCGCCGCTCGGGCCGACGAGCGCGACGCGCTGACCCGGTTCGAGCCTGAGGTCGAAGCCACGCAGGGCGGGCGGCGAGCCGGCTGCGTACCGCGCGGTGACACCCTCGAGCGCGACGGCCGCCGCACCTTCCGGCGCAGAGCCGGGCGCGGCGGGATCGCGGATCGACGGCTCGCGGTCGGCCAGCTCGAGCACGCGGCGACCGGCTGCGACCGTGGCCGCGAGCTCGACCGCGGCGGCCCGCAGCGGCAGCACGCAGTCGAACGACGCGAGCGCCAGCAGTGCGAGCGTCGCGACGAGCACTCGGTCGAGCGACGAGGTGGCCGCGACCGCGAGCACGCCCGCGACGGTGACGCCCGCGATCAGGACCGTGAGGCCCTCCGCGAGACCGCCTGTGAGCGCGTCGCGCCGGGCGAGCCGGGTCAGCTCGGCGCTCCGCGTGCGGATGCCCGCCAGCGCGTCCGCCTCGCGGCCGTAGACGACGAGCTCCGGCGCGCCGCGGAGCAGCTCGACGAGCTCGGCGGTCAGCTCCGTGCGTGCGGCACCCTGGCGGCGGCCGGCGCTCCGGCTCAGCCTCGCCGCGAGCGCGGGCACGAGCGCGCCGACGAGCACGAGCCCGACCGCGAGGACGACTGCAGCCGCAGCCAGGTAAACGGCCGTCACGACCACACACGCCGTCCCGACAACGAGCGCCACCAACAGCGGCGCCAGCCCGCGGACGTAGAGCCCCTGCAGCGCGTCGACGTCCCCGACCATGCGGCCGAGGAGCTCGCCGCGCCGGTAGCCCTCGAGCTGGCCGGGCGCGAGCGGCTCGATCCGCTCGTAGAAGCGGATGCGGATCCGGCCGAGCACTCCTAGCGCGAGGTCGTGCGAGACGACGCGGTCGAGGTAGCGGGTGAGCGGCCGCGCCAGGCCGAAGAAGCGGACGACGACGATCGTCGTCGTCAGCGACAGGATCGGCGGCTGCTCCGCGGCGCGGGAGATCAGATACCCGGCCGTCGTGATCAGCCCGACCGCGAACGCGACCGCGAGCACGCCGAGCGCCGCCGAGAGCGCAACCTGGCGAACCGGCACGCCGGCGAACGCGACCAGGCGGCGGAGCGTGCCGGTCATGCGGCCGCCGCCGCAGGCTCGACGATCCGGCCCTCCTGCAGGTGCACGATCCGATCCGCGCGCGCGGCCAGCTCGGGGCGGTGGACGATCAGGAGGACGGTGCGATCGACCCTGAGCCGCTCGACCGCCTCGCTGACGACCTCGGCGCTCGCCGGATCGAGATTCGCGGTCGGCTCGTCCAGGATCACCAGCTCGGCGTCGCGGAGGAAGGCACGCGCGAGGGCGATCCGCTGCACCTCGCCGGCGGAGAGCGGCCGGCCGCCCTCGCCGACGACGGTGTCATAGCCGTCCGGCAGCGCCAGCACGAAGGCGTGCGCGCCCGCACGGGCGGCCGCGGCATGCACGTCCAAGTCGCCGGCCCCCGGGACGCCGAGCCGGATGTTGTCGGCGACGGTGCCGCGAAAGAGCGTCGGCGACTGCGGCACCCACGCGATCCGCGCACGCCACGACTCCGCCGTGCAGTCCGCCAGATCGACCCCTCCCGCGGTCACCCGTCCTTCGGCCGGCTCCGCGAGCAGCAGGAGCAGCGAGGCGATCGTGCTCTTCCCACCGCCGCTCGGGCCGACGAGCGCGACCGTCTCGCCCGGACGGAGCTCGAGGTCGACCCCGTCGAGCACCGTTGCTGGCCGCGTCGGGTAGGCGAACGAGACGCCTTCGAGCCGGACGGGGACATCGGCGGGGCGTGGTGCGGCGGCGTCGGTGCCTGCACGGGCCGGAACCTCGACGTCGACGAGATCGAGCAACCGCTTCGCGACGGCGAGGCCGTCCGCGCTCGCGTGGAACTGCGCGGCCAGGTTCCGCAGCGGCAGATAGAGCTCGGGCGTGAGGACGAGCACCGCGAGGCCGGCCTCGAAGCCGATCCCGCCCTCGACGAGGCGCACGCCGACGGTGACCGCGACGAGCGCGATCCCCAGCGTGGCCGCGAGCTCGAGCACCGTCCCCGAAAGAAAGGCGACGCGCAGAGTCGCCATCGTGCTGCGCCGGTACTCCTCGCTGACGGCGCGAACCTGCTCCGCCTGCGCCTCGCCCCGGTTGTAGGCGCGCAGCGTCGGCAGCCCGCGGACGACGTCGAGGAAGTGGGTCGCCAGCAGCGCCAGCGCCTGCCAGCGCTCACGGGCACGCTGCTCCGTGTAGCGGCCGATCAGCCACATGAACACCGGCACGAGCGGCAGCGTCAGCAGCATCACCGCCGCGGAGACGGGGTCGATCGCAACGACGAAGACGAGCACGGCGACCGGGATCGTGACGGCGAGGACGACCTGCGGCAGGTAGCGGGCGAACGTCGTCTCGAGCGCGTCGAGGCCGGAGACGGCCGCCGTCGCCACCTCGGCGCTCTCGACGCCGTCGAGCGCGGCCGGTCGGTCACGCAGACGCCGCTCGACCAGCTCGAGCCGCAGCGATGCCAGCACATCCGTTGCCACCCAGCGGCCGAGGATGTCGAAGCCCGACGCTGCGGCCGCTCGCCCGACCGACGCCGCGACGAGCAGTACCAGCAGGACCGCGACCTCGTCCAGCCCCGCGCCGCCGAAGACGCGGGCGGCGACGGCGGCGATCAGGACGGCCTGGGCGAGGACGAGCAGCGCAGCGACGACGCCGATGGCGGCGTCGACCGCGAGCAGCGCGCGCACGGCGCCCGCGCGGCGGACGAGGCGCGGGTCGAGCGGCCCCAATGCGCTCCTAGGCGCCGGTCTCGCGCGGCACGAGATCCGACGGCGGCGGCTCCTCGTCGCCGCCGCTCAGACGCGCCCGGAAGACGTGGTAGGTCCAGCCCTGGTAGAGCAGGACGATCGGCGCAGCGATCAGCGCCACGACGCTCATCACCTTGAGCGTGTAGTGCGCCGAGGACGCGTTGTCGACGGTGAGGCTGTTGGCGAAGTCGTTGCTGGCGACCATGACGCGCGGGTAGAGGCTCGTGAAGATCGTCGCCACGACGAGGAAGGCGCCGGCCGCCGTGAGCACGAACGCCCAGCCGCTGCGGGCGAGCCGGACAGAGACGACGGCGCCGAGCAGTGCGGCGATCGCGAGCAGTGCGGGCAAGAGCGGCGGGAGGACGTCCTTGTCGTTGCGGTCGACCGCGACCGCAACGGTCCAGATCAGGTACCCCGCGCCGACGAGGGCCGTCGCGATCGAGAGCCGGCCCGCGGCGGCCGCGGCGCGCCGGCACAGCTCGCCGGTCGTGCGCAGCGTGAGGTACGTCGCGCCGTGGAACGCGAACAGCAGCACGACCGCGACCCCGCCGAGCAGCGTGTACAGGTTGAACAGGTCCCAGAAGCTGCCGTCGAAGTCGCCGCTGGAGTTGATCGGCACGCCGTAGAGCAGGTTCGAGAACGCGACACCCCAGATCAGGGCGGCGCCGAGGCTGCCGATCGTGTTCGCCCAGGCCCAGAGGCCGAGCCAACGCGAATGCTCGTGGCGCTCGCGCCACTCGAACGAGAGCACGCGGACGATCAGGAACGCCAGCAGCAGCAGCAGGGCGATGTAGAAGCCGGAGAACATCGTCGCGTACCAGGCCGGGAAGGCCGCGAACATCGAGGCGCCGGCGACCACGAGCCAGACCTCGTTGCCGTCCCACACGGGGCCGATCGTGCGGAACATCG
>DASQKK010000068.1:0-15563 GCA_035630545.1 Gaiellaceae bacterium
CGGAAGCGGGAGAGCCGCTCGGGGCCGTCGACGAGGATCGAGTCGACGACCTGCGCGACAGGCGCCTCGAACGCCTCGACCGGAGCCTCGACGTCGCCGAGCGAGAGCTCCAGATCCGAGATCTCCTGCGTCTTCAGGCCGCCCCAGATCTTCCGCTCGGTCGTCACCTGCTCGGCGCGGTAGCGGCCACGGCGGATCAGGTCGAAGAGCGTCGCCGTGAATTCGAGCGAGCCGGGCGCGCCTCCCTGCGCGAGCAGGCCCGGCACGAGCGCCGGCTGCGTCTCGGTCGGCGGTTCCTGCTCGTACTCGCGGTCGTAGTTCGTGCCGCGCTCGCGCCCCCAGCGCCACCAGACGAAGCCGATCACGGCCAGCGCGGGCAGGAGCGCGATCGCGAGCAGCTTCGCGATCGTCGCGCCGAGGTTGTCGAGGGCCTCGTCGATCTTGCGCTGGTCCTCCTCGAAGGCGGCCGCGTCCTCACGCTCCTCGGCCACGATCTTCTCGAGGCCTGGCCCGCTCTCGACCTTCATGCCCGCCGTCGAGGTGAAGAACCGCCTCGGGATCAGCGTCCGCAGCTCGACGAACTGGCCGGCGGGCACGTCGAGCGCCCGCAACGTCACCCGGTTGCCGTCGATCATGACGTCGCCCCTGACGCCGACCGGGTGGCCCCAGGCACGCGAGACCTCGCCGGGGGCGAGGAGCTGCGCAGTCAGCTGGCCGAGCGGGACCTCCCACTCGTCGCCCCACACCTGCAGGTTGACGTCGACGACGTCGTCGTATGCGACCGCGACGCCGCGCAGCCGGTAGCCGATGCGGAAGGTGCGCACCTCGTTCGCGGCCGCGTAGTGCCAGACGATCCTGACACCCTCGTCGCGCCGCTCGACGCCGTACGTGCCGGGCGGGGAGCTGCAGCCGAGCTCGGTGCACCCGCCCGGGCGGTAGCCGACGTCGCCCTCCGAGACCGAGATCTGATCGATGCTCTCGCCGTCGCGGAGCGGGATGTCGCGGTAGCCGCCGCTGAAGTCGCCGTCGAACGCGAACGTGATGTTCTCGGCGACGACGAGGCCGCCGTCGCGGGCGACCTGGACGACCACGTCGGCCCGTGGGAGGGCGAAGGACTTGGCGTTGGCGTTCCCGGCGAGCGCGAGCGCCGCCAGCAGCGCCGCAGCCAGGAGGGCCCGGCGAAACATCGGCTGACCCGCCGGAGCGCGCCGCCCGCCCCGATGCTGCGTCCTCAGTCGCACCGATAGCCTCGGCTATCGGCGCTCCCTGCGTCCTTGCCTCGAGACGGCCGTCGCGCTCCGGCGGGGAGCGACGTTCCGCCGGCCCCTCCTAGAACGCGACGCGTGGCGCCTCCCGGGCCTCGCCCTCCACCTCGAAGAACTCCCTGCGCGAGAAACCGAACGGCCCGGCGACGAGGTTGCCCGGTACCTGCTGGATCGCGGTGTTGTAGGTGAGGACGGTGTCGTTGTAGACCTGGCGCGAGACCGCGATTCGATTTTCGGTCTGCGCGAGCTCCTCCTGGAGCTGGCGGAAGTTCTCGTCGGCCTGCAGCTCGGGATACGCCTCGGCGACGGCGAAGAGCCGCCCGAGCGCCTGGCCGAGGATGCCCTCGGCGGCGCCCTGCTCCGCCGGCCCCTGCGCCTGCTGCGCGCGCGTGCGCGCTGCGGTCACGGTCTCGAACGTCTCACGCTCGTGGGCCGCGTAGCCCTTGACCGTCTCGACCAGGTTCGGGATCAGGTCGTAGCGCCGCTTCAGCTGCACGTCCACCTGCGCCCACGCGTTCTCGACGCGATTGCGGAGACTGACGAGCCGGTTGTAGAGGAAGACGAGCGCGACGAGCAGCAGGACGACGATGCCGATCACGATCCAGAGCATGCGCGGACTCTACGCGTCCCGCCGGACCGCCGCGAAGACCACGTCCTCGCCGCCGGCGTACGGCCTGCGGTCGAACCAGCCCCATTGAGAGTCGACGTCGAAGCCGGCGCGGTCGAGGAGCAGCCGCCACTCGGGCGGCGAGAGCCACGCGAGCCGCATGGTCGAGGCCTCCTCGCCGCGCCGGACCGACAGCGTCAACGTTCGCTCGTCCTCGTCCCAGTCGGCGCGCTCGAAGATCCCTGGCTCGCGCTCGAGCCAGCGGCCGTGCGTATCCTCGACGTCCTCGGCGCTCGGGGCGAAAACGTCGAAGACGAGCCGCCCGCCGGGAAGGAGCAGCTCGCGGGCGGCACGGAGCGCGCGCAGCCGCTCGCTCTCCGTCGTCATGTGCAGCAGCGAGCGGAAGGGGATCAGGACGAGCGGGACGCGCTCGGAGACCGGCGGCTCACGCATGTCGCCGTGGCGGAGGTCGAGCTCGACCTCCTCCGCGGCCGCGTACTCTCGCGCCACCTCGAGCATCGCCGTCGAGCCATCGACGCCGATCACGCGGATGCCCGCCTTCGCGATCGGCACCGTGATCCGGCCGGTGCCGCACGCGAGTTCGACGACCGGCCCGCCTGCGGCGCGCGCCTCCTGCACGTAGAACTCGACGTCCTCGGTGACGCTGGCACTCCACGCGTCGTAGAGCCGTGCGATTGGGTTATAGGGGGAGCCTGATGGAACCTCGGCTGTGTCGTCAGACGACGCTGCTCGCCCCATCAGACTCCCCCGGGCTTGCGGACAACCCAGACGAATTCGTTCGCGTTCTCGTCGAACGGCCGGCGGTCGAACCCGCCGTAGAGCGCCTCGACCTCGAATCCGGCCGTCTCGATCAGGCCTTCCCACTCTGAGCGGTTCAGCCACCAGAGCGAGATCGCGTCGCCGCTCTCGAGCGTGACGTCGATGCGGTTGTCGTGCTTGGCGTGGTCGATCCGGTGGCGGATGCCGTTGTGCTCGAGCCACGCGCCGTCGTTCGCCGCCGCGATCTTGGGGTCGAAGACGAAGAAGTTCCAGGCGAAGCGGCCGCCCGGGCGGAGCGAGGCGAAGGCGCGCTCGAAGACGCGGCGGCGGTCGGCCCAGGTGGGCAGGTGGCCGAGCGAGCGGAACGGGACGTAGATCAGCTCGGCGGGCTCCTCGAGCTCGAAGTCGCGCATGTCGCCCTCGCGCAGCTCGAGGTCGACGCCGGCCGCTGCCGCCCGCTCGCGCGCCTGCGCGAGCATCGCCGGCGAGGAGTCGATCCCGAGTACGCGCCGGCCGGTCTCGCGGGCGACCGGGATCGCGACGCGGCCGCTGCCGACGGCGAGCTCGACCAGCGGGCCGTCCGTCTCGCGGGCGAGCTCGACGTAGAAGGCTACGTCCTCGGTCATGTGCGCCGACCAGTCGTCGTAGATGGGCGCGAAGGCGTCGTAGAGGCTCACGAAGCCGATGCTATCGTCGCTCGATGGACGCCACGGCGCTCGAAAACGAGGCGCGGACCGCGATCGCCGCGGCCGCGGACGGCGACACGCTCGAGGAGCTGCGCGTCCGCTATCTCGGCCGGAAGAGCGAGCTGAAGCTGGCGCTCCGGGAGGTGCGCGACCGCGAGACCGGGATGGCGCTGAACGCTGCCCGAGCCGCGATCGAGGAGGCGCTCGCCGGACGTGAGACCGAGCTTGCGAGCGCGGCGCAGGAGGACCGGGAGCCGTTCGATCCGACGCTCCCCGGCGAGCCGTTTCGGCGTGGCAGCCTCCACTTGATCACACAGCTGCGCCGCCGGATCGAGGACGTCTTCCTCGGGATGGGGTACGAGGTCTACGACGGTCGCGAGGTCGAAACCGTCTGGCACAACTTCGACGCGCTGAACCAGCCCGAGGCGCACCCCTCCCGAGATCCGCGCGACACCTTCTACCTCGACGCCGAGACGCTGCTGCGCACCCACACCTCGCCGTCGCAGATCAGGGCGATGCAGGCGCAGGGGCCGCCGGTCTACCTCGTCTCGCTCGGCCGCACCTACCGCCGCGACCCGCTCGACGCGACGCATACGCCCGTCTTCCACCAGGTCGAAGGGCTCGCCGTCGACCGGGGCATCACCCTTGCCGACCTGCGCGGCACGATCGAGCTCTTCGTCGGCGCGATCTTCGGCCGCCGCGAGGTGCGCATGCGCACCAGCTTCTTCCCGTTCACGGAACCGTCGGTCGAGTTCGACATCACCTGCTACCTCTGCGACGGAGCCGGCTGCGCCGTCTGCAAGCACTCCGGCTGGATCGAGATGGGCGGCGCGGGCGTCGTCGACCCGAACGTGTTCGAGGCGGTCGGCTACGACCCGGAGGAGTGGTCGGGGTTCGCCTTCGGGCTCGGGATCGACCGGATCGCGTTCCTGCGCCACGGGCTTCCCGACTTGCGCCTCTTCTGGGAGAACGACCTTCGCATGGTGCGACAGTTTTGAAGGTCCCGGTCTCCTGGCTGCGCGAGTACGTCGCATTCGACTGGCCGGTCGAGCGGCTCGCGGCGAAGCTCGTCTTCACGAGCTGCGAGGTCGACAGGATCGTCCAGCGGGGCGTCGCCGACACGGACGGCAACCTCGGCCGCTTCCTCGTCGGACGCGTCGTCGAGGCGGGCAAGCACCCGAACGCAGACCGGCTGCAGCTCTGCCGCGTCGACGTCGGCGAGGGCGAGCCGCGCCAGATCGTCTGCGGCGCCTGGAACTTCGGCGCCGGCGCGACGGTCGCCGTCGCGCTCCCCGGCGCGCTCCTGCCCGGCGCGGCCGAACCCCTGGGCGAGGCGAAGCTCCGCGGCGAGCTCTCGCGCGGAATGATCCTGTCGGAGCGCGAGCTCGAGCTCGGCGCTGACCACAGCGGGATCATGGTGCTCGCAGACGGGATCGAGCCAGGGACGCTGCTCGCCGACGTCTTGCCGTTGACGGAGACGGTGCTCGAGATCGAGACGGGCTTCAACCGTCCGGACCTGACGTCCGTGTACGGGATCGCACGCGAGGTCGCTGCCCTGACGGGCGGCGAGCTGTCACCGGTGCCCGGGAGCGACCCCGAACCCGACGGAGACGAGCGGGTCGACATCCGCGTCGAGGATCTCGAGGCGTGCCCACGCTACATCGGCCGTGTCTTCCGCGGCGCGCGTGTCGAGCCGAGCCCCGCCTGGCTGAAGGCGCGCCTGCTGGCCGCCGGCATGCGCCCGATCTCGAACATCGTCGACGTCACGAACTACGTGATGCTGGCGCTCGGCTCGCCGCTTCACTTCTTCGACATCACACTGCTCGACGAGGAGCGCATCGTCGTCCGGCGCGCCGCTGCGGGGGAGAAGATCGTCACGCTCGACGGTCACGAGCGCGTGCTCGATCCCGCGGACCTCGTGATCGCCGACGCCAGCCGGCCGGTCGCGATCGCCGGGATCATGGGCGGGGAGGACAGCGAGGTGCGCGACGAGACGACCGAGCTCCTGCTCGAAGCGGCGAACTTCGACCCGCTCACCGTGCTGAGAGCCTCACGGCGCCTCCGGCTCCGCAGCGAGGCCTCGACGCGCTTCGAGAAGGGCGTCGACCCGTACGCGGCCGGGCAGTCGGCGGTCTACGCGAGCGAGCTGGTCGTCTCGCTGACCGGAGCGCGGCTGACGGGGGAGTCCGACGTCCAGGGGACGCTGCCCGAGCGTTCGGTCGTGCGGCTACGGCCGGAGCTGGCGGAGCGCCTCAGCGGCATGAGCATCCCCGAGGCGGAGCAGCGCGAGACGCTCGGCCGGCTCGGCTTCGAGCTCGACGGCGACCAGGTGACGGTGCCGACCTGGCGCGCACTCGACGTCAACCGGCCGGTCGACCTCGTCGAGGAGGTCGTGCGGTTCAGGATCGAGGAGGTGCCCTCGACGTTGCCGGCGCGGGATGCCGCCTCGGTTCAGCTCTCGCGGGAGCAGCGCCTCCGACGGCTGGTCGAGGACGTTCTCTCCGGCGCCGGGTTCTCGGAGGCCTACACGTGGAGCCTCGTGCCGCCCGCTCCCGGGCTGTTCCTGCTCGAGGAGCCGTACACCGTCAATATGGCGGCGCTGCGGAAGGACATGCGTCTCGGCCTCCTCGAGTCCGCGGAACGGAACCACAACGCGGGGGTCGAGGAGATCGCGTTGTTCGAGCTCGCTCGTGTCTTCCACTCCTCCGGCGAGCCGCTGCCCGAGGAGAGCTGGCACGTCGCCGCCATCACCGAGGGCGGCTTCTTCCGCGCGAAGGGGGCCGCGGAGCTGGTGCACCACGCGCTCGGCGTGCCGCTTCAGGTGGTCGAGCGCGGCCCGGGCCGGTCGGCGCTGACGGACTACGGCGAGCTCACCGAGCTCCCGGGCGACTGGGGCTTCTTCGAGTTCGACCTCGATGCGCTGTTCGCAGCCGCTCCGGAGTTCGTCGAGTACACCGACGTGATCACCTACCCCGCCGTCAAGCAGGACCTCGCGTTCCGGGTCGACGAGTCCGTCGCGGCCGGGGATCTGATCGCGGCCGCGCGTGAGGCGGCCGGCCCGGAGCTGCGCGATCTGCGCGTCTTCGACGTCTATCGCGGCGAGCAGGTGGGCGAGGGCAAGAAGTCGATCGCACTGGCGGCGGCTTTCCAATCGCCGGATCGAACCCTGTCCGACGAGGACGCGGCGAGGCTGCGCGAGCGGATCGTCGCGTCGCTCGCCGAGCGCTTCGGCGCCGAGCTGCGCGCGTAGGCGGCAATCCGGTCCGGGCCGGACTGCGTAGACAGTGACGATGCGCCTACGGGGTTTCTTCGTCGCCGCCAGTGCGGCACTCGTGCTCGTCCCGGGTGCGGCGACGGCCCCGGCGCAGTCCGTTCCGCTCGTCGGCACGGTCGGCCCCGGCTTTACGATCACGCTCGCGGACGCAGGCGGCCGCCTGGTCACGCAGCTGGACCCCGGGGCCTACGAGATCACGGTGCGCGATCTCTCGGACGAGCACAACTTCCGCCTCTTCGGCCCCGGCGTCGAGGAGTTCACGCAGGTGGAGACGACCGGGACCGTGACCTGGACGGTCACGTTCCGGGAAGGTCGCTACACAGTCCAGTGCGACCCGCACTCGACGCAGATGTTCCAGCGCTTCACGGTCGGCAACCCGCCGCCGGCGACGACGCCGACGCCGCCACCCGCGACGCCGAAGCTGCTCGCCACCGTCGGCCCGAAGAGCACGATCTCGCTCCGAAGCGCGAGCGGAGCGGCGCTGCACCACGGCGTCAAGGCAGGCACGTACTCGATCGTCGTCCGCGACCGCTCGAAGCTGCACAACTTCCATCTCGTCGGCAAGGGCGTCAACAGGCGCTCGTCCGTGGCGGCCGTCGGTACGACCACCTGGAAGCTGAAGCTCGCGAAGGGGTTGCTCCGGTTCTACTCGGACAAGGCGCCGAAGACGGTGAAGGGCTCCGTCCGGGTCACCTAGCCCGTCCGCCGGCTCGGCTTGATCAGGCCGGCGCGGTCGCCGCCGGCGGCGCGGATCTCCGCCTGGCGGTCGAGCTCGGAGTTGAGCTCCGCGCCGAAGAGGAGCGCGAAGGCCGAGTAGTGCAGCCAGAGCAGGAGGACGATCCCGCTGGCGAGCGCGCCGTACGTCCTCGAGTACGAGTCGGAAAAGCTCGTGTAGAGGGCGAAGAGGCCGGAGAGGGCGAGCCACATGACGCTCCCGAAGAGAGCACCGGGCGTCAACCACTTCCAGCTGCGGACGGCCAGGTTCGGACCCAGGACGTACACGAGCGCGAAGAACGTCAGGATCGCGAGGAAGGCGAGCGGCCAGCGGAGGATCGACCAGAGCAGCTCGAACGCGCCGCCGAGCCCCGCCTCGTCGGCGATCGCCGTGCCGAGCGGGCCGCCGAAGACGATCAGCAGGAGCAGGCCGGCGAGCACGAGCCCCATCAGCCCGACGAGGAAGATCCCGATCAGCCGCGTCTGCCAGAAGGCTCGCGTCTCGACGCGGTCGTAGGCGCGGTTGACGGCCTTGATCACGGCGTTCATCGCCCCGCTCGCCGCCCAGATGGCGCCCGCGGCTCCGACCACGAACGCGACCACCGACGTCGATCGCGAGGTGTCCGACTGGAGTGTCTCGATCGTGTCGATGACCTCGCCCGGAGCGACCGGCGCCAGGAAGTCCTCGAGCGTGCCGTAGGCGCCGATCAGGTCGAGCAGGCCGACGAGGAAGACGACCGCGGGGAAGAACGCGAGCAGCGAGCTGAACGCGACCTGCGCGGAGAGCCCCATCGCGTCGTCGGCGAGAAAGGCCTTGAAGGTTCGCTTGAAGACGGTGACCCACTCCCGCGGCGACAGCCGCCACGGGCTCGACGGGACCCGGCCGATCTCGACCGCGGGCGAGGACAACTCAGCGGTCGCGGCCCGGGTTGAAGGCGATCCGGGGCATGGGCAGAGCGTTGCCGAGCGGCCCTTGCGGCAAACGTGCGCGACTAGGTCAGATGGAGGTCGCCGTCGTGGATCTCGGCGATCCGGTCGGCCACGATCTCTTCGTCGGCGCCGAGCAGCCCGCGCTCGACGAGCACGCCGTGGAAGATGTCCGTCTGCTCGTCGGCGAGCACCTCTTTCACCTTGCCGAACTTCTCGCCCGCCGCGTCGTAGACGGTCCAGCCCGGCTCGATCAGGAACCAGGAGACGGGATCGCCCGCCACGCTAGACGGCCTTACCGGCAACGCGCCAGACCGGGCCCTGCGTGGCGACGTTATGCGTGTCGGAGAGGACGTGCAGGAGCGTCAGCCTGGCGGGGATCCTCTCGGCATCGAGGCGCTCGAGGCAGCGCCGGGTCATCTCCGACGACGCGCCGTAGCCGAACCGCCGGGCGACGCGGAAGCGGAAGGCGGCGCGATCCGGCACGCGGGTCGGATTGATCGGCGCCGACAGCAGAGCCGCCCGGGCCAGGTGGTCGGTCGAGGTCAGCTGGAACTCGCAGAGGAGGTCGCTCCAGTCCGCGGGCAGGGTCGCCAGCGCCGTGTCCCACTGCGCCGCGACGGCTTCGCGCGGAGCCTCCTCGCGCGCCTTCCGCTCGCCGACCGCGACGAGCGACAGCGTCGCGCGGATCCGCTCGTCGTCGAGCTTGCGGAAGAGCTTGTCGGCCTGGTCCGGCCCGATCCCGCCGCCGGCCCGGTGCACCGAGAGACGGAGGTCGTCGCCGAGCCGTCCCGGCCCGGCCGGGCCCAGCAGCGCCGCCGCCCGGGCGCGCTGCTCCTCCTTCCCGACCGAGACGTTCAGCCTCGTCTCGCCCCAGTCCTCCGGGAGCTCCGACCTGATCGAACGCCACTGGTCGACGACTCTCATGCGGGGGTCAGCATAATGAGGCCCGATGGCGAAGGTCGAGGACAAGGCCGAGGGGGCGGGCGCGGAGACGGGCGCGCTCTCGGACGAGCGTCTGCACGAGCTCTTCCGCGAGATGCTGCTGATCCGGCGCTTCGAGGAGAAGGTCGAGGAGCGCTTCCGCGCGGGCGAGCTGCCGGGCTTCCTTCATGTCGCGATCGGCCAGGAGGCAGTCGCCTCGGGTGTCATGGCGGCGCTCGAGCCGGACGACGTGATCGCTTCGACGCACCGCGCGCACGGGCACACGATCGCCAAGGGCACGCACGTCAACGCGGTGATGGCGGAGCTCTACGGCAAGCAGGAGGGCTGCTCGGGCGGCTACGGCGGCTCGATGCACCTCTACGACCTCGCCAAGGGCAACCTCGGCGCCAACGCCGTCGTCGGTGGCGGCCTGCCGGCGATCACGGGCGCCGCGCTCGCGTTCCAGTTCCGCAAGCAGCCGCGCGTCGCGGTCGCGTTCTTCGGCGACGGCGCCACCAACACGGGCACGTTCCACGAGTCGCTCAACCTCGCCCAGCTCTGGAAGGTCCCCGCCCTCTTCGTGCTCGAGATGAACGCGTGGGCCGAGTCGACGCCGATGAGCCAGCACGCCCCGATCGAGGACTTCTCCCAACGTGCCGTCGCTTTCGGCATGCGCTCGGTCGAGGTCGACGGCCAGGACGTCGAGGCCGTCTACGCGGCCACGCGCGAGGCCCGCGAGCACGCCGTCTCCGGCCGTGGCCCCGTCTTCCTCAACGTCCGCACGTACCGCCTCGTCGGCCACTACATCGGCGACCCGCAGGTCTACCGCGAGAAGTCGGAGCTCGAGGAGCTGCGCGAGACGAAGGATCCGATCGAGCTCCTGCGCGCCCGGCTCGCCATCGGCGACGAGGAGTTCGAGTCGCTCGACACCGAGATCGAGGCGATCGTCGAGGGCTCGGTCGAGTTCGCCAAGGCGGGGACGGATCCGCGGCCCGAGGACGCCCTCAAGTACGTCTATGCCTGAGCTGACCTACCGCGAGGCGGTCCGCGACGCGCTCTCGAGCGCGATGCGCTCCGACGACGACGTCTTCGTCATGGGCGAGGACATCGCCGAGATGGGCGGCTCGATGGGCGTCACCCAGGGGATGCTCGCCGAGTTCGGGCCGGAGCGCGTCCGCAATACGCCGATCTCGGAGATGGCGATCGTCGGCACGGGCATCGGCGCCGCGATGCAGGGCATGCGCCCGGTCGTCGAGATCATGTACCAGGACTTCCTGACGCTCTCGATGGAGCAGCTCGTCAACCAGGCGGCCAAGCACCGGACGATGAGCGGCGGCCAGCTGAAGGTGCCGCTGACGATCCGCACGCAGGGCGGCGCCGGCTGGAGCCCGGGCGCGCAGCATGCCCAGCAGCTCGAGTCGTGGTTCGTGCACGTGCCGGGCCTGAAGGTCGTCTTCCCCTCGACGCCGGAGGACGTGCGCGGCCTGCTCTGGAGCTCGATCTACGACGACAACACCGTCATCTTCTTCGAGCACCGGCTGCTCTACCCGCTGAAGGGGCAGGTGCCGGACGAGATCGAGCCGATCCCGCTCGGCAAGGCGCGGGTGATACGCGAGGGCTCCGACGTGACCGTGATCGCGATCGGGCGCATGGTGCCCGAGGCGCTGAAGGCGGCGCAGGATGCCGAGAAGGACGGCATCTCGGTCGAGGTGATCGACCCGCGCACGCTGCTGCCGCTCGACGAGGAGACGATCGTCGCGTCCGTGAAGAAGACCACGCGCGCCGTCACGGCGCATGAGGCCGTCACGCGCGGCGGCTTCGGCGCCGAGCTCACGGCCGTGATCCAGCAGGACGCCTTCGACTACCTCGACGCGCCGGTCGAGCGCGTCGGCGCAAAGTTCGCGCCGCTCGCCTTCGCCCCCGCGATGGAGCAGTGGGTCGTCCCGCACGCCGCGGACGTGCTCGAGGCCGTGAAGCGAACGGTGGCCCGGAGCTAGGGCATGGCGACCGAGGTCAAGCTCCCGCGGCTGGGCCAGGGCATGGAGTCCGGCACGATCGTCAAGTGGCTGAAGGGCGAGGGCGAGCCGGTCAAGAAGCGCGAGCCGCTCTACGAGCTCGACACCGACAAGGTGACGCAGGAGGTCGAGGCCGAGGCCGACGGCGTCCTGCTCAAGATCGTCGTCGACTCGGGCGAGGTCGAGGTCGGCCGGACGATCGCCTTCATCGGCAGCGAGGGCGAGGATGTCCCCTCCGACAACGGCGGCGCGCCGGCGGCCGAGGCTGAGTCTGACGAGGCCGCAGTGGAGGAGGAGGACGAGGGGCAGACCGAGGGCTCCTCCGCCCCTGGGATGGACGACCAGCGCGCCCGCGGCCAGGAGGCCGCGGCCGCGTCGGCGGAGGCCGCGACCGCTGCGATCGCCGACGCTCCCGCGCGGCCCGACGGCAGGGTCAAAGCCTCGCCGCTCGCGCGCCGGCTGGCCCGAGAGAAGGGGATCGACATCGCGACGCTGACCGGTAGCGGCCCCGAGGGCCGGATCGTCGCCGAGGACGTCGAGCGGGGCGCGGTCGCCGCGCCGAAAGCGGCCCCTGCGGTCGTGGCGCCGGCCGGCGAGATCGAAGAGATCGAGCTGACGTCGACCCGCAAGACGATTGCGCGCCGCCTGACCGAGGCGTGGCAGGCGCCGGTCTTCCAGCTGACCGTCTCCGTCGACATGACCCGCTCGCTCGAGCTGCGCGAGCGGCTCGTCGCCCGCCTGCGCGACGGCGAGACGAAGCCAACCGTCAGCGACCTGCTGACGAAGGTCGCCGCGGCCGCCCTTCTGCGCCATCCGGCCGTGAACGCCCACTTCACGGGGGACAAGATCCTCCGCTTCCCGTCCGCGCACGTCGGGATCGCCGTCGCGGCGCCGAACGGGCTCGTCGTGCCCGTGATCCGCGATGCCGACCGGAAGACGATTCAGGAGATCGCCGCCGACCGCGCGGCGCTCGTCGGCCGCGCCCGCGAGGGCAAGCTGCAGCGCGACGACCTCGCCGGCGGCACGTTCACGATCTCGAACCTAGGCATGTTCGGGATCGAGCAGTTCGTCGCCGTCCTGAACCCACCGCAGGCTGCGATCCTCGCGGTCGGGGCGACCGAGCCCAAGCCGGTCGTGCTCGACGGAGAGGTCGTGGTGCGGCCGCTGATGAGCATGACGATCACCTGCGACCACCGTGCAGTTGACGGTGCCGACGGCGCCGAGTTCCTGCGCACGGTCAAGGAGTTGCTCGAAGAGCCGGCCCTCGCGCTGTAGGTTCACAGCAATGGCAACGGTGTGGTATCGCGTGCGCGACCTCGACGCCGGGCGGGCCTTCTATCGCGACGTGCTGGGCTTCGAGGAGGTGTTCGTCGACTTCGAGGACGGCTGGTCGCGGCTCAAGCACGGCGGGATGGAGATCGCGCTTGCGGAGGGCGAGCCGGAGGAGTCCAGCGGCGTCGCCCACGTCGACGTCGAGGACGTCAAGGCCGATGCGGAGCGCCTCCGCGAAGCCGGAGTCGATGTCGGTGTCGTCTTCGAGCTGCACGGGCAGATTCGGCTCGTGGACGTCTTCGACCCCGACGGCAACCGCGTCCAGCTGGCACAGTCTCTCGACGCATGACCGTCGTGCTGCGCAGGGGCGGCGCCCAGGACGTCCGCTTTCTGCGGGACATGCTCCACCACGCCTACTACTGGCGTGAGCGCGTGCCGGGCTCGCTCGTCTCGCGCTACGTGCGCGGGTGGGGAAGGCCGGGTGACACCGCCGTGATCGCGCTCGAGAATGGTTTCCCCGTCGGCGCCGCCTGGTTCCGCGTCTTCGGGCTCGACGAGCCGGGCTATGGCTTCGTCGACGAGCGGACACCCGAGCTCGCGATCGCCGTCGTCCCCTCCAAGCGCGGGCACGGGATCGGCGACGAGCTGCTGCAGGAGCTGATCGCGAAGGCGCGCGTCGCCGGGTACGAGCAGCTGAGCCTGAGCGTCGAGCCCGGAAACCCGGCCCGCAAGCTCTACGAACGGCACGGCTTCTCGGTCGTCGACGAAGGTGCCGAGGCGTGGACGATGGTCGCGTCGCTCTAGCCCAACTTCGGCGCGTAGGCGTTGACGACGATGCCGCTCTCGAACGACGTCGTCTCGACGAGCTCGAGGTGCGTGACGTCGACTCCATCGATCAGGCGCTGACCACCGCCGACGAGCACGGGGAAGATCCACACGTGCAGCTCGTCGAGCAGCCCGTTCTCGATCAGTGTCCGCGAGAACTGGCCGGTGCCGTACTTGAGCAGGTTCTGGCCGTCCCGCTGCTTCAGCTCCGCGACCGCCTCGACCGCGTCGCCCCGAAGCGGCTGCGCGTTCCAGGTCAGGTCGCTCAGCGTCTGCGTGGCGACGTGCTTCGGCATTGCGTTGATCTTGTCGGTGAAGGGATCCCCCGACCGCTGCGGCCACGCCTCCGCGAAACCTTCGTAGGTCGTCCGGCCGAGCAAGAGCTCGTCCGCATCGGCCATCAGCTTCTGCGAGTAGGCCGCGTGCTCGTCGTCCCAATAGGGCGGGCTCCAGTTCTGCGGGTTGTCGATGACGCCGTCCAGTGACATGAAGGTGGACTCGACGACCTTTCTCATGACTCCTCCATTCATCCGGGTGCTCTTACGACGGCGCGGGTGCCCGGAACTCATCGTTAGCATCGAGCGGAGACTTCCGACGGAAAGGTTGAGCAATGGAATGTGACGTCGCCGTCCTGGGCGGAGGCCCCGGCGGGTACACGGCAGCGATCCGCGCAGCCCAGCTGGGCGCGAGGACCGTCTGCGTCGAGCAGGAGCCCGAGCTCGGCGGCACCTGTCTGCGGGTGGGCTGCATCCCGACCAAGGCCTGGGTGCAGACCGCGCACGCGATGCACCAGGCGGGTGAGACGTTCGCCAAGTTCGGTGTCGAGGTGAGCCGGCCACAGCTGAATTTCGGGCAGGCCGTCGAGTGGAAGAACGGCGTCGTCAAGCAGATGACCGGCGGCGTCGCCAGCCTGTTCAAGGCGAACGGCGTCGAGTGGGTGAAGGGGCGGGGCCGCTTCACAGGCCCGAATACGATGGCGGTCGAGGGCGGCGAGGACGTCAGCTTCAAGAGCGCGATCGTCGCGACCGGCTCGTTCCCGCTCCGCCCGCCGATCGACGGCATCGATTCGCCGCGCTGCGTCGACTCCACCGGGCTGCTCGCCCAGACCGAGGTGCCGCGCCGGCTCGTCGTGCTCGGTGGCGGCATCATCGGGTGCGAGTTCGCGTCGATCTTCCAGCGGTTCGGCACCGAGGTGACGATCGTCGAGATGCTCGACACCCTGATCGCGCAGGAGGACGCCGACGCGGCGAAGGAGCTCGCGAAGCAGTTCGGCAAGCGCGGGATTGCGCTCCAGCTGGGCAAGCAGTGCAACGGGGTCGAGGACCAGGGTCACCAGCTGCGCGTGCATTTCGGCGACGGCGAGAGCGTCGAGGCCGATCTGATGCTCGTCTCGATCGGGCGCGGCCCGCTCGTCGAGGGGCTCGGGCTCGAGGAGATCGGCGTCCAGCTCGACCGCCGCGCCGGGATCGCGACCGACGAGCACCGGCGGACGACGGTGCCGCACATCTACGCCGTCGGCGACTGCGCCGGCTACTGGCAGCTCGCGCACACCGCGTTCCGCGAGGGCGAGGTCGCCGCCGAGAACGCCTGCGGCCACGAGGCGACGATCGGCGACCCGGCGGTGCCGCGGCCGATCTACACCGACCCCGAGATCGCAGGCGTCGGCCTGACCGAGGCGCAGGCGCGCGAGCGCCACGGCGACGACATCGCCGTCGGCATGTTTCCGTGGGTCGCGAACGCCAGGGCCGTCATGCAGGCGGAAACGGTCGGCTGGGTCAAGTCGATCCACGAGACGAAGTACGGGGAGCTGCTCGGCATCGTCATGGTCGGGCCGCACGTGACCGACCTGATCGAGGCCGGAACGGTGGCACTCGACGCCGAGGCGACGGTCGAAACGGTCGCGGACGGGATGGCCGCGCACCCGACCCTGTCGGAAGCGATCAAGGAGGCGGGCCTCGTCGCCCTCGGGCGCGCGATCCACCTGCCGAACAGGAAACGGGCGCCCGCGCAGACCTAGCGACAATAGTTCTCGATTCGCGCAAGGTTTCCGCAAGGGCGGCATCTCAATAGCCGAGGACGTGCCCTCGTCCCACACAGGGGCCGTGCCGCCCGCCGGCCCCGCCTTTCTCCCAGAGCCGCCCCCTTGCCGCAGAGGGGGCGGCTCATTTTTCGGTGACGTGGCCGCTTCCGCCATGTCCCAGGGACAGACCCTGGGACATGGCCGGATCGGCCACGGGCGAGGGCTGTTAGCCTCTCGCCGATGAGCATGTTCAA
>DASQKK010000069.1:0-19301 GCA_035630545.1 Gaiellaceae bacterium
GATGGGCTTCGCCGACTACTTCCTGATCGTCTGGGACTTCATCCACTTCGCGAAGGTGAACGGGATCGGCGTCGGCCCCGGCCGCGGCTCGGCCGCCGGCTCGCTCGCCGCCTACGCGCTCGAGATCACCGACATCGACCCAATCAAGTACGACCTGCTCTTCGAGCGCTTCCTCAACCCCGGCCGCAAGTCGATGCCGGACATCGACATCGACTTTGCCGTCGACGGCCGCGAGCGGGTGATCAACTACGTCTCCGAGAAGTACGGGCGCGACCGTGTCGCCCAGATCATCACCTTCGGGACGATGGCCGCCCGCGCCGCCGTCCGCGACGCCGGCCGGGTGCTCGAGATCCCCTACGGCGTCGTCGACCGGATCGCGAAGCTGATCCCGGAAGGGCCGGGGCAGACGCTCGCCGACTGCCTCAAGCCCGGCTCCGACCTGAAGACCGCCTACGAGACCGACCCGGCGGCGAAGGAGATCATCGACCTGGCGCGGCCGCTCGAGGGGCTCGTCCGCCAGGACTCGATCCATGCTGCCGGCGTCGTCATCGGCGCCGAGCCCCTGATCGACACGATCCCGCTCCAGCAGAAGGGCGCCGACCAGGAGGTCGTGACCCAGTTCTCGATGAACACCGTCGAGGCGCTCGGGCTGCTGAAGATGGACTTCCTCGGCCTGCGCAATCTCGACGTGATCGACAAGGCGGTCGAGCTGGTCGGTGGCGTCGATATGACCTCGATTCCGCTCGACGACAAGAAGACCTACGCGATGCTCGCGCGCGGCGAGGCGATGGGCGTCTTCCAGTTCGAGTCCTCGGGCATGCGCGAGGCGCTGCGCCAGGTGAAGCCCACCGTCTTCGAGGACCTGATCGCGCTCGTCGCGCTCTACCGGCCGGGGCCGATGCAGTACATCCCGAACTACGCCAAGCGGAAGGCGGGCCAGGAGCAGGTCACCTTCATCGACCCGCGGCTGAAGGAGATCACCGGCTCGACGTACGGGATCTCGATCTACCAGGAGCAGTCGATGGAGATCGCGAAGCAGATCGGCGGCTTCAGTCCCGCCGAGGCGGACGACCTGCGCAAGGCGATCGGCAAGAAGATCCACAAGCTGATGGCGTCGCTGAAGGACAAGTTCATCGCCGGCTGCATCGGCAACGCGACGTCGGAGCAGGTGGCGAGGCAGCTCTGGGACGACATCGAGAAGTCGCAGGACTACTCCTTCAACAAGTCGCACGCGGCCTGCTACGCGCTGATCGCCTACCGGACCGCCTGGCTGAAGGCGAACCACCCGTGCGAGTACATGGCGGCGCTGATCTCCTCGGTGATGAGCACGAAGGACCGGGTGCCGCTGTACGTCAACGCGTGCGACGAGCTCGGGATCGAGGTGCTGCCGCCGGACGTGAACACCTCGCAGACCGACTTCGCGGTCGTCGAGGGGAAGATCCGCTTCGGCCTGAACGCGGTCAAGTCCGTCGGCGAGTCGGCCGCGAACGCGATCATCCGCGCCCGCGACGAGGGCGGCCCGTTCGAGTCGATCTGGGACTTCACCGAGCGCGTCGACCCGCAAGTAGTCAACAAACGGTCCCTCGAGGCCTTGGTGAAGTGCGGCGCGCTCGACTCGACCGGCGCCTCGCGGATGGGGATGCTGGCGCTGCTCGAGCAGGCGCTCGCCTGGGGGCAGAAGCACGCCGCCGACCGGCTGGCCGGACAGGCGTCGATCTTCGACATAGGTGGTTCCGACACAGCCGACACCGAGGAGTCGGCCGGGCAGAAGCACCACCCGGCGATCCCGACCGGCGAGTTCGAGAAGCCGGAGCTCCTGAAGCTGGAGAAGGAGACGCTCGGCCTCTACGTCTCCGAGCACCCGCTCCACGCCGTCCGCGACCAGCTTCGCCGCAAGACCGACTGCACGCTGAACGAGATGGAGCGGCGGCGCGACGGCGAGGTCGTCTCGGTCGGCGGGATCGTCGCCGCCGTCAAGCAGCTGACGACGAAGAAGGGCGAGCCGATGGTCTTCCTGACGCTCGACGACCCCACGGGGACCGGGGAAGTGGTGGTCTTCAACTCCACGTATGCCGCCGCGCGCGAGCTCTGCACCGCCGACCGCGTTCTCGTGATCAAGGGTCGCGTCGACCACAAGCAGCAGGGGGAGACGAAGCTGATCGCGATCGAGGTGAACGGCTTCGAAGCGGTGCAGGAGCGGACGGAGATCAAGTTCAAGCTCGACGCGCGCGCCGCACGGGCCGGCCTGATCCGCGATCTCGCGCACCTCGTCAAGGACTACCCGGGCCCCTCGCGCGTGCTCGTCGCGCTGGAGACGTCGATGGGCCCGAAGACGCTGGCACTCGGGCCGGGCTACACGGTCGCGATCGACACGGACTTCCTCACCGAGGCCCGAACGCTCCTCGGCGCCGACGCCATCGTCTAGCCGCGCAACAGCGCCTCGAGCCCCGGCAGGTGGCGCAGGCAGAGCTGCGGCAGCGCCGCGTGCTCGACCTCGTAGACGATCGCCGGGATCCCCTGCTCGAGCAGCCACTCGTCGAAGGCGCCGGGCGAGCCGACCGGGAGCTCGGAGACGACGCGCAGTCCCGCCGACGCCGCGAGCTGCTCGACGGGCTCGGGCGGCACGCCCTCGCGAACGAGAATCAGCTCGATCGGCGCGTGCAGGTCGAGCACGAGCCGCGGCCGCAGTTCCTGGACGAGCGCCATCAGAGCGCGCGTCTCCGGCTCAGACCCTGGCTCGGGGCCGGGCGAGGAGCGGCTGGTGCGGTTCGGCAGCTTTCGCAGCTCGGGGTCGATCCCGGGCGGGAAGGTGAACGAGGGGTCGGGGCTCCAGCTCGCGCAGGGGAAGTTCCGGTTGAGGTCGACGCCGGCCGCGTTCTGGCGCGTCCCGTTCATGAGCCCGTCGGGATTCGCGACCTGGACGACCGCCCACGCCGTCTCGTCGCCGGGGATCCGCTCGAGCAACCGTCGTGCGAGCAGGCCGGTCTCCGCCTCCTCGCCGTGCTGGGTCGCGATCAGCAGCCCCTCGACCGTGGCGCCCGACGCAGGCAGCTGCACGCGGAGCGGTAGTCCGCCGTGCGAGCGGCCGTACTCCTCCTCGCGCCAGCCGCGGAGGACGTTCGAGGTGACGGTCTCGGCCACGGCGTCAGCCTACGGTCAGGGAGTCCGGCGGCGCAGCGTCGCCGACCCGAGCGCGAGCGCGAGCACGATGCAGCCGGCGACGATGCCGACGTCGATCCATACGTCCGCGTCCGTCTCGCCCACCGCTGTCACCTGCTCGAGCGCGTCGTAGGCGTAGGTGAGCGGCAGCAGGTTCGAGAGCCACTCGAGCGGTTCCGCCATCTCCTCGCGCGGGACGAGCAGTCCGCAGAGCAGGATCTGCGGGATCACGACCGCGGGCATGAACTGCACGGCCTGGAACTCCGTCGCCGCGAAGGCGCTCAGGAAGAGGCCGAGCGCCATCCCGAGCAGCGCGTTCGCGACCGCGATCAGCACAACCGCCCAGACCGGCCCCTCGGTGTCGAGCCCGAGCAGTCCGAACGCGACTGCGGACGTGATCGACGCCTGCACGGCGGCGACGCAGGCGAAGGCGAGCCCGTAGCCGCCGAGCAGGTCGCCCTTTGCGATCGGCATCGACATCAGCCGCTCGAGCGTGCCGCTCGTCCGCTCGCGCAGCATCGCAATCGAGGTGACGAGGAACATCGACGTGAAGGGGAAGATGCCGACGAGCGGCCCGCCCACCCGGTCGAACGTCTCCGGCTGCCCGTCGAACACGTAGCGAAAGAGGGTGAGCAGGAACGGGGGCACGACGAAGACCAGCGCGAGCGTGCGCCGGTCGTGGCGCAGTTGGCGGAGCACCCGCTCCGCGGTCGCGAACGTGCGCGCGGGGCTCATTTCGCCTCCGCGAGCGCGAGGAAGGCGTCCTCGAGGTCGGCCGCGCCCGTGCGGGCGAGCAGCTCGCCGGGCGGCTCCGCCGCGACGATCAGGCCGTCGCGCATGAGCACGAGCTCGTCGCAGCGCTCGGCCTCGTCCATCACGTGGCTGGAGACGAGTAGCGTCCGCCCGGTCTCGGCGAGCTCGTGGAACATCGTCCAGAGGTCGCGCCGGAGCACCGGGTCGAGGCCGACGGTGGGCTCGTCGAGGACGAGCAGCTCCGGCCGGCCGAGCAGCGCCGTCGCGAGGCTGACGCGGGAGCGCTCACCGCCCGAGAGCGTGCGCGCGAGCTGCTCGGCCCGTGCACGGAGATCGACCTCGTCGATCGCCTCGTCGACCCTCGACAGCGGCGCGCCGAGGACGCGGGCGAAGTAGCGGAGGTTTTCGCGCACGCTCATGTCGCCGTACACCGACGGCTCCTGCGTCACGTAGCCGACGCGCCGGCGCAGCTCGGGCGCGCCGGCGGCCTGGCCGAGCACGGTCACGGAGCCGGCTTCGACGATCTGGACGCCCACGATCGCACGCAGCAGCGTCGTCTTGCCCGACCCGCTCGGGCCGAGCAGGCCCGTGACCGTGCCCGCACGGATGTCGAGCGAGACGCCCGGGAGGACGAGCACGCCGCCGCGGCGCACGCGCAGGTCGACGACCGAGACTGCAGGCTCGGTCGTCAGATCTCCAGCCTCGCGTCCTCGAGGTCGAGGTCGCGCGACACCCTGCGGGCGACCTCCTCCGAGATCGCGCCCGAGCGGCGCATGTCGTTGACCGCGTCCCGCTCGGCGTTCAGCAGCTCGCGCCGGAGCCGCTGGAAGTCGCGCGATCTCGCCTCGATCGAGCCGTCGTCGGCGCCGTCGAGCCAGGCCGAGAAGCGGTTCCGGCGGAAGTCGTAGCCGCCGCGGACCCGCTCGGCCGTGTCCTCCCGCACCCACTCTTCGTCGACCAGCTCCTCGAGCCGGACGAGCGCTGCCTCAGCCGCCCGGATGCGAGCCTGCGCCTCGTCGCGCGCCGCCTCCTCGCCGTCGTCCTCGAGGTGGAGCAGCCGGATCACCGCCGGCAGCGTCAGCCCCTGGATCACGAGCGTGCCGAAGATGACCGCGAAGGTGAGGAAGAGGATCAGGTCGCGGCCCGGGAACGGCGCGCCCGCGTCGGTCGAGAGCGGGATCGCGAGCGCGGCCGCGAGCGAGACGGCGCCGCGCATCCCGGACCAGGTGATCAGGGCCAGGGCAGACGGGCTGGGCATCGGATCGCGCTCGCGGATCCGCCGGACGAGCAGGCGCGGCAGCTTCGCGGCCGGGTAGATCCAGAGCGCGCGGGCGGCGAGCACGGTCAGCCAGATCGCGACGGCCCACCAGAGCAGGTCGGCGGCCGAGTACGCGTCGAGCTCGTCGAGAATCCCGGGCAGCTGCAGACCGATCAGCGTGAACAGGATCGCGTTCAGCGTGAAGGTGACGATCTCCCAGGCCGACTCGCCCATCAGCCGCACCTCCGGCGTCGTCAGCTCCGGCGTGTACCAGCCGAGGTAGATCCCTGCGGTGACCGCCGCGATCACCGCCGACACGCCCATCAGCTCGGCCGGGATGTAGGCGAAATAGCCTGTGAGCAGCGAAATCGTCACCTCGGCGGGTGGGAAGTCGAGCCGCCGGCGCACCTGCCGGACGATCCAGGCGACACCCAGGCCCACCACGACGCCGCCGCCGACGTTGAGCACGAACGCGATGCCCGCCTCCCAGAGCGAGAACGTGCCGGTGACCGCGGCGACGACCGCCGCGCGGTAGGCGACGAGCGCGGTGCCGTCGTTGACGAGGCTCTCGCCCTCGACGATCGAGACGATTCGTCGCGGCACACCGAGGCGCTGCATGATCGCGGTCGCTGCGATCGGGTCGGTGGGGGAGACGACCGCACCGAGCACGAAGGCCGCCGCCCACGGCAGTCCCGGCACGATCTCGTGCGCGACGACCGCGACGACGACCATCGTCAGGAGAACGAGCCCGACCGCGAGCAGCCCGACGGGGCGTAGGTTCGCGCGCAGGTCGCGCAGCGAGGTGAAGAACGCGGCGCCGTAGAGGAGCGGCGGCAGGATGCCGACGAGGACGAGGTCGGGCGGCAGGTCGATCTCGGGCAGGCCGGGGACGAAGCCAAGCCCGAGCCCGCCGAGCACGAGCAGGATCGGGTACGGGATCCGCAGCTTCGGGACGAGCACGAGCATCGCCGTCCCCGCCGTCAGCAGCACGAGCAGGCTGACGAGGTCGTGGTGGCTGAGATCCGTCACGTGCCGGTCAGGCGAGGCCCTTGCCGCGCAGCTCGCGCAGCGCCGACTCGGTCTTCTCGAGCTCGAGCCCCATGCCGCGCAGGATCGCCGGCGTCTTCGAGAACTGGACGTCGGCGTAGTCGACGACCTGCACGTGGTTGCCCCACGGGTCGAGGAACGAGTTGCCGCCAAAGACCTTCACGCCGGCCTCGCGGGCTGCGGCGAGGACCGCGGGGCGATCGTCGACGACGAGCCCGAAGTGGCGGGCACCGTCGGGCGCTTGCGTTCGCCCCTCAGCGAGGGCGACGAACTGGTCGCCCATGTCGATGAACGCCATCCCGGCGCTGCGGCCGCGCAGCTCGAGCTCGAACAGGCGACCGTAGAACGCGAGCGCCTCGTCGATCGAGCCGACCTCGAGCGCGATGTGGTTGATCCCGACGGCCCTGGCCACCACCGGATTCTAGAGGTCGGAAACCCAAGTGCTTTGGGCTGCGAAGCAGCCCCTTCAGGGGTCTTCGCGCGATCAGCATCCGCTTCCGCGGATGCTGATCTTGCGCCGCAAATTCAGTGCGGCGCGTTCTCGGCGGCGCGGTCCGCCAGCGTCTGCAGCACCTTGAGCTGGATCTGGGGCGAGTCGTGCAGCAGGCGCCGGAAGCCCGACTCGTGCACGACCAGCACGCGAATCGGGCTCGCCGCCGTCACGGTCGCGTTCCGTGGGCGCTGCGAGACGAGCGCCATCTCGCCGAAGAAGGCGCCGTCGCTCAGCGTCTTCAGCTTCCGCCCCTTGGCGCTGACGTCGACGCTCCCGTCGACGAGAAGGAAGAACTCGTGGCCATGCCGTCCCTCCTCGATCAGCTTCGCCCCCGCCGGCAGGCTCAGCTCGTCCGCGAGCGTCGAGATCTCGTCCAACTCCTTCTTCGTGCAGCCGGCGAACAGCGGCACCTGTCGGAGCAGCTCGAGCTTCGCGTCCTTCCGCATCCGCACGGTCCGATCCTAACTTCCGTTGTCGGATCGGCAAAAGGATGACATGGTGTGGGTTCGGGGGGATCGGGTCTCAGCTGGGCATACGAGGAAGGAAGGCACATGCGAAAACGTTTGACCCTGCTCACGGCGGTCGTCGTCGCGAGCTTGATCGCCGCGGTCGCCGCTTGGGCCGGCAATCCGCATTTCCTGCGGTTTGACGATCCGGAGCTCGTCTACCTCGGTTCGTCCGCAGCGACGGCGGACAGTACGTTCAAGGCCGCGGCCACGGCGGCCGATTCGACCGCCACCGGCGATCCGCGGGTGCTGATCGACAACATCGTCGTCTCCGGGGTCAAGGAGGGCGTGACCGTCAGCCTGACCGCGCAGTTCGAAGCGATCTACGTCTGCGTCAACGGCGGCGACAACGTCCCGAGCGCCGAGAACAAGACAACCTTCGTCGGCGAGCTGTCGGCGACCGCTGAGTTCCCCGCGGCCCGCAACGGCCGCGCGACGGGCTCGCTGCTGACGGGGCCGGTGCCGAGTTCGGCCGAAGCCGCCGCGGCGACCGGGTTCAGCTGTCCCTCGGGGCAGGTGCTCGAGTTCGACCGGGTCATCTTCTTCGGGCTCGTCCTCACCGTCGAGGGCGGGGAGATCCTCCCGCTCGACGACACGCTCGTCTCGGACTCCGTGCACGGACTGTAGGGCTAGCGGAATCAGCGCCCGCCGCGATTTTTCTCTCGCGGCGGGCGCAGCGTTCTACACTCGAAAGCATGTTCTGCCACGAGTGTGGACAGCGAACGCCCGAACGGGCGCGCTTCTGCCCGTCCTGCGGCGCGCCGCAGGTCGCCGCGGCCGACGCCCGCCCGGAAGCGCTTCCGGTCGAGACGCGGCGGACGGTAACCGTCCTCTTCGTCGACGTCACCGGCTCGACCCCGCTCGGGGAGCTGCTCGACCCCGAGGCGATCCGGCGGATCTTCTCCCGTTACTTCGGCGAGGTCGCGGCGATCGTGACCCGGCACGGCGGCACCCTGGAGAAGTTCGCCGGCGACGCGCTCGTCGCCGTCTTCGGCCTCCCCGTCCTGCACGAGGACGACGCCCTCCGCGCGGTTCGTACCGCCGCGGAGGCGCGCGAGGCGCTCGAGATCGTGAACGGCGAGCTCGTGCGCGACTACGGGCTCGGGCTGAATACACGCACCGGCATCAACACCGGCGAGGTCGTCACCGGCGACAACGCGACCGGCAGCACGCTCGCGACCGGCGACATGGTCAACGTCGCGGCGCGGCTCGAGGCACGGGCGCAGCCGGGGGAGATCGTGATGGGTGCGGCCACCTACCGGCTCGTGCGCGACGCGGTCACGGTCGAGGAGCTGGAGCCGCTGGAGCTGAAGGGCAAGTCGCAGCCGGTTGCGGCGTACCGCCTGATCGATCTCGCGCCCGACGCGCCCGGGCTCGCCCGCCGGCTCGAATCGCCGCTCGTCGGCCGCTCGCTTGAGCTGGCGGAGCTGCTCGAGGCGTTCGAGGAGGCGGTCGGGCAGAGCACGTGCAGGGCGGTCACCCTGCTCGGTGACGCCGGCGCCGGGAAGTCGCGGCTCGCCCACGAGCTCGCCACCGTCGTCGGCGAGCGCGCCGCCGTGCTCGAAGGCCGCTGCGTCCCCTACGGCGAGGGCATCACCTATTTCCCGCTCGCGATCATGCTGAAGCCGCTCGCGGGGATCGAGGACGGCGACACCCGCGACGCGGCGCGCGAGAAGCTGCTCGCGTTGCTGCCCGGCGTGCCCGAGGCGAGCCTCGTCGTCGCCCGGCTCGCCGGCGCGATCGGCCTCGACGACGTGCTCGCGCGCCCGGAGGAGATCGCCTGGGCGGTGCGCCGCCTGCTCGAGTCGCTGGCGCGGGAGCGTCCCGTGCTGATCTTCCTCGACGACCTCCACTGGGCCGAGCTCACCTTCCTCCGGCTCGTCCAGTACCTGCTCGAGTACGAGGGCGGTGCGCCGATCCTCGTCGTCTGCTCCTCCCGCCCCGACCTGACCGAGATCTTCCCGTTCCTGACGAGCCCGCCGGCGACGCGGACGGTCGTGCTCGACTCCCTCCCGCAGACGGCGGCCGGGGCGCTGATCGCGAACCTGCTCGGCGACGACGTCGCGCCGGAGATCGCCGCCCGCGTCTCCGAGGCCGCCGAGGGAAACCCGCTCTTCATCGAGGAGACGGCGCGCATGCTCCTCGACGAGGGGCTGATCGCGCTGCACGGCACCCGCTGGGAGCCGGTCGGCGACATCGCGCAGGTCGTGCTGCCGCCCTCGATCGAGGCGGTGCTCGCGGCGCGGCTCGACCGACTCGATCCCGTCGAGCTCCAGGTCCTCCAGCGCGCGTCCGTGATCGGCCGCATCTTCGGCTGGGGCGCGGTCCGGGCGCTGACGCCGGAGGACGAGCTGGGCGGCCTCGCCGACGCGCTCGCAGGGCTCCTGCGCAAGGAGGTCGTCTTCACCGACGCCCAGCTGCTCAGCGGCGAGGACGCGTACAGCTTCGGCCACATCCTCGTCCGCGACGCCGCCTATCGCGGGGTGCCGAAGGAGACCCGCTCGGAGCTGCACGAGCAGTTCGCCTCGTTCCTCGAGGAGTCGACCGGAGACCGCGCCGCGGAGTACGAGGAGATCATCGGCTACCACCTCGAGCAGGCGTTCACGTTCCGAACGCAGCTCGGCCCGATCAACGACCAGATCGCGGCACTGCAGAACCGTGCGCACGTCAGGCTCACCTCCGCCGGCGAGCGCGCCCTCCTCCGCGGCGACCTGCCGGCCGCGCTCAACCTCTTCCAGCGCGCGGCGACGCTCGCCGCGGGCAGCGCCGACCGGGCGGAGACGCTCACCCACGTCGGGCGCGTGCTCGTCCGGCTCGGGCAGCTGGCCGAGGCCGACGCGCTGCTCCAGCAGGCGCTCGAGCTCGCGGAGGAGGACGGCGACGAGCTGCGGGCCGGCCGCGCCGAGATTGCCCGTGAGTTCGTCAGGCTCCAGCTCGAGCCCGAGGAGCACAGCGGCCAGATCGTCGACCTGACCGAGCGGCTGGAGCGCCTCTTCGTCGAGCACGGAGACGATCTCGGGCTGGCGCACACCTGGCGCCTGCGCAGCGAGGTGGGGCGACTCGTCTGCCGCTTCGCCGAGGAGGAGGCCGCGCTCGAGCAGGCACTCGTTCACGCGGACGCCGCCGGTGACGAGCGCGAGGTCGCCGAGATCCGGCTCTGGCTCGGGACCTGCCTCTGCTACGGGCCGACGCCCGTCGGCGCCGCGATCGCCCGCTGCCGCGTGATGCTGGAGCAGGCCCACGGCGTCCGCTGGGTCGAGGCGTCGATCCTCGGCATGCTCGGCTTCCTGCTCGCCATGGCCGACGACCCCGTCCAGGCCCAGGAGCACCACGCCCGCAGCGGCGCGATCCTCGAGGAGCTCGGAATGACGTTCCCGCTCGCGGCGCGGGCGGTCAACTCGGCGCGGATCGAGGTGATGGCGGGCGACATCCCGGCCGCGGAGCGGCAGCTGCGCTGGGGCTACGAGCAGCTCGAGCAGATCGGCGAGACCGAGGTGCGCTCGACGATGGCGGCGATGCTGGCGCAGGTTCTGCACGAGCAAGGGCAGGACGACGAGGCCGAGCGGTTCGCGCTCACGAGCGACGAGCTCGCCGCCGCCGACGACGTCTACTCGCAGCTCCTCTGGCGCTCGGCGCTCGCGAAGGTGCGTGCCCGCCGCAAGCGCACCGAGGAAGCGCGCGAGCTCGCCTGGGAGGCCGTGAAGCTCGCCGCCGCGACCGACAGCCTCAGCTTCCACGGCTGGGCCCTGCTCGACCTGGCGCAGGTGGAGGCGCTCCTGAACGGGGGCGCGCCGCCAACGGATCTCGTCGCCGAGGCGATGGAGCTGTTCGAGCGGAAGGAGGACGCAGCCTCGCTGCGCCGCGCCGCAGCTCAGTTCGCGGGCGCAGGCGCCTCCTCGATTCGCGCCTGACGGTGCCGGAACTCCCGCGGCGTCGCAGGTGTAGAAGCGACGAGTGGTGAGCCGACCACCGACAGAGCACGAGCTCGTCGAGCGTGCGCGTGGCGGTGACGCCGCAGCTTTCGCCGCGCTCGTCCAACCACACGAGGAGATCGCCTTCCGCACCGCATTTCTCATCACCCGGAACGCCGCCGAGGCCGAGGACGCCGCGCAGGTGGGGCTGACGAAGGCGTGGCGCGCACTGCCCCGCTTCCGCCGCGGCGCCCCGTTTCGCCCCTGGCTGCTCGCGATCGTCGCCAACGAGGCGCGCAACCGGCGCCGGGCCGAAGGCCGCCGCGAGGGCGTCGCGCTCCGGGCGGCGCACGAGCTTCCCTCGGGGGACGCGGCTCCGTCTCCCGAGGGGAGGGCTCTCGCCGCGGAGCAGCGCGCCGAGCTCTTGGCGGCACTCGAGCAGCTGAGCGAGGACGACCGGCTGGTGCTCTCGTGCCGCTACCTGCTCGACCTCGGCGAGGAGGAGACGGGCGAGGTGCTCTCGCTGCGGCGAGGCACGGTCAAGTCACGGACCTCGCGGGCGCTCGGACGCCTGCGTGAGCGGCTGGAGGAGGCGGGATGAACGAGCTCGAGCGGCGGCTGCAGGAGCTCGGCGGCGAGATCGCCTACCCGGCGACGCCGCGCTTCGACCTCGCATTCGAGCGCCGGCCCGCGCGGGCCTGGAGCCTGCGCCCGCTCGCAATCGGCTTCGCAGTCCTGCTCGCCATCGCCGCCGGTGTGCTCGCGCTGTCACCGGGAGCACGGAGCGCCTTCCTCGAGATCTTCCACATCCGCGGGGCCACGGTCGAGCGCGTCGAGACGCTGCCGGACGTCCGTGCACAGCGCGTCGACTTCGGCGAGCGCGTCAGCCGCGAGGAGGCCGAGCGCCGCGTCGGCTTCGAGCTGCTCGACCTCGACGAGGAGCCGGACGCGATCTTCGTCCGGCCCGACGGACTCGCCTCGGTGGTCTACGGCGACCCGGCGCACCCGCGGCTCGTGCTCTCGCAGGCGCGGGGCGCAATCTACGACGGGTTCATCAAGAAGACGGCCGAGCAGGGCACGATCATCCACGAGGTCACCGTCGGCGGCGAGCCCGGCCTCTACGTCGACGGGCCACTCCATTTCGTCATGTTCGTCGACGAGAACGGGTTCATCTCGGACGAGCGCACCTACCTCGCGGGCACCGTCCTGCTCTGGAACCGGGACGAGCTGCTGCTGCGCCTCGAAGGCGATCTCACCGAAGAGGAGGCGCTCGAGCTGGCCGAGTCGGTCGAGTAGCGGAACCCGCGCCGCGCGAGCGGTGTATCGGCTGCATCAACCCGAACGGAGGTCCGGATGAAGAAGCTCCTGCTCGTGCTCGCCGTCGCCGCCGTGGCAGTTCCGGCCGCGAGCGCCGGCGGCTGGGCGACCGTGGGCCTCAGCTCGCTCCCGCCCGCCGGCCTGCCCGCGAACCAGGACTGGCCGGTCGACATCACCGTGCTCCAGCACGGCGAGACGCCGCTCGCCGGCGTGACGCCGGTCGTGCGCATCCGCGACGACGGTGGCAACGTCGTGCAGAGCTACACCGCCACCCCGACCGGTAGGCCCGGCGTCTACCACGCGACGGTCAGGTTCCCGGCCGAGGGCTCGTACTCCTACGAGGTTTACGACGGGTTCACCCAGTACGGAGGCGCACAGACGCACACCTTCAAGCCCGTCGCGATCGGCGCGACGGACGACGGCCTCCCGTACGGATGGCTCGCGCTCGCGTTCGGCCTGGCCGCGTCGCTCGCGGCTGCGACGACCCTGGCGCTGCGCCGTCGCCGCCCCGAGCCGGCGCCCATCCAACTGAGGGAGGCCGCATGAAGAAGCTGTTCGTCTTCGTCGCGACGGCCGCCGCCGCGCTCGCGGTCACGGCAGCGGCCAACGCCGGCTGCATGGCCACGGTGGGCCTCAGCTCCAAGCCGAAGCCCGGCCTCGCCGCCGGCCAGCCCTGGGTGGTCACGATCCGCGTCCTCCAGCACGGCCGCACGCCGATGCCGGATGCGAAGCCCGAGGTCAGGATCCGCAACGCCGCTGGCAAGCTGTTCACCTTCAAGGCGAAGAAGACCGCAGTCATCGGGTCGTACCGCGCCCGGGTCGTCTTCCCGAAGGCCGGCCGCTACACGCTCGGCGTCTACGACGGCTTCCCCTACGCCGCGTGCGCACGGGTGCACACGTTCAAGCCGGTGGTGATCGTCGCCGTCTGATGGCCGTGGGGTGAGCCCGGGCGACTCCGGGCTCACCCACCACCCGTCGGCTCACCAGCTCGTCGGCTTACCCACCTGGTAGAGCCACGCGTCGAAGAACGCGGTCAGGTCCTGGCCGGAGATCCGCTCGGCGTGCGCGATGAACTGCGGTGTCGTCACGTTGCCGTAGCGGTTCTGCGTCGCCCAGTCGCGCAGGATTCGGTTGAACGTGAAGTCGCCGACCTTCTCCCGCAGCGCCTGCAGCGTCATCCCGCCCCGGTAGTAGATCGTCCCGTTGAACAGGAACTGCGGCGTCCCGGGGACCGCCGGCGGCGGGTTCCAGAAGGCGCTGTCCTGCGCAGGTGTGTTGTAGAGCTGCTTGAACCACTGCGCGGCGCTCTTGTTGCCCTGCTCCTCGCTCCAGATCCACTCCGACCAGGTCGCGAACCCCTCATGCAGCCAGATGTCCGGCCACTCCGTCAGCGTCACCGAGTCGCCGAACCACATGTGCGAGATCTCGTGCACGAGCGTCGCCTCGTTGGGGACGTACGGGAAGTTCGGCTTCGTCTGCGTCTCCAGCGAGTAGCCGACGAACTTCGCCGAGTCGACGATCGCCCCGACCGCGTTGAACGGATAGGGCCCGTAGAGGTCGGTGTAGAACTCGACCGACTCGACGAGCTTCGAGAGCACCTGTCCCTTCGCCAGCTGCGGGTCGATCGCGACGTAGACCGGCAGGCCAGTCGACATCGACGTGATCGAGAGGTCGAACCGGCCGAGCGTCGACGTCGCCAGGTACGTCGACATCGGGTCGGTCTCCTTCCAGACCCAGGTCGTCCTGCCGCCGGTCGTCGTCGAGGAGACGAGGACGCCGTTCGCCATCGCAGTCAGGCCCTCGGGCACAGTGACCGCGAAGTCGAACGTCGCCTTGTCGCGCGGGTTGTCGTTACACGGGTACCAGCCGGGCGATCCCTGGGGCTCGCTGACGACGAACGCGCCGTCGTCCGTGGGGATCCACCCCTCGATCGACTGATCGGGATCGACGATCACCTCGGGGACGCCGCTGTAGTCGACTGCGACGCTGAAGGTCGATCCGCTCGGGATCCCGGTCTGCGGCGTGATCACGAGCTCCTGGCCGTCGCGCTCGAAGGTGGCGGCGACGCCGTTCACGGTCAGCCTCGAGATCTGGAAGCCGCGCAGGTCGAGGTCGAACCGGGAGAGATCCTGTGTCGCCGTCGCGGTGACGACGGCCTGGCCGACGAGTACGTCGGTGCCCGGGTCGTAGGCGAGCTTCAGGTCGTAGTTGGCGACGTCGTAGCCGCCATTGCCCGCATTCGGGAAGAATGGATCGCCGAGCCCGGCGGAGCCCGGTGCGAAGTCGGCGGCAGCGCCGACACCGGCTGTGAGCAGGAACGCTGCGCACCCCACGAGCAGGGCGCGCACCACGCGCGTCCGGAACATTGGACGACCTCCCTCGTCGTGTTTCCCCGCGCGGGAGGGTATGTCCGTCCAGCGTGATTTGCAAAACCCTTACCCCGGCTTCATCGCAATCCCCTACAAGGGGGACAACCTCTTCGCTTCACTGGACGAACTACAGATACACACACGACCAAGAGGTACGAGATGGCTGCGGCCGAGACGACTACCACTCAGACGGAACAGGAGCGAATCGAGCGCTGGCGCGCCGAAGAGCTCGAGCGGGCCGGCTACGAGGCGACTGCCGCCTCGCTCCTCGCAAGTCGCGCCGACGTCGATCTCCACTACGCGATCGACCTGCTCCGGAACGGCTGCGCTCCCGAGCTGGCGCTCCAGATCCTGCTCTGACGCCCCGACCGCCGGGCTCCCGCCGGGCAAAGCCCGGCTCCACCCGGCTCGCGCCCGCTGATCGCACGCGGCTCTCCGGGTCTGTGCTGACGCACTATCCCCTCCGGCCGCGCACGACCAGCCTGCGCGTCGGAACGCCAGAGCTCGCGCCCTGATGCCCGGACCGCCGGGCTCCCGCCGTGCAAAGCCCAGCTCCGCCCGGCTCGCGACGCCTGCGCGTCGGAACGCCAGAGCTCGCGCTCTAGTTCCTCCGCGGTCTGTCTGCGCGACTCGGCACAATGCGGTCTGCCGTGACGCTCCTCGCATCGATTCCCTCGCCGTCCTCGGGCACTCTCGACCTCGGGCCCGTGACGATCCACATGTACGGCCTGATGCTGCTGGCCGGGATCGCGGCGTGCATCGCGATCACCGGCAAGCGCTGGGTCGCGCGCGGCGGCGACTGGGATCTGATCTTCCGCGTCGCCGTCTGGGGCGTCGGTGCCGGGATCGTCGGCGCGCGCCTGTACCACCTCGCGACGAGCTGGAGTGAGGTCCCCGACGAGTGGTGGGGGCCGTTCGCCGTCTGGGAAGGCGGGCTCGGGATCTGGGGCGGGATTGCCGGCGGCATCCTCGTCGGCGGGATCGTCGCCCACCGCGCCGGCGCGAGCGTGACCGAGCTGCTCGACGCGGCAGCGCCGGGCCTCCTCGTCGCGCAGGCGATCGGCCGGCTCGGCAACTGGTGGAACCAGGAGCTCTTCGGCGAGCCGACGAGCCGGCCCTGGGGGCTGGAGATCGACACCGTCCGCAGGCCCGACGAGTACATTTTCAACGAGACCTTCCACCCGACCTTTCTCTACGAGGCACTCTGGAACCTCCTCGCTGCCGGGGCGCTGATCCTGCTCGACCGCCGTTTCCGCTTCCGGCCGCCGGCGCTCTTCGCGCTCTACATCGTCCTGTACACCGGCTTCCGCTTCTACCTCGAGACGCTCCGGATCGACCCGTCCGGGGAGATCGGCGGGCTTCGCACCAACGCGTGGGTCTCGCTGATCCTCTTCATCGGCTCGCTGGCCTTCTTCATCTACTGGCAGTTCTTCCGCGGTCGTCGGGATCAGCCCTCCCGCCGCGGAGGCCCGCGGCGCATCGAGCCGAAACAGACGATGGCCGTCCCGAGCGGGCGCGTCCGACCCCGCCGCTAGCGTCTCGGGCGCAATGGTTGTGCGCGAGCTCGAGCTGGACCTCGACGCGTTCGAGGGCCCCTTCGACCTGCTCCTGACGCTGCTCCTGAAGGAGGAGCTGGAGCCGGCCGACGTCGACATGGCCGCGATCGTGGTCGCGTTCGTCGAGCGGCTCGCCGAGCGCGAGGAGCTCGATCTGGAAGCGTGCGGCGAGTTCCTCGTCCTGATCGCGGCGCTGCTGGAGCTGAAGGCACGCGCCCTCTTCCCGGAGGAGGAGGCGGAGCTCGCGGACCTCGAGCCGGAGGAGGCGGCCGAGGAGCTCTCGCGCCGGCTTGCGGAGTACCGCCGGATGAAGGAGGCGGCCGCCTGGCTCAGCGAGCGGCTGGCCGGCGAGCGCGACCGCTACTTCCGGATCGGCCCGGCTGCGCTCGCGCCGAGGCCGGAGCGCAAGCTGGCGCCGCAGGACCCCGAGCAGCTCGCGGCGACGCTGCGTCTGCTCGCCGCCCCGCCGCCCGAGGTCTCGCTCTCGCACATGGCGCTCCGCTTCCCGCCCGTCTCGCAGTTCCTCGATCGTTTCCGTGCCGTCCTGCGCACGCGCCGCCGCTTCGACTTCGACGCCGAGGTCGGCTCGCTCTCGCGCGTCGACCAGGCGGTCGCCTTCCTGGCGCTGCTCGAACTGCGCAAGGCGGGGGAGATCGCTCTCGACCAACCCGCCCCGTTCGCACCGATAAGGGTTTCTCGCCCAGACACAGAAAGGAATGCCGAATGGATCGTCCGCTCCGCCTGATCACCGCCAACCCTGTCGACCAGCTCGCCCGGACGGTCGAGGCACTGCTCGTGGTCGCCTCGGCGCCGTTGTCGGTCGAGGAGCTCGCCGACGCGGCTGCGGACGACGTCGAGCGGATCGAGCTCGCCCTGGGCCTGCTCTCCGACCGCTACCGCGAGGGCCGCAGTGGGATCGTGCTCGAGCGCGTCGCCGGCGGCTACGCCTTCCGGGCCGCCCGCGAAGCCGCCGAGGCGTGCAGCCGCCTCTTCGAGCGGCCGATCGAGCGCGGGCTCTCGCAGGCTGCGCTGGAGACGCTCTCGATCGTCGCCTACCTCGGCCCGTGCAGCCGGCCCGAGATCGCCCGCATCCGCGGTGTCGCCGCCGACTCGGCCGTAGCCGGGCTGCTCGAGCGCGGCCTGATCGCCGAGGCCGGGCGCGACGACGGAGCGGGCGGAGCCGTGCGCTACCGGACGACGCCGCTCTTCGAGCGCGTCTTCGGGCTCGAGAGCGCGGCTGCGCTGCCGCGGCTCGACGACCTCGGGGAGAGCGCAGCGGAGATCCGCGAGCGCCTGCACTCGGTCGCCGTCGGCAAGACCGCCTAGAGCAGCCGCGCCAGCACCGACTCGACGAACTCGGTCTTCGCAACCGTGTAGGCCTCGCGGTCGGTGTCGTGCTCGTCCGCGAGCCGGCGCTTCAGCTCCTCGTAGGCCCGCGCCGTCTCGGGCTCGGCGCGGAGCGCGTCGCGGAACGCGAGCTCCTCGCGCCAGGCCTCCGAGCCGGGCACGACGAGATGCAGATGGTGCGTCCGGTGCTCGGGCGAGGGCTTGCAGAACCAGTTCATGCGCTCCTCCTGGTAGGGCGCCCACCAGTAGGAGAGCGCCTGCAGGGGCTCGATCGCGGCCCGGCTCTCCTGGAGGCCTGTCACCTCGGCGAGGATGTCGATCACCGCCTTCGCGCCGAGGCCGGGGACGCTCGTGCTGCCGACGTGTTGGATCTCGCCTGCGAGCCAGGGCGCGAGCACGGGCAGGAGCTGCGCGCGCTCGGCCTCGAACTTCGCCGGCCACGCCGGGTCGTAGGGGACGATCCGGACTAGATCTGCCACGAGCCGCCGCGGAGGACCGGCACGCGGTCTCCGTCGCGGGTGATCCCGTCCACGTCCAGCTCGTTCGAGCCGATCATGAAGTCGACGTGGATGGCGCTCTTGTTGATGCGCTCGCGGTCGGCCTCGTCCTCGACCGGGAACGTGTACGCGTTGCCGAGCGCGATGTGGGTGGCCGCGTTCTCGTCCAGCAGCGTCTCGAAGAAGACGGTGCCGAGCGGGCCGATCCGCCCCTCCTTGTCGACGAGCGCGATCTCGCCGAGCCGGGAGGCGCCGTCGTCCTTGGCGACCGTCGCCCGCAGTGCGTCGGCTCCCACGTCGGCATCGACCTTGACCGCGCGGCCGCCCTCGAACTCGATCCGGATCCCGTTCATGTAGGAGCCGTAGAACTCGAGCGGCATCGTCGCCGAGACGTGGCCGTCGACGCGCTCCGGATCGGGCGTCGTGAACACCTCCTCGGTCGGGAGGTTCGGGTAATGAGTCAGGTCGTCGACGGTCTTGAAGTCGGCGCCGAGCCACTTCGAGCTCGGCATCAGCCCGATCGTCAGGTCGGTGCCCGGCCCCTGCAGGTGCAGCGAGTCGAAGCGGCGCTCCGTTATCCGGTCGGCGCTCGCGACGATCGTCTTCATCCGCTCGCGCCACGCCTCGACCGGATCGTCGCTGTCGAGCCGGAGCACGTGGACCATCTCGTCCCAGAGCGTCTCGAGCGCCGCCTGCGGCTCCAGGTCGGGGTGCACGCGCTGCGCCCAGCCGAGGTTCGGCGACGGCCCGGCGCACCAGTTCGTCGTCCGCGCGTTGACGATCCGCGGCACCGCGGCGACATAGGGAAGCAGGTCACGGCCGGTGCGCGCGGGGTCGAGCCCTTCGAAGACGGCCGCGCTCGTGCCGGCGAGCGAGACGCGTGCGGCGTGCTCGTCAGAGAGCCACTGCATCCGCTGCTCGATCCACGGCGGCACGAAGTCGAGCGTGCCCTCGTCGGCGTGCTCGAGCCGCTGCCGCTTGACGAGGTGATCCCACCAGAAGACGTCGACGTACTTGGCGCCCCGCTTGTAGCCGGCGCGGGCGACGGCATAGGCGACGTCCTCCATCCCGTGATACGCCGTCACGCC
>DASQKK010000070.1:0-5117 GCA_035630545.1 Gaiellaceae bacterium
CGAGGAAATCATCGGCGAGGCCGAGGTCCGGGCGCTCTTCAAGGTCTCGCGGCTCGGCACGATCGCCGGCTGCATGGTCACGTCGGGCGTCGTCCGGCGAAACTCGCAGGTCCGCGTCGTCCGCGACGGCACCGTGATCTATGACACGACGATCGCGCAGCTGAAGCGGTTCAAGGAGGACGCGCGCGAGGTCGCCGAAGGCTTCGAGTGCGGGATCCTGCTCGAGGGCTTCAACGACGTCAAGGAGGACGACGTCCTCGAGGCGTACGAGACGCGGCAGGTCGAGCGGACGTCGCTCGACGAGCCGGCCGGTACGACGCCGGCTCCCGCCGCCTAGTCCGCGGACCGGGCGAGCAGCTCGGCCGACGTGACGACGCAGTTGCGTCCGAGGGCCTTCGCCGCGTAGAGGGCGCGGTCGGCCATCCGCACGAGCATGTCGCCGTCCGGCGTGTCACTGGGGAACGAGGCGACGCCGAAGCTGGCAGTGATCGCGCGGTCGATCCCGGGGACGTTGACGTGCGCGACCTCGTCGCGAAGCTTCTCGGCCAGCACGACCGCTCCCTCCAGCGGCGTGTCCGGGAGGAGGATCAGGAACTCCTCGCCGCCGTAGCGGCCGGCGAGATCGCTCTCGCGGAGCGAGGACCGGAGCGCCGCGCTCGCCGCCGCCAGCGCCTGATCGCCCTTCTCGTGCCCGTAGACGTCGTTGATCTGCTTGAAGTGGTCGAGGTCGCAAAGCACTGCGGAGAGCGGCAGATTCGAGCGGGAGGACTGCGCCACCATGCGGACGAGGTTCTCGCGGAGGCTGCGGGCGTTCGGCAGGCCGGTGAGGGAGTCGGTGGCGGCCCGGACCTCGGCGACGGCGAGGTTACGGAGGTTGGCGAGCACCGGCGCCGCCTGGCTGACCGACTGGTCGATCCGGCCCCGCTCTGACGAGCTCAACGGCCGCTCGTGCGCCACGAGCACCGAGCCGATCACCTCGCCGCCGACCAGCGAGGGGACGCAGGTCGTGCGTGCGTGCTGGCTGCAGAGGTCGCAGGTGAGCAGCGGCTCGTTGTCGACGGCCTGCGCGTGGGTCCGGCCCAGCCGCACCGCGAGGCACGAGCTCGGGGAGGAGTCGACGAGTTTGTCCGCGATCGGGCTCTCGGCTTCGACCGGGGTCGCCGCCTCGAGCCGGTTCTGGCTGTTGTTCCGGTTCAGAACGACGATCTCGGAGCCGACGAGCGACCGTTCGAGGTGCCGCTTGAGGAGCGCGTGCGCCTCGCGCTCGTTCTCCGTCACCTGCAGCGTCTCGGCGAACTCGCGCTGCGAGGCGTGGTACTGCGCGTCCGAGAGTCGCCGCTGCGTCTCGCGCTGGCGCATGCGAGTGAGGAGCAGTCCGCCGACGCCTGCGAACGCGACGCTGAGGAGGACGATCAGGAGCACGGCGCGCTCGACGGCGTCCGCGTGACGCGCCGCGCTGTCCGCTTCGATCAGCTCGACGAGGCTGTCGTTCTGCTTCTCGAAGCTCTCGATCAGGCCGTTGCGGGACGCGGTCGACACCGCCGAGATCGGTCGTCCGTTGCGGATCCGGATCACGGCGTCGTTGGCGATTCCCGCCCAGCGCTCGGCGATGCGCTCCTGCTCGGCGATCGCCGCCGTCTTCTCGAGGTCGTCCTGGGCGAAGGCGCGGGCCCTGTCGGCGGCGGCGGCGAGCGCTGCGGTCGCCTCGTCGTAGGGTTGGAGGAAACCCTCGCTCCCCGACTCGGCGAAGCCGCGCAGTGCGCTCTCGCGGGCGAGCAGTGCGTCCAGCATCGCGCCCGCCGAGTCGCGCTCCGAGAACTCGCGCGTGCCGATCTGCCGCTCCGCCGAGGCGGTCGTCCAGGTGATGCCCGCAACGCTCGCGACGAAGGCGATCAGGACCGCAGAAAACCGGAACAGGTGAACCATCACGGCCACTGATCGGCAACTTGCGTCCCGGGTTTGAGGGTTGAATGGGGGAATGGCGAGCGGTTGGGTCGGGATCCTGTCGGCGGAGCTGCACTTTCCGGAAGCGCATTCGCTGAAGGAGAAGCGCATGTACGTCCGCTCCGCCAAGGAACAGCTCCGCAACCGCTTCGGCGCTGCGGTCGCGGAGGTCGACCACCATGACGTTTGGCAGCGGGCGCGCCTGACCGTGGCCGTCGTCACCCGCGCTGCCAGCGAGGCAGAGCGGCTTCTCGCAGATGCGGAGCGATATCTCGCCTCGCGCGAGTGGGAGCTGGGGCAGGTCGGCCGCGAGCTCGTCACGCTCGACGACGACTGAGCGAGAGCGCTCGCTACCGTAGACGGATGCCCGACCGGATGCGCAGGGTCAACGAATCGCTCCGGCAGGTGCTGTCCGAGGCGCTGCTCGAGCTCAAGGACCCCAGGATCGGCTTCGTGACCGTCACCGGCGTCGACACGTCCCCGGATCTCCGGCACGCGGTCGTCTACGTCAGCGTCCTCGGCAGCGAGAAGAAGCGGCTCAAGAGCATGACTCGCCTCGACGCCGCCCACGGCGTGCTCCAGTCCCGGATCTCGCACGAGCTGCGACTGAAGCGGACCCCGACGCTCACCTTCGAATACGATCACGCAGTCGAGCACGGCGTGCGGATGTCAAAACTGATCGATGAGCTCGCTCCCGGACCAGACGACGACGCAGGGTGACCTCGGGGCGGTCGTCGAGGCGATCCGCGACGCCGACCGGTTCCTCGTAACGACGCACGAGAATCCCGACGGAGACGCGCTCGGCTCGCTCCTCGCGACCCAGCTCGCACTGGCTGCGCTCGGCAAGGACAGCCTGATGTTCCTGCCCGGCCCCGCTCCGCTGCCGGGCGAGTACCGGTTTCTGCCGCTCGAGCAGCTCCGCCGCGAGCTCCCCGACGACGCGGCCGAGCGGACGCTCGTCGCGGTCGACGCGGCCAACGAGAGCCGGCTCGGCGCCGACGCCGCGGCGCTCCACTCGGCGCCGTTCACGATCAACGTCGACCACCACCACGACAACTCCCGGTTCGGCGACGTCAACCTCGTCGACGCCGCGGCCTCGTCGACCGGCGAGGTGCTGCGAGACGTGATCCGGGAGCTCGGGGTCGAGCTCACGCCCGAGCTGGCGGAGCCGCTCTACGTCGCGCTCGTCACCGACACGGGCCGCTTCCAGTATGCGAACACGACGCCGAAGGCGCTCCGGCTCGCGGCCGAGCTGGTCGAGGCCGGGGCGGACGTGCACAAGGTCTTTCAGGGCGTGTACGAGAGCGTCCAGTTCGCGAAGCTCAAGCTGCTCGCGCGGGCGCTCGAGCGGGCGCAGGTGTACGAGGGTGGGGGTCTCGTCGTCTCCTACCTGCTCCGCGACGACTTCGGCGATGTGGGGGCGGTCGAGCCGTACTCGGAGGGAATCATCGACTTCCTCCGCGCCGTCGAGGGTGCCGACATGGCCGCCCTGATCCGCGAGCCGCCTCGCGGCGGCTCTCCCGCCCGCCGGATCTCGCTCCGCGCGTCGCACGACGAGCTCGACGTCTCGGCGATCGCGCGCGAGTCTGGAGGCGGCGGGCACCGCCAGGCGGCCGGCTTCTCGAGCGACGAGACGATCGACGAGATCACCGCGTTCCTGCGGCGCGAGTTCGTCGCCGCCTCGGCCCCGTCGCGCTGATGCCGCCGAAGGGCCTCGAGCCGAGCGGCATCATCCTCGTCGACAAGCCCGCGGGGCCGTCGTCGTTCGCCGTGATGGCCCGCGTGCGCTCGCGCCTGGGGACGAAGATGGGCCATGCGGGAACTCTCGACCCTTTCGCGACCGGATTGTTGCTTCTGCTCTCCGGGCGCTCGACAAAATTGGCGGGATCGTTCGTCGGTCTCGACAAGCGCTATCTCACGGACGTCGACCTGACGGCCCGCACGAGCACGGGCGATCCGGAGGGATCCGTGGTCGGGCGGCAGGAGGCACCGTCGCCGGAGGAGCTCGAGCGCGCGCTCGCGGGCCTCCGCGGCGAGATCGAGCTGCCGATCCCGGCCGCGTCGGCGGTCAAGATCGGCGGTGAGCGCGCCTACAGGCTGCACCGTCGCGGCGTCGAGGTGGAGATGCCGCTGCGGCGCTCGCGCGTCGACGCGCTCGACGTCATCGCGTATACGGACGGCATCGTCACGCTCGATCTCCGGGTCAGCTCGGGGACGTACGTGCGGGCGATCGCCGAGGCGCTCGACGGCCACTGCGTGGCGCTGCGCCGGCTCGAAGTGGGGCCGTTCAGCGTCGCGGACGCCGACGAGCAGCACGTGATCCCGGCCGAGCAGGCGCTGGCGCTGCTGACGTGAGCACTGACGTGACCACGACGTGAGCATGGCCGAGCAGCGCCTCGCGGTCGTGATCGGCACGTTCGACGGCGTCCACCTGGGGCACCGCCGCGTGATCGAGACCGCGCTCGGCACCGGCCTGCCCGTCCGGGTGCTCACGTTCCAGCCGCATCCACGCGTCGTCCTCGGCAACTTCGTCGAGGCGCTCGCGACACTCGAGCGCCGGCTCGAATTGCTCGCCGAGCTCGGCGTCGCCGAGACGACGGTGGTCGAGTTCACCCTCGATGTCGCCCAGCTCGAGCCGCAGGAGTTCGCGGCCGCGAAGCTGGCGGACGCGGCGGTCGTCGTCGCCGGGGCCGACTTCCGCTTCGGGCGCAAACGCCGCGGTGATCTCGAGCTGCTCGAACGGCTGGGCTACGAGGTGCTGTCGGTGCCGCTGCTCGAGGGCGTCTCCTCGACCGAGATCCGCCGTTCACTGCACGCGGGCGACGTCGAGGCCGCCGCAAAGCTGCTCGGCCGTCCGCCCGAGCTGGACGGGATCGTCGTCGGCGGCGACCAGCGTGGCGGCACACTCGGCTACCCGACCGCCAACCTCGCCGTCGAGCCAGGGCTGCTCGTGCCGGCGTACGGGATCTACGCCGGCTCCGCGCTCGGCCATCGCGCCGCGATCTCGATCGGCACCAACCCGCACTACGGCGGCGAGGAGCGCCGGATCGAGCCGCATCTGCTCGACTTCGACGGCGACCTCTACGGCCGCCGCCTCGTCGTCGAGCTCTGGGAGCGGCTCCGGGACGAGCAGGTCTTCGCGAGCGAGCAGGCCCTGATCGACCAGATCGCCC
>DASQKK010000071.1:0-14448 GCA_035630545.1 Gaiellaceae bacterium
CGAGGAGCGATCCGCGAAGACGCGCGACTACACGAGCCTCGTCACCGTCGCGGTCGACGACGTCCAGGTCTCGGGAACGATCATCGGGCCTGAGCACCGGCATTTCCTCGCCGGCGCGCTCGGCTTCGCGATCGACCTCCAGCTCTCGCCGCGGATGGTCTTCTTCCGCTACGACGACATCCCAGGCGTGATCGGGCGCGTCGGGACGATGTTCGGCGAGGCCGGTGTCAACATCGCGAACATGGCCGTCTCGCGGACGAAGGAGGGTGGCAAGGCGCTGATGGCGCTGGCGATCGACTCCGACCCGCCGCCCGAGCTCGTGACGCGGATCCGTGGGGAGGGCTTCGACGATGCCCGATTCATCACCGTCTGACCGCGGCGGCGGCTGGGTGGTCGCCCAGAGCGTGCTGATGGTGCTCTTCGTCGTGCTCGTCTTCCTGCCGCCGTTCTGGCCCCGCCAGCTCAGCTTCATCGGGGTCCCGCTCGCGGTCCTCGGCGCGGCTGGGTTCGTCTGGTCGGCGCGTGCGCTCGGCAAGTCGATGACGCCGTATCCGCGACCCCGCGAGACGGGCGAGCTGATCGAGAAAGGCCCCTACCGTTTCGTCCGACATCCGATCTATGTCGCCGGCTTGCTCTTCTTCCTCGGCGTCGGGTTGTCATCGAGCGTGCCCGCGACGCTCGGCGCGCTCGCGCTCGGAACGCTCTGGTGGCGGAAGGCGGCGGTGGAGGAGGAGCACCTCGCCGCCCGGTTCCCCGAGTACGCGGACTACCGGCGCCGCGTTCGCAAGCTCTAGGCGGTCCGCGGATCGATGTTCCCGGATGACACACGCCCGAGAGGCGGATTTGGGGTGCGCTCGGACGGGTACCCTTCAGCCGTGCGCGCGACCTGGCCTGAGCCCGTCGAACGGGTCGCCGCCTATCTCCGGGAGGCCGGCGCCGAGGCGCGGCTCGAAGAGCTCGAGTCCGGGACGGCGACCGCCGAGGAGGCCGCGAAGGCAGCCGGCTGCACGCTCGACCAGATCGTCAAGGCGATCGTCGTCGTCTGCGACGGCAAGCCGGTGGTCGTGCTCGTCCCGGGCAACCGGCGTGCCGACCTCGACAAGATCGCGAGCGCCGTCGGTGCGACCAAGGCGAAGATCGCGCGCCCCGCCGAGGTGGAGGAGGCGACCGGCTTCGCCCCGGGCGCCGTGGCGCCGTTCCCGCTCCCGAACGTCGATCGCGTCCTGATCGACCAGACCCTCCTGACCCATGACGTGGTCTGGGTGGGGGCGGGCTCCGATACCCACTTGGCAGCCTTGCATCCCGGCGTACTCGTCCGGCTCGCGCGCGCGCGGCCCGTGGACGCCGTCCAAGACTCCACCTACCATTCCGCCTGAGAGGAGACGGCTTCCATGCGCGAGACCGAAACGATCTGGATGAACGGCGAGTTCATCGACTGGCACGACGCGAAGGTGCACGTAGGCGTGCACGGGCTGCACTACGGCACCGGCGTCTTCGAGGGCATCCGCTGCTACGAGACCCCCGACGGGCCTGCGGTCTTCAGGCTGCGCGAGCACCTCGAGCGGCTGGACAACTCGGCGAAGCTGCTCTACATGGAGCTGCCGTTCACGGTCGACGAGATCCGGACGGCCATGCACGAGCTGATCGGCCGCAACGGCCTCGCCGAGTGCTACGTACGACCGTTCGCCTTCTACGGCTACGGCGAGCTGGGCGTCCACACCAAGGGCAACCCGGTCGAGGTCGTGATCATGAGCTGGCCGTGGGCGAACTACCTCGGCGACGAGAACGCCGCGACCGGCATCCGGGCCAAGATCTCCTCCTGGAACCGGATCGGCGCGAACACGATCCCGCACGTCGCGAAGGCGACCGGCATCTATCTCAACTCGATGCTGGCCGTGCACGAGGCGCAGCGGGCCGGCTACGACGAGGCCATCCTGCTCACCGCCGAAGGCTTCGTCGCCGACGGCTCGGGCGAGAACGTCTTCATCGTCAAGGACGGCAAGATCTGGACGCCGCCGCTCTCGACCTCGATCCTGCCTGGGATCACGCGCGACAGCGTCATCCAGATCGCTCAGGACCTCGGCTACGTGGTCGAGGAGGGGAACGTGATCCGCTCCGACCTCTACCTGGCCGACGAGATCTTCATGACGGGCACGGCCGCCGAGGTGACGCCGGTGCGCTCGGTCGACGACCACGAGGTGGGCGTCGGGCCGGTCACGCTCGAGCTGCAGAAGGCGTATCTCGACACCGTCCGCGGCAAGAGCGACCGCTGGGGGCACTGGCTCGACCGGGTCGAGGTCGGGACGACCGCGGCCGAAGCTTGACGGTCGACACGCGCAGGATCCCGCTCTCGTCCCCGTTCCTGGACGAGCGGGACGAGGAGCTCGTCCTGGGGGTGCTCCGCTCGGGGCGACTCTCGCTCGGCCCGGCGATCGACCGGTTCGAGCAGGTATTCGCCGAGCGAGTCGGCGCGCCGTACGCGGCCGCCGTCTCGTCGGGCACGAGCGGGCTGCACCTGCTCGCAACGATCGCGGGTCTGGGCGAGGGCGACGAGGTGATCACATCGCCGTACTCGTTCGTCGCCTCCGCCAACTGCTTCATCTACGAGGGCGCCACGCCGGTGTTCGCCGACGTCGACGAGCGGACGATGAACCTCGACCCGGCCGCGGTCGAGGCCGCGATCACACCGCGGACGAAGGGGATCGTCGCCGTCGACATCTTCGGCTACCCATGCGAGCTCGATCCGCTCCGCGAGCTTGCCGAGCGGCACGGGCTGGCGCTGATCCAGGACGCCTGCGAGGCGCTCGGAGCCGAGTACAAGGGCCGGACGGTCGGGTCGCACGGCGTCGACGCGGTCTTCGCCTTCTACCCGAACAAGCAGATGACGACCGGCGAGGGCGGGATCGTCACCACCCACGACGAGGAGACGTGGCGCTCGCTCGTCAGCCTCCGCAACCAGGGCCGTGCCGACGGCGGCGGCTGGCTGGAGCACGCCCGGCTCGGCTTCAACTACCGGATCGACGACATCCGCGCGGCGCTCGGGATCGGCCAGGTCGAGAAACTCGACACGATCCTGTCCCTGCGGCAGGCGGCGGCGACGCGCTACGGCGAGCTACTGGGTGGCGTCGCAGGGCTCGAGGTCCCGCTCGCCGACGACGCCGACCATGTCCGCTCCTGGTTCGTCTACGTCGTCACGCTTGCGCGCGGCACCGACCGCGAGCGTGTGATCGCGGAGCTCGAGCGCGACGGGATCGCCTCCTCCCGCTACCTCCCCTCGATCCACCTGCACGCCTACATGCGGGAGCGCTACGGCTTCCGCGAGGGGCTCTGTCCGGTCTCCGAGGACCTCTCGCAGCGGACGTTGGCGCTGCCGTTCTTCACCGCGATCGAGGCCGAGGACCAGGAACGCGTCGCGGAGGCGCTCGCGGCCGCGCTGGCCTGAGTCAGACGCGGATGTCGGCGGTGACCCAGCCGCCGTAGTACGGATTGGCCTCCGGCTCGGCGCGCTCGCCGTCGACGAGACACTCGTCCATCGGCCGGCAATAGAACGCCACCGCGCCCCGGATCTGCTCGAACCCTGGCGTCGGCTCCAAGTAGGTCCAGGCGCCGCGCTCGGCTCGGACGTGGCCCGCGACGACGTCGAAATAGGTCGCGGTTCCTTTCCATTCGCAGAACGTCGTCCGTCCCTCCGACGGCACGAGTGCCTCCTCGAGCACGTCCTCGCGCGGGACGTAGTACGTCGGCGGATGGGTCGTCTCGAGCACGCGGTGCGCCCGCGTCGAGTCGGCGACCGTGACGCCGCCGAGCACCACCTGGATCCGCTTCGAGACCGGCTCGAGCCTCGGCGGGCGAGGGTAGTCGGCAACCGATTCCACGTGGATACTGTGCCTCACGATGAACGGAAGCGGCCGCATGGTCTTCCTCGGCTTCGGCAAGTACGCGCGCGCCGACCGGATCTACGCGCTCCAGCCGATCACCGGCGACAGCCGCGGCGGCGGGCAGCGGACGCTCGTCTGGGTCGAGGGCGTCACCGACCCGATCATCGCCTCCCGCACCGAGCGCACGATCCTGCACGACATGGGGCAGGAGGCGGCGGCCGGCTCGCCGCTGCTCGACGAGGCGCTCTCGCTCGCGGAGCGGCTGGCCGACGACGCCGCCAGCGGCCGTGTCGACCTGGCCGACCTCGGCCGCCGCGCGCGCAAGCTGCTCGAGTCCTCCAGCAAGCCCGCCGAGTCCTCGCAGCTGTTCTGAGCCTCTCGCGCCAGTTCTTCGCCCGCAGTGTCCACGAGGTCGCGCCCGAGCTGATCGGCGTCGGGCTGCTCGTCGACGGCGTCGGAGGACGCATCGTCGAGGTCGAGGCGTACGACTCGGAGGATCCCGCCGCGCACGGGTTCCGCGGCCGCACGCCGAGAAACGCGTCGATGTTCGGCCCGCCCGGGCACGCGTACGTCTACCGCTCCTACGGGATCCACTGGTGTCTGAACCTCGTCTGCGAGGAGGAGGGCAGCGCCGCGGCCGTGCTGATCAGATCGCTCGAGCCGACGAACGGCGTCGAGGTCATGCGCGCGCGCCGCGGTCTCGGCGACGACCGGCTGCTGGCCGCCGGGCCGGGACGCCTCTGCGAAGCGCTCGGCGTGTCGCGGGAGCACGACGGGCTCGCGCTGGACGCGACGCCGTTCGAGCTCGTCGCGCCGGGCCGGCCGGCGGATGTCGTCGCCGGCACACGGATCGGGATCAGCGTCGCGACGGAGCGGCCGTGGCGCTACGCGGAAGCTGGGTCGCGCTGGCTCAGCCGGCCGCTGCGGTCGAGCGCGCCCGCGAGACCACCAGCTCGACCTTGACGCCCGGTGCAGCCGCAAGGCCGGCGCGTGTCCGTTGCTCGAGCACCTTGCCGCCGTCGCCGCCCTCGACCCAGAGGATCCGGGGCTCGAGCTTGAGCCGCTTCAGCCGCAGACGGGCATCGGCGATGTCACGCCCGACCAGGTTCGGGATCACGCCCTGGGTCGCCTTCGACACGATCAGGATGATCCGGTCGTACGACGAGCGGTAGCCGCGCCGCGGATCCTGGTCGACCACGATCCCGGGTCGCTGCAACGGCGCCGCGGGCTTGTAGACGAGGTCGGGTGTGAGCGGCTGGGCCACGACGCGGGCTTCCGCCTCTGCGAGGGTCAGTGTGCGGACGTCGGGCACCTGCACCTCGTTCTCGAGGCAGTTCGCGGTCGCGGTCGGGCCGGTCCCGGCGAAGTAGACGACCTCCTTTCGCGAACGGCAGAGCCCGTTGTCGAGCATCAGCCGGTCGCCGCGGCGGACGACGAGCTTCGGCGCGACATACGGGACGGGTGGGGCCGGGAAGCCCTGCGGCTCCTCGTCCTTGAGCGCCTTCTCCATGAACGACTTCCAGATCAGGGCCGGGAAGCTGCCGCCGGTGACGGCGTCGCCGTGGAACTCGGTCAGCATCGGCTTCAGGGTCGTCGGGTAGCCGACCCAGACCGCCACCGCCAGCTGTGGCGTGTAGCCGACGAACCAGGCGTCGCCGTAGTTCTCCGTCGTCCCGGTCTTGCCGGCGACGGGCCGGCCCGGGAGGTAGGCGCGCTTGCCGGTGCCATAGCGGACGGCCTTCTGCAGGATCGAGTTGACGACGCCGGCCTGCGTCGCCGTCAGCGCGTTGAAGGCTTTCGGCGTGTTGTGCCGTTTCCTGCCGTCCTCCGTCACCTCCTCGATCACGCGCGGGCGGTTGCCGAAGATCCTCCCGTCCGCGCGCCGGCCGCCGTGGGCGAGGGTGGCGTACGCGCGGGCGAGCTCGAGCGGCGTCACGGACTCCGCACCGAGACCGATCGCGTAGTAGCCGTCGAGCTGGCTCCGGATCCCCATCCGCTTCGCCGTCTCGGCCACCTTCTTCGAGCCGACGAGCTGCGTCAGCTGCGCGTAGACCGAGTTGTCCGACTCGATCGTCGCCTTCTCCAGATCGATGTTCCCGAAGTAGACGTCGTCGTAGTTGCCGACCACCCAGTCGCGGTCGCCCAGGTCGATCGACTGGGGCTCCGACTGGAAGCGCGTCGCCGGCGAGATCCCCTGGCGCAGCGCCGTTGCGAGCACGAACGGCTTGAACGAGGAACCCGGCTGGCGCACGCCCTGCACGGCGAGGTTGAACTGGCTCTTGCGATAGTTGTTGCCGCCGACCATCGCCCGGACGGCGCCGTCGCGCGGATCGATCGCGACGAGCGCGGCCGAGGGACCGTCAGGCTGGGTGAGCCACTTCGAGATCGCGTCGCGTGCCGCCTGCTGCAGCTCGAGGTCGATCGTCGTCTGCACACGGAGTCCGCCGCCGAACACCTTCGTCTGGCCGTACTCGTCGATCAGCTGCTGCTTGACGTAGTTGACGAAGTGCTGCGCCGGGCCCTCGGTGCCGGGCAGGCGCACCTTGTCAGGGTCGGGCAGGTCGGTCGCGTTGGCCTGCTCGAGCTGCTCCTGCGTGATCTTCGACTCCTCCAGCATCGCCTGGAGGACGACTGCCCGCCGTTTCCGCGCCGCCTCGGGGTTCGTGACGGGGTCGTACCGGGTCGGGTCGGCCGGGATCCCGGCCAGCAGCGCCGCCTCGGCGAGGGTCAGGTCCTTGGCGCCGTGCTGGAAGTAGGCGAGCGCGGCCTGCTGGACGCCGTAGGCGCCGTTGCCGAAGTAGATCGTGTTCAGGTACTCCTGCAGGATCTTCTTCTTCGACCAGCCGCCGGGGTCGCGCTCCAGCTGCCAGGCGTAGGCCGCCTCGCGCACCTTGCGTGCGATCGTCTTCTGGTCGCGGTCGAGTGCGTTCTTGACGAACTGCTGGGTGATCGTGGAGCCGCCCTCGACGACCCCCTGGTGGCGGATGTCCGCGACCAGCGCGCGGCCGATACCGCGCAGGTCGACGCCGTCGTGCTCCCAGAAGCGGCGGTCCTCGATCGCGACGATCGCATGCCGCATCGGATCGGCGATCTGGTCGTAGCGGATCAGCGTCCGAGCCTCGGACCCGCGCAGGACGGCGAGGATCCGCTTCCCGTCCTTGTCGTAGATGTAGCCGTTCGCCTGGTTGTCCAGCTGGCGCTGGGGATCGAGCTTGCCGGCATCGATCTCGGAGGCGACGGCGCGGATCAACCCGAAGCCGAACGACACCGACCCGACGATGAAGAGGACGGTGAGCAGCGCGAGAAGACGAAGCTTGCGAATGCGGCGTCGTCCGCGCACCGGTCTGTTCTTGCTGAACGGCCGCAAGGGGCCAATGGTAGCCCCGATGGAGGGTCAGGCGGCTGCGATCACGGCGAGGACGTCGTCCCCGTAGCGCTCGAGCTTGCTCGGCCCGAAGCCCTTGACCGCGGCCAGATCGCGCTCGTTCGCGGGCTTCGCGGACGCGAGCTCGCGCAGCGTCGCATCGTGCAGGACCACGTATGCGGGCACCTCGTCCTCGCGCGCCCGTTCCAGCCGCCAGGCCCGGAGGCGCTCGAAGAGTCCCTCGTCGGCGGGGCCGGCGGCTGCCGGGGAGCCGATCCGCGGCAGCTCTGCTCCCGGCACCGCCCGCAGGAGGCGGAAGCCGTCGTCGCTCTCGAACGACTCGAGCGCTCCGGAGCGCTCGAGCAACTGGATCCAGCGCTTGACGTCCGCTTGGCTCGCGGCCGCGAGCAGGCCGAAGTGAGGCGAGCGCTGCGCCGAGCGCGGCGCGCTCATCGAGCCGCGCAGCATCGCCGTCAGGCCGGTCCGCCCCAGCGGCCAGCGCAGCTCGAGCACGGCGCCGTGAACTGCGCCGGCGATGTCCGCCGGCAGCGGCGCCGTCGCCGGCGCGGGGGCTTCGGCCGGCTTCGCCAGGGGCGAGCAGACGTCGCACATGCCGCAGTCTTCGGCCACCGTCTCCCCGAAGTGCTCGGCCACCTGGCGGTGCCTGCACGTCCGCGACTCGGCGAAGTGGACGAGCCGGTCGGCCCGTGCGAGGGCCTCCTGCTCGTAGCGCGCGAGCAGGCCGTCGATCCGCTCCGCCGAGTCGGCGGGCGGGTCGGGCACCTCGATCTGCATCGCCCGGCCGGCGTCGAAGCCGCGCCGCACGAGCCCGACCTGCTCCAGCATCCCGACGAGGACACGCGGATCGGGTTCGTCGCCCAGCTCCTCGGGCAGCACCTCCCGCCGGCCCCGCAGCCGTGCGTAGACGGCACGGAGGTCGGCGACCGTGGGGATGTCCGACCTCGCGAACCGCCGCAGCTGGCCCGCGTCGGAGCGGCTCGCGAGCAGCAGCGTGTCCGACGCACGGCCGTCGCGGCCAGCGCGGCCGACCATCTGGACGTAGCTCTCGAGCGACTCGGGGTAGTTGTAGAGGGCCACGAGCCGGATGTCCGGCTTGTCGATCCCCATTCCGAATGCCGTCGTCGCGACGACGGTCTGGATCCGGCCCTCGATGAACGCCTCCTGCGCGGCCGAGCGCTCCTGCGGCTCGAGCCCCGCGTGATAGTGGACGGCGGCGAGGTCGTGGACGCGGAGCGTGCGCGCCAGGCTCTCGCAGCTGCGGCGCGAGCGGGCGTAGACGATCGCCGAGGCGCCGCGGAGGTCGTGCAGCCGCCTGACGAGCGTGCGCAGGCGGTCCTCCTCGCCGTCGACGATCTCGACGTCGTAGCGCAGATTCGGCCGGACGACGCTCGTGCGGACGACCTCGGGTTCCCGGCCGAGCGCGGTTGAGATCTCCCGCTCGGTCGCCGGCGTCGCTGTCGCCGTCATTCCCAAGATCGCCGGCGTGCCGAGCGCGTCCAGGGCGCGCCGGATGAAGAGGTAGTCGGGCCGGAAGTCGTGTCCCCACATGCTGACGCAGTGCACCTCGTCGATGACGATGAGGCCGATGTCGATCCCCGCGATCGCGTCGAGGAAGTGCCGCTGCCTGAGCCGCTCCGGGGCGACATAGAGGAGTCGGTAGCGTCCTTCGGCCGCGGCGCGCAGCCGCGCCGCAGCCTCGTCCGGGTCGAGCGAGGAGTTGATCAGGGTCGCCTGCTCCGCGACCTCCGGCGGCAGCTTGTCGACCTGGTCCTTCATCAGCGCGATCAGCGGCGAGAGGACGAGCGTCGGCGTCGGTCGCAGCATCGCCGCGAGCTGGTAGGTCAGCGACTTGCCCGAGCCCGTCGGCATCAGCGCGAGCGTGTCGCGGCCGTCGACCGCGGCGCGGACGACCTGCTCCTGGCCGGGCCGGAAGTCCTCGAATCCGAACAGCCGTCGGAGTGCGGGCCTGAGCTCGCTCATGCGGGCGAGTCTACGGACGCCATCGGAACGCAACCGCCACGGCTCCGTGACGGATTCGCTACGTCGAGCTGGCCGTGAAGAGCGGGTCGCCGGTCGGCGCGTCGACGCCGCCGTCCGGCTCGAGCGTGACCGCAACCGTCTGCCCGGGATCGACCCGCCGCGACAGCATTGCGACGCCGGGCCGCTCGAACAGGCCGGCCCGGTGCGGCACGCCGTCCTCCAGGACCCAGATCTCGTAGTCCTTTCCGTCCGGGGCCGGCGCGAGCATCCGGACGACGAGCGCCGCGCGCCCGGTCGGCGTGACGACGAGGTTTGCCTCGCCGTCGGCGCTTTCGTGGACGCGGGCGTTGGGATCGCTCAGGACCGCCAGCACGCTGTTCGCGTCGTCGAGATCGCGCGAGAGCGTGAGCGACCAGATCCCGAGCGCGACCGCCACCACTGCTGCGACGGCCGCGGCGGACGCGAGCACGGGCGTCGCGACCCGCCGGCGAAGCGGCACGACGTTGGGCCGCTCGTCGCGCGCCTGCTCGAGGATCCGCCCGCGCAGCGACGCCGGCGGTGTCGGGCCGCCGGCGGCGCGACCGAGCGCACCCGCGACCTGCCAGAAGCCCTGGAGCTCGTCCCGGCAGCGCGCGCACGAGGCGAGGTGCTCCTCGTAGCGGGCGCGCTCGTCCGGGTCGAGCGCGTCGAGCGCGTAGCCCGCGGTCAGGTCGTGTAGGTCCATTCCGTCCTCTCAGTTCCTTCGTCGAGGAGCTCACGCAGGCGCGTCAAGCCCGAGAACATACGGCTCTTGATCGTGCCGAGCGGCTGTCCCAGCCGTTCGGCGAGCTCCGACTGGGTGTAGCCGCCGTAGTAGGCGAGCTCGATCGCCTCGCGCTGCTGGTCGGGCAGCTGCGCCAGCGCGACCTGCACCCGCTCCCGATCGAGCCGGAGCCAGGCCGCCTCCTCGGCCGATCCGACCGCCGGCTCGGGGGCGCCTTCGATCGACTCCGTGCGCCGACGCTGCTCGCGCCGGACGAGATCGACGGCGCGCCGGTGGACGAGGGTCAGGATCCACGTCGATGCCTTCGCGCGCTCCGGGATGAACGAGCCGGCGCTGCGCCACAGCCCGAGGAAGGCTTCCTGGACGGCGTCCTCGGCGAGCGCCTCGTCGCGGAGGATGCGGTGGGCGAGGCCGTACGCCGTGCTGCCGACGCGGTCGTAGAGCTCGGCGAGCGCCGATTCGTCCGACCGCGCGACGAGCGCGACGAGCGCCTCGTCGGAGAGGTGAGCGAGGTCGCGACTGCGCATCGGCACCGTTGACGCTACAGCGAGCACGCCTCCAATTCGCCGGCGGGCCGGATTCGGTTCGCTTCGAAATCGGGACCGAACCGGTCGCCGCACTCGGTCGAACGAGGGCTGTCCAGCAACCACCAAGGAGTGTGGGACCATGAAGAAGGCAGCCCTGGCGGCAGCCGCTCTCGGAGCAGTCACGATCACGGCGCTGGGAGCCGCGGTCGTCGGCTCCGGCCCGAGCGCCGGCACCGCCTCGAGTCACCGCGAGGCGCCGCTGATCGCAGAGGATCCGAGCGCCGACAACACCGACCTGTACGCGTTCCGGAGCCCGGACAGGCCGAACACGGTCACGATCGTCTCGAACTGGATCCCCGGTGAGGATCCGGCGGCCGGGCCGAACTACTACACGTTCTCGCCGTCCGCGAAGTACAAGATCAACATCGACCGGACGGGCGACGCCCGGCCCGACATCGTCTACGAGTTCCGTTTCGGCCGCACTGCCGGCCCCGCGTTCCTCGGCAACACCGTCCAGAGCTGGTCGATGTGGCGGAACAAGAAGCTGTTCGCGCGCGGCACGACGCCGCCGAACAACATCGGCCCGCGCTCGACCCCGAACTATCCGAGCCTGGTCTCGAAGTCGATCGTCCAGAAGGACGGCCTCTCGATCTTCGCCGGCCAGCGCGACGACGCGTTCTTCGGCGACATCGGGGCGATCTTCGACCTGCTCGCGTTCCGCAAGGGCACGGGCGCCAACGGCGGCGGCAAGGACTTCTTCGCCGGCTATGCCGTCCACGCGATCGCGCTGCAGATCCCGATCGCCGATCTGCAGGCGAAGAACTCGACGATCGGCGTCTGGGCCTCCACCGAGCGGCAGAACGTCACCGTCGACGGCAAGCTCCGCCGCGGCTGGACGCAGGTGTCGCGGCTCGGCAACCCGCTCGTCAACGAGGTCGTCGTTCCGACCGCCGTCAAGGACCAGTGGAACCGCTCGAACCCGGTGAACGACAAGCAGTACGCCGGCCCCGTGCTGGCGCCGATCCTGGCGAAGCTGATGAACGACCTCTACAAGGTGAACGCGCCGGAGCAGAACCGCGACGACCTCGTTGCCGTGTTCGGCACCGGCGTGAAGGGCCTCAACTACACCGGCGACACCGTCGCCGACATGCTGCGGCTCAACTACTCGATCCCGGTGACGCCGGTCGCCAAGATCAGCCGCCTCGGCGTGATCGGCGGCGACAACGGCGGCTTCCCGAACGGCCGCCGGCTCGGCGACGACGTCGTCGACGCGGCCGAGCGCGTCATGGCCGGCTTCCTGAAGGGGAACAAGGTCGAGCTCGGCGACGGCGTCAACAGCGGCGACGTCCCGAACCTCGGGTCGTTCCCCTACGAGGCGAGCCCGCAGTCCGGCTTCGCCAACACCAAGGGCGAGGCCCGGCCGTAGTCCAGCTAGGGGCCCCGCCGCTCGGCGGCGGGGCCCCACCGACAACCCCAAGGAGACGAAGACATGAAGACGATCGGATTCATCGTGCTCGCGCTCGCCGCGGCGAGCGCCGTCCTCTTCGGGGGGACGCTGCAGGAGAGCAGGGCGGCAGATCCGCGTGCCGCCGAGCGCGTCGCGATCAAGGGCCTCCAGCTGCAGCAGCAGGCGCGGGCAACTGGCAATCCCACCCTCTATCCGCGCGTCGAGCGCGAGCTCCGAGCCGCGCTCGAGCTCGAGCCGCGTAGCGCGCTCGCCCTGCGCGGGCTCGCCGCCCTCGCGGCGTCTCGGCACCGTTTCTCCGAGTCGCTCGAGCTCGCCGAGCAGGCGCGGGCGCTCGAGCCGCAGGTCGCGGCCGTCTACGGTCTGATCGGGGACGCAAATCTCGAGCTCGGCCGCTACTCCACGGCCTTCGCTGCGTTCGAGCGGATGGCGAAGCTGAAGCCGACGGCGTCCGCCTACAGCCGCGTCTCCTACGCGCGGGAGCTGCTCGGCGATCTCGTCGGTGCGATCGAGGCGATGGAGCTCGCAGTCGACGCGTCCATCGGCGTCGCCGAGCCGTCCGCCTGGTCGCGCACGTTGCTCGCGCACTTGCTGATCTCGCAGGGCCGCGTCGCGGCTGCAGAGACGCGGCTCCGGGAGGCGCTCGCCTTCGTCCCGAGCTACCCGGCCGCACTCGCAGGCCTCGCCGGGCTCGCAGCGCGCCGGGGCGATCTCGCCGGCGCCGCGAAGCTCTACCGCAGGGCCGCCGACGGCTCGCCCGTGCCCGAGTTCGCAGCGAGCCTGGGGGATACTCTCCACGCCCTCGGCAGGCTGGCCGCAGCCGAGCGCGCCTGGCAGCGGGCAGAGCGGCTCGAGCGGCTCTTCGCTGCGAATGGCGGCCGCAACCTGCTCGAGACCGCGGAGTTCGACCTCGACCACGACCGCAGGGTCCCCTCGGCGCTCGACCGCGCCCGGCGCGGACGGGCCGAGCGCCCCAGCGTCGAGGGCGACCACGTGCTGGCGTGGGCGCTCTACAAGAACGACCGGTGTGGCGAAGCGCGAGTCGTGTCGCTCCGCTCGCTGCGGCTCGGCACGCTCGACGTCGACGGCTTCTACCACCACAGCCTGATCGAGGCCTGCCTCGGCAACTCCAGGGCCTCGGCGGTATATGCAGAGAAGGTGCGCTCGCTCGACCCCGCGTATCTGGCGAGAGCGCCCTCGGCGCGGAGGCATTCAGCCTCGGCCGGATAGATTCGGCGGCGTGGACCCCGTCTGCGTCGCCGACTTCGAGCGCCTCGCCGAGCAACGGCTCGAGCCCGGCGCCTTCGGCTACTACGCCGGCGGCGCCGGAGACGAGCTCGCGCTGACTGGCAACGTCGAGGCGTGGCGGTCGCTGAAGCTCCGTCCGCGCGTGCTCGTCGACGTCGCGGAGGTATCGGCCGCGACGACGGTCCTCGGCACGCCCGTCTCGATGCCGCTGCTCGTCGCGCCGACGGCGATCCAGAGGCTGGCGCACCCGGACGGCGAGCCTGGCATGGCCCGCGCGGCAGCAGCCGCCGGCACGCTGATGTGCCTCTCGACCCTGGCGACGTCGACTCCGGCCGAGGTCGCGGCCGCCGCTCCCGATGCGCCGCGATGGTTCCAGCTGTACGTCTTTCGCGACCGCGGCGTCACCCGCTCGTTCATCGAGCAGGCGGTCGAGAGCGGCTACGAGGCGATCGTGCTCACCGTCGATGCGCCCTGGCTCGGGCGCCGCGAGCGTGACCTCCGCACGGGCTTCCGGGTGCCGGAGGAGATCGTCGTTCCGAGCCTGGCGGCGATCGGCGAGTGGGCGGGGGCGACCCCACTCGAGCTGCTGGGGGCGATCGACCCGTCGCTCGGCTGGGACGACCTCGCCGAACTGCGGGCGCTGGCGCCGCTGCCGCTCGTCCTCAAGGGGATCCAGACCGCCGAGGACGCGCGGCTCGCGGTCGAGCACGGAGCCGACGCGATCGTCGTCTCGAACCACGGCGGCCGCCAGCTCGACGCGGTCGCGCCGACTGCCGCTCTCCTGCCCGAGGTCGTCGAGGCCGTCGGCGGCCGGATCGAGGTCTACGTCGACGGCGGCATCCGCCGCGGCTCCGACGTCGTCAAGGCGCTCGCGCTCGGCGCCCGCGCCGTCCTCGCCGGCCGGGCACCGCTCTGGGGGCTGGCGTGCGACGGAGAAGCGGGCGCGCGGCGCGTGCTCGAGCTCCTCCAGGCCGAGATCGAGCTCACGCTCGCCCTCTGCGGCTGCAGCTTGCCGGGAGCCGTCTCCGCGGCGCACCTCACTAGCTCTGCTGCGCAGGGGCACGGGCAAAGCCCGCACCCGCGCCAAGATCCCTAAAGAGTCGCTTCGCTCCTAGTATCGTCGGCCCGTGATCGAGACCCTCACCCGCAACGCGGTCGACGTGCTTCCCGCTGGCGGGCTGGAAGCGAAGCTGAAGCTGGGG
>DASQKK010000072.1:0-18672 GCA_035630545.1 Gaiellaceae bacterium
CGCGGTCGTGGCGGGCTACCTCGTCGCCTCGGTCCACGCGAAGCGCATCCTGCGGCTCGAGCGCGCGGCCGAGCGGATCGCGGGCGGCCGCTTCGACGAGCCGGTGGTGGACACGGGAAACGACGAGCTCGGCGACCTGGCGCATGCGTTCGAGCGCATGCGCGGCCGGCTCGGCAAGCTCGACCGCGCCCGGAGCGAGTTCATCGCGAACGCCTCGCACGAGTTGCGCACGCCGCTGTTCTCGCTGGGCGGCTTCCTCGAGCTGATGGCGGACGAGGAGGTCGACGAGGAGACCCGGCAGGAGTTCCTGGAGACGATGCGCGAGCAGGTCGACCGGCTCGCGAAGCTCGCGACCGACCTGCTCGATCTGTCTCGGCTCGATGCGGGCCGGATGCACGTCGAGCACGAGCCTGTCGACCTCGGGGAGGTCGCGCGGGTGGTCCGCGCCGAGTTCAGCGCCCTGGCCGAGCGCAGGCGGCACGTCGTCGAGGCGGTCGTCCAGGGCAGACCGGTCGCCCGCGGCGACGAACTGCGGGTGCTCCAGGTGGTGCGGGCCTTGCTCGACAACGCGATCACGCACACGCCGGAGGGGACGAACGTGACGCTGCGTGCCTGGGCCGACCGCGAGCACGCCTTGCTCGAGGTGGAAGACGACGGCCCGGGGATCGCGCCCGAGCACGCCGCTCACGTGTTCGATCGCTTCTATCGCGGCGAGGGCACGATCGCCTCCGGCAGCGGCCTCGGACTCGCGATCGCGCGGGAGCTGGTGCAGATGATGGGCGGCGAGGTGACGCTCGAGTCGCAGCCGGGACGCACGGTCGTGCGCGTCGTGCTCGGCGCTGCGCCCACCTCGGTGACGGCCGAGCCGGCCGAGTCTGTTTTCACGTGAAAACGGCGGCGCCCTCGCTACAGTGAGCCGCATGCGTGCCGGCGCCCTCGCAGCAGTGTCGATCGTGGCCGCAGGCCTCGGTGCGGCTGCCGTGCTCGCAATCGGCTCCGCCGCGGGCTGGGTCGGGGGCGACAGCGGCGTCCGCACGGTGGTCGTCTCGACCGTGCCGACGCAGTCTGGAGCGGCCGCGCCGACGGCGGCGCCCCTCCTTGGCAACGGCTTCGATCCGGCGCGGATCTACGCGAGCCGCTCCGAGGGCGTGGTCACGATCTACTCCTACTTCCCGAACGGGCAGCGCGCGCAGGGCTCGGGGTTCATCGTCTCCGGGGAGGGTCACATCCTGACGAATTCGCACGTCGTCACGACCTCGGCCGAGGAAGGGTCGACCGTGAAGGGCGCCGAACGGATCTACGTCGTCTTCCACGACGGCGACCGGATCCCGGGCTCGATCGTCGGCTGGGACCTCTTCAACGACACGGGTCTCGTCAAGGTCGACCCGGATGATCACCCCGTCTCGCCGGTGCCGCTCGGTGACTCCAGCCGTGTCGTCGTCGGCGAGCCGGTCGCGGCGATCGGCAGCCCGTTCGGGCAGGAGAGCTCGCTCGCCGTCGGGGTCGTCTCCGCGACGGAGCGGTCGATCGACTCGCTCACGTCCGCGTACGACGTCTCCGACGCGATCCAGATCGACGCGCCGATCAACCACGGCAACTCGGGTGGGCCGCTGCTGGACGCCCGTGGGCGAGTGATCGGGATCAACGCGCAGATCCGCTCGGACTCCGGCAACGCCGAGGGTGTCGGCTTCGCGATCCCGATCAACTCGGCCCGCCGCTCGATGCTGCAGCTGATCTCGACCGGCAAGGTCGCGTACGCGTACGTCGGCGTCACCACGCAGGACGTGACCCCGGCGATCTCGCGCCGCTACGGCCTCGGGGCCCAACGCGGGGCGCTGATCCAGGCGGTCGTCGCCGATGCGCCCGCCGCCCGCGCCGGGTTGCGCGGCTCCTCGAACCAGGAAGTCTTCAACGGCGTCCCGATCAACATCGGCGGTGACCTGATCGTCGGCTTCGCCGGCCGCAAGGTGGAGCGGGCTGCGGATATCGCCCGGATCGTCACCGACAGCCTCCGACCCGGCCAGATCGTCTCCGTCACTGTGCTTCGCGCCGGCAAGGGCGCGCGCGAGACCGTGCGTGTCCGCCTCACCGAGCGCCCGCTCAGCCCGACCCGCTGACGCACGCCGTTTAGGGTGCGCCGATTCCGGGGAGGAAGCGGAGAAGTCGTGAGAGTTCGGCAGGTTTCGGCAGAAGAGCTGGCGGGAAGGGACAACGTGTGAGCGAGCACGCGCTGACGGCAGACGGTGATTCCGACCTGGGTCGGACCGTACGGCTGACGATTCCTGCCAAGCCGGAGTACATCACCCTCTCCCGGCTCGCACTGGCCGGGCTCGCGCGCGTGCGCCCGCTCGCCGACGAGACGCTGGCCGACCTGAAGCTCGCGCTCACCGAGGCCTGCTCCAACTCGGTGCGCCACGCCTACGGGGACGGCGAGGGCCACGTCGACATCAGGTTCGAGCTCCGCGACGACCGTCTGATCGTCGAGGTCGCCGACGACGGCACCGGCTTCGAGCCCGAGCAGACCGCCGCGCTCGATGAGGAGCCGCTCAGCGAGGGCGGGCTCGGGATCGCGATCATCCGCTCGATCGCCGACGACGTCGAGATCGGTGTCCGACCGGGCGGAAAGGGGTCGCGCCTCCGCTTCGTCAAGCTGCTCTAGTCTGCGCTTCCATGCCCGAACGGCGGAAGCTGATCGTCGTCTCCAACCGCGGTCCGATCTCGTACGGGCGTGAGCGGGGGGAACGGATCGCGAAGCGGGGCGCCGGGGGCCTCGTCACCGCGCTCGCCCCGCTCGTCTCCCACCACGACGTCACCTGGGTCGCGAGCGCGATCTCGGACGAGGACCGCGAGGTCGCGTCCGAGGGCACGGTCGAGGAGACCGCGCGCGACGGCTCTCGCTACCGGCTCCGGCTCGTCGCGCACTCCCCGGTCGCGTACGACCTCTACTACAACGTGATCGCGAACCCGGCACTGTGGTTCGTCCAGCACGGGCTCTGGGAGCGCAAGCACCACCCCGAGCGGGCTCTCGAGCCTGCCTGGGACGCCGGGTACGTCCGGGTCAACGGCGCTTTTGCCGACGCCGTCGTCGAGGAGCTCGAGCGGGAGCCGCAGGCGGCGGTTCTCTTTCACGACTATCACCTCTACGTCGTGCCGGCGCTTGTTCGCGAGCGTTGCCCGGAGGCCGCGTTGTCCCATTTCACGCACATCCCCTGGGTAGGCCCGGACGGCTGGTCGGTGCTGCCGGAGCGGATCGTGCGGGCGATCCACGAAGGACTCCTCGCGTGCGACGTCGCCGGACTCCACACGGAGCGCTGGCGTCGTGCGTTCCTCGACAGCTGCGCCCGACTCGGCCTCGAGCCCGACGAGCGGCGCGTGACCGCTCACCCGATCTCGATCGACCCGGACGAGTTCGACGCGCTCGCGAGCAGCGAGCCCGTGCTGGAGTGCGAGCGACAGCTCGAAGCCGAGCGTCCCGAGCTGCTGATCCTGCGCGTCGACCGCACCGACCCCTCGAAGAACGTGCCGCGTGGGCTGGAAGCGTTCGGCCTGCTGCTCGAGCGCCGCCCCGACCTGCGCGGCCGCGTCGGCATGCTCGCACTGCTCGACGCGTCGCGCCAGACGATCCCCGAGTACGTCGAGGAGCGGGAGCGCATCGAAGCAGCGGCGGCCGCCGTCGAGGCGCGTTTCCCCGGTGCGCTGAAGCTGCGGATCGCGGACGACTTCCCGGCGTCGATCGCCGCGTACAAGCAGTTCGACGTCCTGCTCGTGAACGCGGTCATGGATGGGCTGAACCTCGTTGCCAAGGAGGCGCCGATCGTGAACCGCCGTGGCGGCTCCGTTGTCCTATCTGTAAACGCGGGTGCGTATGAGGAGCTTCGTGACTGGGTGGTCCCGGTCGAGCCGCTCGACGTCCCCGGAACCGCTGACGCGCTCGAGCACGCCCTCTGCCTCGATGAGGACGAACGGCTTCGGCGTCGGCGGGAGATCGGAGCCCACGTCCGCAGGCACGATCTCGGGCACTGGATCGCCGCACAGCTGGCCGACCTCGACCGCGCGAGTAGCATTCGGCGGCGATGAGCGACCTCTCGCATGTCGACGAATCCGGCGCGGTCCGCATGGTCGACGTCGGCGGCAAGCCGCTCTCGCGCAGGCGGGCGGTCGCGCGCGCAGCAGTGCGAATGGCGCCGGAGACGGCGCAGCGCCTGGGGGAGCTGCCCAAGGGCGATGCGCTGGCGACGGCCCAGCTCGCCGGGATCATGGCCGCAAAGCGGACGAGCGACCTGATCCCGCTCTGCCACCCGCTGCCGCTCTCGCTCGTCGAGGTCTCGCTCGAGGTCGTCGACGACGGCGTCGAGATCACGGCCGCAGCCGAGACCACGGCGCAGACCGGGGTCGAGATGGAGGCGCTCACCGCCGCGGCGGTCGCCGCGCTGACCGTCTACGACATGGCGAAGGCGATCGACAAGGAGATGGTCGTCGCCGAGGTGACGCTGGTCGAGAAGACGAAGGCGGCGCCATGAAGGCGGCCGTGCTGACGGTCTCCGACGGGGTCGTCGCCGGCACGCGCGAGGACACGAGCGGCGACATCCTCGCCGAACTGCTTGCGGGCGACGGCTACGAGGTCGAGCGCCGAGTCGTGCCGGACGAGTCGGACGAGATCGCCGCCGCGATCACGGAGCTCGCCGAGGTGGCCGCCGTCGTGCTCACGACCGGCGGCACGGGCGTCGCTCCGCGGGATGTCACGCCCGAGGCGACGCGCTCCGTGATCGACCGGGAGGCCCCCGGCATCGCGGAGGCGATCAGAGCGGACTCGATCGCGAAGACGCCGCACGCACTGCTCTCACGCGGAGTCGCAGGGGTCCACGCGCGCACGCTCGTCGTCAACCTCCCGGGCTCGCCCGGCGGCTGCCGTGACGGCTACGCCGTCCTGCAGCCCGCGCTCGCGCACGCGCTCGGCCTGCTCGCCGGCGCCGAGACGGCGCACAGGCAGACGTGACGACGACCGCCGTCTCGCTGCCGCGCCGCTTTGCCTCGCTCGTCAAGCTCGAGCACACCGTCTTCGCGCTCCCGTTCGCGTACGTCGGGATGCTGCTCGCGCTCGGCGAGGCGCCCGCGGCGGCGGACTGGCTCTGGGTGACGGTGGCGATGGTCGGCGCCCGCACCCTGGCGATGGGTCTGAACCGGCTGATCGACGCCGAGATCGACGCCCGCAATCCGCGCACGGCCGGCCGTGAGCTGCCGGCCGGCGCGCTCTCTCGCTCGCAGGTGCTGGCGCTCTGCGCCGTTGCTCTCGCCGTGTTCCTCGTCGCCGTCTTCCAGCTCGACCCGATCGTGCGGTGGCTCTGGCCGATCCCGGTCGCCTTCTTCGTCGTCTACCCCTATCTCAAGCGCGTCACCTGGGTCTGCCATCTCTGGCTCGGGGCGGCGCTCGGGCTGGCGCCCGTGGGAGCGTGGGTCGCGGTCACCGGCCAGCTCCCCTGGCAGGCGTGGGCGCTCGGTGGGGCCGTCGCGCTCTGGGTCGCCGGCTTCGACCTCTTCTACTCGCTGTTCGACCTCGAGCACGACCGCGAGCAGGGCCTGCACTCGTGGGCGACCCGCTTCGGCGAGCGCGGCGTCTTCGCCGCGGCCCGAGCCTTCCACGTCGGGACGGTCGCATTGCTCGCCGTCGCGGGCTTCGGCCTCGACCTCGGCCTGCTCTACTGGCTCGGAGTCGTCGCCGTTGCCGCGCTGCTCGCGTACGAGCACTCGCTCGTCCGTCCCGGCGACCTGGGCCGGCTCGATGCCGCGTTCTTCACCGTCAACGGCGTGATCAGCATCGTCTTCCTCTGCTTCGTCCTCGCCGACGTGCTCCTGTGATCCAGGCCCGGGCGGTCGAGAAGCGCTACGGCAGGCGGCGCGCGCTGCGGCCGCTCGACCTCCGGCTCGAGCGGGGCGGCTTCCTCGTGGTCACAGGGGCGAACGGCTCCGGCAAGACGACGCTGCTGCGCCTCGTCGCCGGCCTCGCGGCACCGACCGGCGGGGAGCTCGATGTCGGCGCCGACCGCGGCGGACTCGGCTACCTCGGCCACGAGCCGCTCCTCTACCGCGACCTGACCGCGGTCGAGAACCTCGACCTCTACGGCCGGCTCTACCGTGTGCCCGAGCGACGCGAGCGAATCGGGATGCTGCTCGAGCGCTATGGCCTCTGGGAGGTCCGTGCCGAGCGCGTGTCCTCGTACTCGCGCGGGATGACACAGCGGCTTGCCCTCTGCCGAGCGCTCCTGCACGAGCCGGAGCTGCTGGTGCTCGACGAGCCCTACACCGCGCTGGACGGCGAGGGGGCCGAGCTGCTCGACCGCCAGCTCGCAGAGCTCGCCGGGACTGCCACCGTCCTGCTGACGACGCACGACCCGGGGCGAGTCGAGCCGCTCGCCACGTCGAGGCTGGCGCTCGCGTGAGCTACTTGTCCGACGTCGCCGCGCTGGCGCGGAAGGACCTGCGGCTCGAGCTGCGGGCGCGCGACACGCTGCCGGCGATGCTGCTGTTCGTCCTCTCGACGCTCGTCGTCTTCCACTTCGCGCTGCCGACGGGCGCGGACGAGGTCGCGGCGCAGGGGCTGCTCTGGGTCGCGCTCGTCTTCACCGCGCTGCTCGGGCTCGCCCGCGCCTGGGCGCCGGAGCGCGAGGGCGGCGCACTCGAGGGGCTCGTGCTCGCGCCGTCGGACCGAAGCGCGATCTGGCTCGGCAAGTCGGCCGCCGTGTTCGTCTTCCTGGCCCTGATCGAGCTCGTGGCGCTGCCGGCCTTCGCGCTCTTCTTCTCGCCGCTGCAGGCCGAGGCCGTGCTCGGCGTGCTGCTCGCGAACATCGGCATCTGCGCGGTCGGAACGCTGCTCGCCGCGATGGCAGCCGCCAGCCGGACCCGGGAGCTGATCCTGCCGCTGCTCTTCCTCCCGCTCGCGATCCCGCTCGTCGTCGGCGGCGTCGGGTCGAGTGTCTCGACCGACCCCGGCCGCTACCTCCTGTTTCTCGGTCTGTACGACGCGGTCTTCGCGATACTGTGCTGGGCGTCCTTTGAGTACGTCGTCTCCGAATAGCAGGGTCTCTCTCGTCTCGGTTCCGGCGCTCGCGGCGCTCTCGGCGGCGCTCGTCGGGCTCGCGATCGTGCTCGCGTTCTGGGTCGCCCCCGAGGACGCCGACCAGGGGATCTCGCAGAAGATCTTCTACTTCCACGTCCCGATCGCGCTGACCGCGTACGCCTGCTTCGGCTGGGGCGCCTGGAAGGCGCTGCGGCTGCTCTGGAAGGGCGGCGAGCGGTACGACCTCGAGAGCTACGTCGCGATCCACCAGGGCACGATCTTCGGCGCGCTGACACTCGCCACGGGGTCGATCTGGGCGAAGGCGTCGTGGGGCCACTGGTGGGTCTGGGACTCGAACCAGCTCGTCCTCTTCCTCGTCCTCTTCCTCTTCTACTCGGCCTACTTCATGCTCCGCTTCTCGATCGAGGAAGGGCCGCGGCGCGCCAACGTGTCGGCCGTCTATGCCCTCTTCGGCGTCGCTCTGATCCCGGTCAGCTTCCTGGCCATCCGCCTCGCCGAGGACTTCATCCATCCGACCACGTTCACGCGCGACGGCCCGCAGATGACTGGGACGATGTTCTTCGCCTTCTGCGTCTGCTGGCTCGCGATCACGCTCGTCGCGTACACGCTCTACCGGGTCGAGCTCATCGGCAAGCGACTCGACGCCAATCTGCGCGAGCTCAGAGAGATACTGACGGCATGAGCCAGAGCGATTACGTCGTCGCGGCCTACGCGATCGTCTTCGTGACGTTGCTCGTGTACGTCGCGATCATCGCCGCCAAGCTCTCGCGGCTCGAGCGCGACACCGCCGAGCTCGCCGAGCTGGCGCGGCAGCGCCGAGCAGATGGCTGAGTTCCTCGTCGTCCCGGCGCTGCTCGCCTACGGTGAGGCAGCGTTCGCGTATGCGGGCGAGCTGCGGGGGCCTGGGCTCGCCGGCCGCCTCGCCACCTGGGGCGTCCGCCTCGGCTGGCTCGCGCAGACGGCGCTCCTCGTCGGGCAGGGTCTTTCCGCCGACGGCTTCCCCTGGGGGACGTGGGCCGGTGCGCTGAACCTCTTCGTCTGGCTCGTCGTCGGCGCCTACCTGATCTGGGGCTGCACGCCGCGCTACCGCCTGCTCGGGCTGGCGGTGATGCCCGTTGCGGTCGCGCTGCTCGCGCTCGCCTGGGCCGGCGGCGGCACCGCGTTCGACCAGGGCGACCGTTCCGGCGCCGTCCTCGCCGCGCACGCCGTTCTCATGCTCGCCGGCTTCGCGGGGCTCATGCTCGCGGCGGCGATGGCATCGCTCTACCTGTGGCAGGAGCGGCGGCTGAAGCGCCACGAGCGCAGCGTCCTCCGCGTCCGGATGCCGCCGCTGGACGCGCTCGACCGGCTCGCCGCGCGCACCGTGCTGGGCTCGCTCGTCGTGCTCGCGCTCGGGATCGGCGTCGGCGCCGCCAGCTTCGAGCGCGGCGACCTCGACGCGGCGATGGTCGTCACCCTGCTGATCCTCGCGACGTACGCCGGCTTGCTCGTGCTGCGGCACGAGGGCTGGCGCGGCCGCCGGGCTGCGCTCCTGAACCTGGCCGGATTCGCACTCGTCGCGATCGTCCTCCCTCTGACCCACTTCGCCGCATGAAGCTGACACTGGCAGGCGTGTCGCACCACAAGGCTCCGATCGAGCTGCGCGAGCGCGTCGCACTCGACCTCGATATGTGCCGGGCGCTCGCCGGCCGCCTCGAGAACGAGGCGGTCGTGCTCTCCACCTGCAACCGCACCGAGCTCTATCTCGTCCGCGAGGACCATGTCGAGGAGCTCGCCGTCGGCACGCTCACCGAGCTCGCCGGCGATCGCGGCGACGATCTGTCCGCGGCGCTCTATCGCTTGCGCGACGAGGCGGCGGCGCTGCACCTCTTCCGCGTCGCCGCCGGCCTCGATTCGCTCGTGCCCGGCGAGGGCGAGATCCTCGGCCAGGTGCGGACGGCGTTCGAGGCGGGCTCACCCGGCCCGTTCCTCGACAGGCTCTTCCGCCAGGCGCTGCATGCCGGCCGACGCGTGCGGCTCGAGACCGCGATCAGCGAGAGCCCGGCGTCGGTCCCGTCGGCGGCCGCGGCGCTGGCGCAGCAGGTCTTCGACGATCTCTCGGGTCGGCGGGTGCTCGTGCTCGGCGCGGGGAAGATGAGCGAGTCGACGGCGCGGAACCTGGTCTCGCGCGGGGCGGATGTCGCCGTCGTTGCGAACCGGACGCTGGCGCACGGCGAGGAGCTCGCGCGGCGGCTGGGCGCGCAGGCGATCGAGCTCGAGGCGATCGGCGTCGAGCTCGAGCACGCGGACGTCGTCGTCTCGGCGACGAGCGCTTCCGACCACGTTGTGACGCGGGAAGAGGTCGCCGCGACGCTCGGCGCCCGCAAGGGGCGGCCGCTGCTGCTCGTCGACCTCGCCGTGCCGCGCGACCTCGACCCCGCGATCAACGAGCTCGACGGCTGCTTCCTCTACGACGTCGACGACCTCGAGGCCGTGGTCGCCGAGACGCTCTCGGGCCGGCGGACCGAGGCAGCCCGCGCGGAGCGCCTCGTCGCGGACGAGGCCGACCGCTTCCGCGAATGGCAGGCGTCGCTCGACGTCGTGCCGACGATCGCGTCGCTGCGCGCGCTGGCCGAGGAGATCCGCGACAGCGAGCTGGCGCGGGCCGGCGGGCGGCTCTCCGAGCGCGAGCGCAAGCACGTCGAGTCGGTGACGTCGCAGATCCTCGCAAAGCTCCTGCATCTGCCCACGATCCGCATGAAAGAGGCGGCCGCGGCAGCCGATGGGGTCGTCTATGCTGACGTCGTGAGGCATCTGTTCGGGCTCGAAGAGGAGGAGCGGCGCCGTTGACCACGCGTTTTTCGGCCGGTCGACCGCTCCCGCTCCAGGTGCCGACCGCGTTCGTGCGGATCCGGCCGATCAGCGCGACCGGGACGCGCGGATGCGGCGAGTCGAGGCCCGCCTCGCGGCGAAGCTGTGCTCATCCGCGTCGGTTCCCGCGGCAGTAGGCTCGCGCTCACCCAGGCGGAGCAGGCTGCGGACAGGCTGCGTGCGCCCGGGATCGAGATCGCGCTCGTGCCGATCACGACGGCGGGCGACCGCGACCGGACGAAGCCGTTCGGCGAGATCGGCTCGCGCGGGGTCTTCGTCAAGGAGCTGGAGGAGGCATTGCTCGAGGGCAGGATCGACGTCGCCGTCCACTCGGCGAAGGACATGACCGCGAGAGACCCGGAGGGCCTCGTCGTCGGGGCGTACCCGGTGCGTGAGGATCCGCGGGACGCGCTCTGCGGAGCAAGCGAGCTGCGGCCCGGCATGCGGGTCGGCACCGCGTCGGTTCGCCGCCGCGCGCAGCTGCTCGCGCTCGAGCCGTCGCTCTCGATCGAGCCGCTGCGCGGCAACATCGACACGCGGCTGCGCAAACGCGGCGAGCGCGGACTCGACGCCGTCGTGCTGGCTGCCTGCGGGCTCGACCGCCTCGGCCTCGGCGCCGAGATCGGGCATCGCTTCGAGCCGGCGGAGGTGCTGCCCGAAGCGGGTCAGGGCTCGCTCGCGCTGCAGGTGCGCGCGGGCGAGGAGGCGCTCGTCGCTGCGGCCGACGACCCGGAGACGAGGCGGCGTGTCGAGGCTGAGCGGCGGTGTGTCGCGCGAGTCGGCGGCGGCTGCCTCGCGCCCGTGGCCGCATACCACGACGGGACGTCGCTGACCGCGCTCGTCGCCGACGAGGACGGCGCCTGGATCGAGCGGCGCACGGGGGCCGATCCGGAATCGGTCGCGCGCGAGTTGCTCGCCTTCGTCTCGTGAGGGTCGTCGTCACCAGGCCGCAGGGCCAGGAGGTGGAGCTCGTCCGTGGCCTCGTGACGCTCAGGCACGACGTCGTCCACTGCCCGCTGCTCGAGGTCGAGCCGCTGGGGAGCGAGCCGGTCGACGTCTCAGGCTACGACTGGGTGATCGTCACCAGCGTCAACGGCGCGCGCGAGCTGCGGCGCCGGATGACCGGAACGCCCGCGCAGGTGGCGGCGATCGGGCGTGCGACCGCGGAGGCTCTCGGTGGCGCCGACCTCGTTCCCGCCGTGTCGACCCAGGAGGGTCTGCTCGCGGAGCTCCCGCGACCTGCCGGTCGCGTCCTCTTCGCGGGTGCTGAGGGGGCGCGCAGGCTTCTCGTCGAGGAGCTCGGCGCCGACTTCGTGCCGCTCTACCGCACGCGCGAGTTGACGCCGCCGCGCGTCCCGGACGGGGACCTCGTCGTCCTCGCGTCGGCGTCGGCCGCGCGCGCCTTCGGGCGCCTCGGCGCCGACATTCCGGCCGTCACCATCGGCCCACTGACCACGCAGGCTGCGCGCGAGGCTGGCATCGAGGTCGTCCGGGAGGCTGAGACGCACGACGTCGCCGGACTGCTCTCGGCGATAGGCTCCGCCGCGTGTTCGTCACCTTCCTGAGCGACTTCGGCCTCCAGGACGACTTCGTCGGCACCTGCCACGGCGTGATCAAGCGGATCGCGCCCGAGGCGCAGATCATCGACATCACGCACGGGATCCCGCCGCAGCAGATCCTCCAGGGGGCACTGGTGCTCGCGAACACGATCCCGTACATGCCGGTCGGGAGCCACCTCGCCGTCGTCGACCCGGGAGTCGGCGGTGCGCGCCGCCCGCTGGCGCTGCGCGACAACGACGGACGCTGCTATGTCGGGCCCGACAACGGGCTCCTGATCCCGGCCGCCGAGCGCGCCGGGATCGAGGCGGCCCACGAGCTCGCGAACCCCGACTACGCGCTCGACTCGATCTCGCGCACCTTCCACGGACGCGACCTGTTCTCGCCTGCGGCGGCGCATCTGGCGGCTGGGGTGGCGATCGGCGAGCTCGGCCCGCCGGTCGATCCCGACGCGCTCGTCCGGCTGGATTTGCCCCAGCCGGAGTTCCGTGCGGACCGGATCATCGCGACGATCCTCTACGTCGACGCGTTCGGGAACATCGCCCTCAACGTCACCCGCGAGCACGTCAACGAAGCGGGGATCGTGCCGGGGACGCAGGTCGAGCTCGACCTCGCCGGCGAGCGCGTCTACGCCGTCGCAGCGCGCACGTTCGCCGACGCCCGGCCGGGCGACATCATGCTCTACGAGGACAGCTACCGGAACATGTCGATTGCGATCAGCGGCGGCAATGCCGGCGAGATGCTGCATGCGCGGGCGGGCCAGCCGATCCGGATCAACGTCGGTCGCCTCTAGGTTGCAGCAGCGGCTGCGGTCTGCAAGTCTCCGCGTACAAGGACGTTCGCGGAGCGGTCACTCCGTCCCGGACGTCCTTTTTTTGCTCAGGCCTGAGGCGGTCGGCGGCCGAGCCAGGGTCGTGCCGCCTCGAGCTGTGAGGAGATCCGGAAGAGGAGCGCCTCGCCGAGCGGCGGTCCGACGAGCTGGACCCCGATCGGAAGCCCGTCGTCGGTCCAGTGCAGCGGCAGCGAGACGGCCGGCTGGCCGGTGACGTTGAACGCCGCCGTGAAGGGCGTGAAGCGGGCGGCGCGGTCGAACTGCTCGCGTGGATCCTCCGGCTCGGTGTCCCAGCCGATCGGCACCGGCGGCATTGCCAGCGTCGGTGTCAGCAGCAGGTCGTAATCGGCCCAGAGGGCGGCGATCCGCCGCGCGCGCAGCTGCAGCCGCCCGATCGCTCCGGCGTACGCTGGGCTCGTGGTCGCCACGGCGCCTTCGAGGTACCACTGGTTCAGCGATGACAGCTCGGTCGGATCGGCGATCGGATAGAGCGCCGGGATCGCCTGCCAGACCGGGAGGAAGTCCTCCATCAGCTCCTGCCCGCCCCAGTCGGGCGCCGCCTCCTCGACCTCGTGGCCGAGCGAGGCGAGCAGCTCCGCGGCGTCGCGGGCCGCGGCGACGCAGGCGGGATCGACCGGGGCCTCGATCGGCGCCTCGGTCGTGAGCGCGACGCGCAGGCGCCCTGGATCGGCGCCGATCTCCGCGGCGAACGGCCGCTCGGGAGGCGGCGCCGGGAAGGGGTCACCCCACTCATAGCCGCTGACGAGATCGAGGTAGGCCGCGGCGTCGAGCGTCGTCCGTGCCAGCGGCCCGGCCGTGCCGAGCCCGATTCCGGGGACGAACGGCGCGTTCGAGACGCGCCCGCGCGAGGCCTTGATCCCGAAGAGGCCGCAGCACGAGGACGGGATCCGGATCGAGCCCCCGCCGTCGGAACCCTGGGCGATCCCGACGAGCCCAGCCGCGACTGCGGCCGCCGCGCCGCCGCTCGAGCCGCCGGCGTTGCGGCCGAGGTCCCAGGGCGTCCGGCACGGCCCGTTCAGGGGCGAGTCGGTGAACGCGGTCGTGCCGAACTCGGGCGTGTTTGTCTTGCCGAGAACGATGAAGCCAGCGGCCCGCGTCCTCGCGACGTGGGTGAGGTCGAAGTCGGGCACGTTCTGCGCGAACGCGCGGCTGGAGAAGGTCGTCCGGATCCCGGCGGTCGTGTCGAGGTCCTTGAGCGCGATCGGGACGCCGTGGAAGGGCGTCTCGGCCGGGGCGTCCGCCTTCGTCCGTGCCTCGGTGAGCGCCTGGTCGGCGCAGACGGTCACGAAGGCGCCGAGCCCGGGGTCGATCCGCTCGATGCGCGAGAGGTACGTCTCGACGAGCTCGACCGGCGAGGTCTCCCGCTCCCGGACGAGGCGAGCCTGCTCGGTCGCCGGGAGAAAGGCGAGCTCGTCCACGAGGCCAGCCTACGTGGCGGGACCCTCCTCATCGTCGCCGGCCGGCAGTTGTGCGCCCGCGGCGATCCCACCGAACAGCGCCCTCCCGTCGATCGTGAGCGTGGGCGCGTCCGGGCTCTCGGTGCCCGTCCGCACGTCGGCCCCGCCCGCGAGCGCCTGCAGGTTCGATTCGAGGCGCCACTCCGGCGGCACGCGGATCGCGACCCCGCCGAAGAGTGTGTGGACGGTGAGGTGGGCGTCCGGTGCCAGCGTTGCCTCACGCAGGTCGAGCGAGATGCCGCCGTACCACGCGAGCATCGAGCCACCGCGGAACGATGTCGCACGGCTCTTCAGTTCGATCCCGTCGAACACGGCGACTAACCCAAGCTCATCGCTGTCCTCCTCGCCGCGGCTCGGGACCGCGCGCTTGACGAACGCGGCTGCCGCCATGAAGCCCGCGACGAAGCCGACGGTCGTCAGCGCGAGTGCTCGGATCGGGCGCACGACCAGCAGGTTAGTGCGCCCGGGCCGAGAGTGCTCAGATCCAGTCGAACGTGTCCTGCAGGAACGGGACGAGGAAGTAGAGGGCGAAGAGCGCCGAGGCGATCCACATGAACGGGTGGATGTCCCTCGCACGGCCCTGGGCGGTCCGGGCGACCGTGAAGGCGAGGAAACCCATCCCGATCCCGTCGGTGATCGAGAACGTGAACGGCATGAACATGATCGTCAACGCCGCACCGAGCCCGATCGCGAGATCGGTGAAGTCGATCCCGGCCAGCTTGCGGCCGTCCTGCCGACCCTCAGCGTCCTCCTCCGCCTCGGTCAGCGCGGTCATCATCAGGAAGCCGACGAGGATCAGCGCGGGTGCCGTCGCCTGCGGCGGCACCATCCCGATGATCGGCGCGATGAACATGAACGGGAAGAAGAGGACACCTGCGACGACGGCGACCCAGCCGGTGCGGCCGCCGACGCCGACGCCGGAGGCCGACTCGATGTAGGTCGTCGCCGAGGAGGTCGACGCCGCTCCGCCGGCGACCGCGGCGAGCGAGTCGACGAGCAGCGGCTTGCGGATGTCCTCCATGCGGCCGTCGTCGTCCAGGTAGCCGGCCGGCTTGCCGACGCCGACGAGCGTGCCCATCGTGTCGAAGAAGTCGGCGAGGAAGAGCGAGAAGGCCCAGACGATCGCGGAGATCAGCGCCAGCTCCGTGAACGCGTCGAAGTTGAAGTTGCCGAGCAGCGAGAAGTCTGGGGTCTCGTAGATGTCGCCCGGCCACGCCGCGCCCGTGGTGAAACCGGCGTCGTTGTCGCTCGCCTCGTTGATGATCGTGGCGAGGATCGTCGTCACGATGATCCCGATCAGCAGGTCGCCGCGGACGCCGCGGGCGCGGAGCGCGATCGTGAGGAACAACCCGAAGAACGTGACCGCGATCGGCCACGTCGTCAGGCGGGCGAGGTCGACGGGAGTACCGGCGCCGCGGACGACCACGCCGGCGTTCGTCAGGCCGATGAAGGCGATGAAGAGCCCGATCCCGATCGCGATCGCCTTCTTCAGGTCGAGCGGGATCGCATCCATGATCTTCTCGCGCATGCCCGTTAGCACGAGGATCGTGACCGCGATTCCCTCGACGACGACCAGTCCCATCGCCGCCGGGAACGACAGCCCTTCCCCCGCGACGAGCCCGAAGGCGACGACCGCGTTCAGGCCGAGGCCCGGCGCGATCGCGTAGGCCTTGTTCGAGTAGAGGCCCATGATGATCGTCATCACGCCGGCCACGAGGCAGGTCGCCGCGAGCACCTGATCGAAGGGGAGCCCGAGCTCGGACAGATCCTCGATCCCCGCAAAGCTGAGGATCTGCGGGTTCACGAAGATGATGTAGGACATGACGATGAAGGTCGTGACCCCGGCCGCCGTGTCCCGGCCGAGTGTCGTCCCGTGCTGGGAGAAGCGGAAGTACCGCTCCAGGAAGCCGGCGCCGCCTCCGAGGGGAGCCGCAGTGTCTGACATGACCTCTCCTTCACCTCGCAATGTGAGCCTTGCGCAGGTGACTTTGAGTGGCCCGGCGGACGGATCGTTGGAGCCGTCAGGACAAAAGCTAGACCGGTCCGAAGCGGAGCCGGCGGGCGAGCGGGAGCTCGCGGAAGAGCCGTCGTGTCTGCTCGTTCAGGTCGCCCGAGTACGCCCAGCCGACGTACTGGCAGCGCGGGCAGCTGCCGGCCTCCTCACGTCGCCGCGGGCCTGGCGTGAACGCCCTCGACTGGCCGCAGCGAAGGCACTCGACGGTGAGCGACTCCACGCAGCTGTTGTCGGCGCCGGCACCCGGTGGCGTCGTCCCTCGTGCGAGGGAAACCGCTACGGCCGGCGCGCCGCCTCGAGGAGCGCGTCCCAGCTCGAGAGCTTGATCCGCGGCCGTCCGTGCGGCTCGCCGGCACGCCGTTCCGCCTCGTCGATCGCCTGCCAGCCCGCGTAGATGACCGAGTCGGCGCCGCGCTCGGCGAGCAGATCCTCGAGCGCCTCCCCGGAACGGGCCGGCAGCCTGCCGGCCAGGGCATCCTCGAGCAGCAGCTCGATCGTCTCGGTCGCGTCCTTCTTGTTCGTGCCGATCACCCCGCTCGGGCCGCGCTTGATCCAACCGGCGGCGTACAGCCCGGGCTCGACGCGGCCGCCCTCGTTCGGGATCGTCCCCGAGCCCTCGTCGAAGGGAACGCCCGGCAGGGCGACACCGCGGTAGCCGACGCTGCGGAAGACGATCCCGCACGGGATCGTCTCGCGCTCGTCGGTCGCGACGGCGCGGCCGTCGACCAGCTCGTTCCGGGCGAGCTCGATCGCCTCGACCATGCCCTCGCCGTGGATCGCGACCGGGGAGGCGAGGAAACGGAGCCGGATCCGGCGCGGCTTGCCGGCGGGCACTCGTCGGGCGTAGTCGCGCAGGTGCGCGACGTTGCGCTTGACCGTCGGCGCGGCTGCCTCGAGCTCGGCGGCGCTCGCGGGATCGAGGTCGAGGTCGGCCGGGTCGACGACGATGTCGGCGCCCGCGAGCTCGCCCAGCTCGCCGACCTCGACCGGCGTCCAGGCGGCCTGGACCGGCCCGCGGCGGCCGACGACGAGGATCTCGCGGACGCCGGCGGCGCTGATCGCGGCGATCGCCTCGTCGGTCGTGTCCGTGGGCGCGAGCTCCTCCGGCGTCAGCGCGAGCATCCGCGCGACGTCGAGCGCGACGTTGCCGTTTCCGATCACGACAGCACGCTCGTGCGAAAGGTCGAACTCGAGTCCCTGGAAGTCCGGGTGGCCGTTGTACCAGGCGACGAACTCGGTTGCTGCCCACGAGCCGGGCAGGTCCTCGCCTGGGATGCCCAGCCGCCGGTCGGTCTGGGCGCCGACCGAGTAGACGACCGCGTCGTAGAGCCGGCGCAACTCCTCGTGCGTGACGTCCCTCCCGACCTCGACGTTGCCGAAGAAGCGAAAGCCGGGCTGGGCCGCGATCTTCTCGAACGCGCGCGAGACCGCCTTGATGTTCGGGTGGTCGGGTGCGACCCCGAGGCGCACGAGCCCCCACGGCGTCGGCAGCCGCTCGATCAGGTCGACCTCGACGGGGAGGTCGCTTGCGAGCAGTGCCGAGGCGGCATAGAACCCGGCCGGCCCGGAGCCGACGACGGCGACACGGAGAGGATCCACGCGCGAGAGTCTAGGGTGAGGGCTCAACCCGACGAAGGGAGCTCGGTATGGGCGGTCTCGGTGACCTGTTGAAGGGGGCAGGGGGCGGGAGCGGCGGCGGCCTCGGCGACCTGCTCGGCGGCATTCTCGGGGGCGCCTCGCAGGGAGGTGGCAGCAGCGGCTCGACCGGCCTCGGCGGGAACCCGATGCTGCGGATGCTGCTGCCGCTCGTGGCGTCGCTGTTGATGAACGGCGGCCTGCAGAAGGTCCTCGGCCGGCTCCAGCAGAGCGGCAAGGGCGCAACAGGCCGGTCGTGGGTCACGACCGGGCCGAACGAGCCCGTCGACGCCGCCGACATCAAGGCCGCGCTCGACGAGGGCGAGCTGGCGGAGATCGCCCAGCAGCTCGGCGTCAGCGAGGACGAGGCGGCCGACGCGGTGGCGCAGGTGCTTCCGGACGTCGTCGACCAGGCGACCCCGAGCGGCGAGCTGCCGGACGACGAGGAGCTCGACCGGACGTTCGGGCGCCTGCACGAGCTGGACGGTGTGCGCGAGGGCTAGCAGAGTCCTCGTCGGCGGACTGCTCCTCGCATGTGTCGCCTGCGGCGGCGGCGATCGCGGCGGCGAGGAGTTTGCGATCTACCACCTGGAAGCCGCGATCGGCCCGCCTGGGACGACCGGCGAGCTCCGTTGCGGGCCGCCGCGCGCGGAATGCCCGGGCGTGCTGCAGCAGCCCCCGCGGCGCGACTACCACTACGCCGTTCGAACGGCTCCCGCCGTCACCGGCGATCACATCGACCGGGACAGCGTCCGGGCGATTCCCGGCACGGCGGCCGGCGAGGAACTGGTGAGCATCGCGCTCACTTCGGCTGGTCGTCTCGCCTTCGCCCGCCTGACGAAGGAGGTCGCGCGCACGGGAGGGCGCGACCAGGGTTGGCATCACCTCGCCGTGGTCGTGGGCGACGAGATCGTGGCGTTCCCGGAGATCGACTTCGACGTCTACCCGGACGGGATCCCGAATGCGCCTGGGATGCAGTTCTCCGCGGCCGACGCCGATGACCTGGTCGAGCGGCTTCGGGACGGCTGACCGGCACCCGGGCCGCCAGAGGCGGCCCTCCAGACGTTTAGCGCGCTGCTAGATCAGTGCGAGCAGCCGGAGCCGCAGCCGCCGCCGTGCGACTCGGGCGCCGCTTCGGAGCCCTCCTCGACGGTGAACGAGTGGCCGCAGCCGCAGGAGGCCTGGGCGTTCGGGTTGTCGATCTTGAATCCGGACTCCTCGAGCCCCGAGA
>DASQKK010000073.1:0-3362 GCA_035630545.1 Gaiellaceae bacterium
GACCCGGAGCCAGCCCGGCTCGTCACGCATCTGAGCTATCGCGTCGCTCGCTGACACGGGCGGCGACGAGGCGGGCGAGTTCGGCCGTAGTCGGGACCGGGATCCCGTGCCGCTGCCCGCCGCGGAGGATCGGCCCGGCGATCGCGTCCAACTCCGGCGCCCGCCCCGCCGCGACGTCCTTCTGCATCGAGCTGCGCGTGTCCGCCGGTGCGGCCTCGATCATCGCTCGGAGCGCGTCCGCGTCGATCTCGGCTCCGAAGGCCCGGGCGACCGCGATCGCCTCATCCCGGCAGCCCTGGAACCGGGCATCGCCGCGGACGTCGCCGAGCGGTCCGGCGAAGGCGGTCGTGGCGAGCGCGATCGGAGCCAGCACAGCGAGCTTGTCCCACAGCAGTGAGACCTCGTCCGGACGAACGCGCGTGTCCAGCCCGGCGGCCTGCAGCTCGGCGGCGACGTCCTCTGCACCGGAGAGGTCGACGAGGAGAAACGGGGACAGCTGGCGGATGTGGCCCGTCGCAACGCGTTCGGACTCGACCCGGATCGCCCCCGCGACGACGTTCGGATAGCGCTCGCGCAGGAAGGCGACGTGGTCGACGCCGTTCAGGAACGGGATCACGACCCCGTCGCCCACGTGCTCGGGCGGCGCGGAGGAGAGCGCCGACTCGAGCGACGGAGCCTTGGTCGTCACCCAGAGGACGTCGACGGCCCGGTCGAGCCGGGGCACAGCGGGGACCGCGACCTCGAAGTCGCCCAGCACGGCGCTCTCGACCGCCAGCCGGCCGTCGTAGCCCGCGAGCGTCTCCGGTCGCATGACCAGCACGACGTCGGCGCCGGTTCGGGCGAGCGCGCCGCCGATCAGGCCTCCAATCCCGCCGACGCCGAGGATCGCGTGTCGCATCGATTTCGCGCCTGCCTAGGCGCGCTCGACTCCGCTCAGCCCGAGCCACGCGGCCAGGTCGTCCAGCTCGGCCTGGGCCCCCGTCGTGATCGCGCGGGTGAACGGGACGTCCTCGTGGATCGCGTGCACCCGCAGCACCGCCGCCTTGCGGTCTGCGGCGGCGTCGACCTTCCCGACCAGACGGTCGTGGTGGAGCACGGGGAGAGCGTAGTAGCCCCAGCGTCGCTTGGCCGCGGGCTTGTACATCTCGAGCGTGAACTCGAAGTCGAACAACTCCTCAGCGCGCACCCGGTCGTGCACGAGGCGGTCGAACGGCGACAGCAGCGCTGTCCGGCCCTCGAAGTCCTCGCCGAGCGAGTTCGGGTCGACGCGCCACTCGCCCTTCGTGCCCTCGACTACGGCAGGCTCGCCGGCCTCGCCGACGTCGGTCGGCTCGACCGGCATCGCCCTCGTCTTCCGTCGGGCGATCCCGAGCGAGGCGAGCCGCCGCTCGTTCTTCGCCCGCTCGGCCTCCTCGATGGACGGGACGACGACGTCGGCCGGGTACACCCGCTCGGCCAGGTCCCATACCCTCTCCCGCCCGACGCGCCCCGCGATTGCGATCTCGCCGCGCGAGCTCAGGATCTCCAGCATCTGGGTGACGTTGCGATTGTTGGTCCAACCGGTCGACGCCCACGACACGGCGGACGTGTCCGGGATGTCGCGCGACGTGAGCGGGCCCGAGGTCTCGAGCAGGTGGAGGATGTCCTGCCGGAGGCGGTCGTTGTCGCGAAGCCAGGCGCGGGCGCTCTCGTAGCTGGGCCGCTCGGCTGCGCCGGCGAGGTACAGGCCGAGGTCGCTGATCGGCCGGACCAGCGCGTTGTACTCGAACAGCGTGCGGTCCTGCTCGAGCGCCCGCTGGAGGTGAGCCGGCTGGTACGCCGATCCGAGCCGGCTCCACGCGACGAGGTCTGCGCTTGGCGCAAGCGCCGCGGTCGGGTCGATCTGGAGCAGCGTCAGCCGTCGCACGACGTCGACGAGCTGCGCCGGCCGGCGTGCGTCGAGCAGCTGCGCGCGCACGGCGATGCGACGAGCCTGTGCCTTCGTCAGCTGATGCACGGCCAGGAGGCTACGTCAGCGAACCGGAGCGTCGTCGTCCCGAACGGAGGCAAGCCGTCGAGGCCGAGCACGACCGAGTACCAGACGGCCGGGGCGGTAAGCCCCGGCCGTCTGTGCGTGCGGTGGCGCGACGCTCGAGCTCAGCCTCGACGCACCTCCAGGTGGCCGAAGCCGACCTCGGCATCCAGCTCGAGCGTGGGCGCCGCCGACGTCGAGCCTCGTACGACGGCGTGCTCGTCGGGGCGCGTGCCCTCCTCGGTCTTGCCGAGGACCGTCACCTGACCGCCGTCGGCGTGCGCCCGGATCTCGAGCGCGGCATCGTCCGGGACCCGCACGAGCAGGTCGCCGATGCCGAGTGCGACGTCGATCTTCGTCGTACCCGGCGGCAACGCGACGTCGGTGAGGTCGACCGTGTAGTGGCCGATCCCGAACTCGTAGCTGCGCTCGAGTTGTCTCGCATGGAGCGGCCGCTCGTCCTTGTCGCCGATGCCGGCGGAGAGGTTCACCGGCGACGAGGCCGCCGTGGCGAAGGCTGCGAGCAGCACGACGCCGAACGGAAGAAGACCGCGGACGCGTCGCCTGCTCACCGCGCCGAGTGCGATTGCCGCTGCGAAGACGCCGAGACCGGTCGCAAGTGCCACGGTCAGGGAGACGTCATAGGTGTCGTTCGTATCCAGGAAGCTGAGCACCCCGGCCGCCACCAGAAGCGCACCGAATGCCGGGCCGACGAGCGACCGTCTGTTCGCGCGGTGCCGAGTGGCGACCGCCGCCGCGGGGGCGGCGACAGGCGTCGGCTCGGTCTCGAGCGGAGACGCTGACTCGGACACGTCGAACCGGGGCAGCCACTCGAGCCAACGGGGGAGGTACCAGTTCCAGTCGCCGAGGAGCTTCATCGACGCCGGCAGGAGCACGCCGCGGACGATCGTCGCGTCGAGCAGGATCGCGGTCGCGAGCCCGACGCCGAACTGCTTGAACATCAGCATCGAGAGGGTCGCGAACACGGCGAAGACACCGACCATGACAATGGCCGCGCTGGTCACGACACCGGCCGTCGACTTGATGCCCCTCGCGACGGCCTCGTCGGTGGTCATGCCGCCCTGCACGGCTTCCCGAATCCGGCTCAGGAGGAAGACGTGGTAGTCCATCGAGAGGCCGAACAGGATCACGAAGAGGAGCAGCGGGACGACCGGGTCGATCCCGCCCGTCGGGGTGAAGCCGAGGAAGTCGCTGCCGTAGCCGTGCTGGAAGACGAGCACCAGCACGCCGTAGGCGGCGGCGACGGAGAGCAGGTTGAGGACGATCGCCTTCACCGCGATCACGGGCGAGCGGAACGCGACGAGCATCAGCGAGAAGGCGAGCAGGAGGA
>DASQKK010000074.1:0-8718 GCA_035630545.1 Gaiellaceae bacterium
CTGCCGCCGGCCACGTTCCGCGAGCCCGAGCTCGACCTCGAGCGCTCGTACGTCTACGACCGCGACCGCGGTGCGATCGACCGGATCCAGTCGCTCCTCGGCGACGACGTCGGCGTGGAACGCGACCTCTACCCGCTGGCACAGGAGAAGCTGGCCAACGCCGCTCGGGACGGCTCGGGGCTCCTGGCACGCGCGGAGCGGAACACGAGGCTGATGCTCGAAGGGCTCCTGCGCTCGCTCGGCTTCACCCGCGTCGACGTGCGCTTCTCCGAGGTCTGATCCGACCCGGCCGCGGGTTGGATCAGTAGCGTACTCACGCGGGGGAGTCCACTCGAGCGGCTTGGGGGCAACGCGGCTTGGAAGGTGACGGTTGGCAGAGCTTCGTGCTGTACGGCCGCACGCCGGGATCCGAGCTCGCCTGACGCCATGCGCTCCCTCGATGCCATCTGCGAGACCTTCGCGCCGGGGGCGGCCGAGCAGGGCGTGCCTGCTGTCGTGCTCGACGCGATCGACCATGACCTGACGGCACGCGAGCGCCAGCGGCTGCTCCTGCTCCTGCGGACGTGGCTGCCCGGGTACTCGCGCCTGTCACAGGCCCGCCGGGAGGCCGTGCTGCGCCTGTGGCGCGACAGCCCGGTGCCGGTGCTCCGGACTGGCTTCCAGGCGCTCCGGAAGGCGGCGCTCGGGGTTGCGTATCTGCTCCCGGGCCGCTGGGAGGAGATCGGCTACCCGGGGCCGCTCGGCCCGCGGGCGGACGCGCCGGCGCCGCGGCTCGAGCCGCTCGAGGTCGACGACGGGCTCGCGCTCGAGTGCGACGTCTGTGTCGTCGGCTCGGGAGCCGGGGGAGGCGTTGCAGCCGCCGTGCTCGCCCAGGCGGGCCTCGACGTGGTCGTGCTCGAGGCGGGCGGCTACTGGTCCGAGCGCGACTTCGACGGCGCCGAGCGTGCCGGCCTCCGGCGGCTGTACCGCGGCGGTGGCGCGTCGGCGACCGACGACCAGGGAGTTGCGCTCATCGCCGGCGCGTGCCTCGGCGGCGGCACCATCGTCAACTACACGACGTCGTTCCGCACGCCCGACGACGTGCTCGCGGAGTGGGAGGGGCTCGGCTTCCCGTCCGCCGAGCTCGGGTCGAGCCTCGACGCGGTCTGCGAGCGCCTCGGCGTCAACACCGACCACAACCGGCCCTCGCGGCGGGACGAGGCGATGGCGCGCGGGCTCGAGTCGCTCGGCTGGCACGTCGACGCGATGCCCCGCGACGTGATCGGGTGCGAGCAGGGCGTCGTCTGCGGCTCCTGCGGCTATGGCTGCCCGTTCGGCGCCAAGCAGTCGACGCTGCGGACGTGGCTCGAGGACGCCGCCGGCGCGGGCGCGAGGATCGTGGTCTGTGCGAAGGCACGGCGCGTCCTCGTCGAGAACGGCGCCGCCGTCGGCGTCGATGCCGGGCCGGTGCAGGTTCGCGCCCGCGCGGTCGTCGCGGCGGCGGGCGCGATCGAGACCCCGGCGCTGCTCCTCCGGTCGGGACTGCCAAACCCCAACCTCGGCCGCTGGCTGCGGCTGCATCCAGCGACGGCGGTCTTCGGCAGCTTCGAGGAGGAGATCCGGCCTTGGGAGGGGACGCTGCAGGCGCTCTACTCGGACCAGTTCCGTTTCCTCGACGGCGGCTACGGGGTCAAGCTCGAGACGGTGCCGCTCCACCCGGCGCTGCTGGCGGCCGCCCTGCCCTGGGACGGGGCGGCGGCGCACGCGCGGCTGATGGCGAGCCTGCCGCGGCTCTCGCTGATCGCCGTGATCCCGCGCGACAGCGGCTCCGGGCGGGTCCGGATCGGCCGGGACGGCGAGGCGATCGCGACCTACAGGCTGGCGGCGGACGACGCGCGCAGGCTCGCGGCGGGCATCGACGGGGCCGGCCGGGTGATGGCCGCCGCGGGCGCGCGCGAGATCTTCACCGCCAATGCGCGGATGCACCGCTGGGCGGACGGCTTCCCCGGGGATGCCTTCCGTTTCGGCCCCGGCCGCGGCTCGCTCTACTCGTTCCACATCATGGGGTCGGCCCGGATGGGCGGCTCGCCGGCCCAGTCGGCCGCCTCGCCGAGCGGCGAGACGTGGGACGTGCGCAACCTCGTGGTCGCCGACGGCTCCGCGTTCCCGACGGCCTCGGGCGTCAACCCGATGGTCACGATCGAGGCGATCGCCCATCTGAACGCGACGCGGCTGGCGGAGCGGCTCGCCTAGCTCGGGCGGACGTAGAGGCCGGCCGCGGCCTTCTCGCCGATCGCGCGCTCGTTGCCGCCGAGCAGCACCTTGAACTGGCCAGCGGCCGGCTGTGCCTCGCGGATGACGACGTGCGCCCCGGGCGTGAAGCCCTCGTCGTAGAACCAGTGGAGCAGCTCGCCGTCGTGCTCGGCGAGCCGGACGATCTCCGCCTCCCGGCCGACGTCGAGGTCGGCGAGGGGTGCCAGCTCCTTGTTCTCGCGCTGCTCGAACTCCGGGTCGACGGGCCAGCCGTGCGGGCAGCGTTCGGGGTTGCCGAGCCGGACCTCGATCCGCTCGACCATGTCGTCGGAGAACGTGTCGCCGAGCTCGTCGGCGTGGATGTGTGCCTCGCCCGGCGTGTAGCCCATGAAGTCGGTGAGCAGGCGCTCGATGATCCGGTGCTTCCGGACGACGCGTTCGGCACGCTCGATCCCGGTGTCGGTCAGGATCGCCTCTTTGTGCTCGCCGCGCTCGACGAGCCCCTCGGCCTCGAGCCGCTTCAGCATCTCGCCCGCGGACGCCCGCGAGACGCCCAGCATCTCGGCGACCCGCGATGCGATCGCCGACGAGCTGTTCGGATCGGGCCGGTACTCGCCGATCGGAAAGGCCAGGAAGTAGATCGTCTCGAGGTACTCGTCGACGCTGTGTCTGGCCATCGCCGCCACTCTAGCCGTGCTCGACTCCCGTCGGTTCGTGTCGCGAGGAGAGGAAGTAGACGAAGGGCGCCGAGACGACGATCAGGACGAGGGCCGGCACCGCCGCGCGCGAGTAGGAGCCGACGGAGGTGAGCTTCCAGATCTCGGTCGCGAGGGTCTCGAAGCCGATCGGGCGCAGCAGCAGCGTCGCCGGGAGCTCCTTCATCGCCGAGAGGAACACGAGCGCGGCACCCGCGAAGATGCCGGAGCGTATCAGCGGCACCGTGACGGTGAGCGCCGCCGCCGCGGGGCCGCGGCCGAGCGCGCGAGCCGCCTCCTCGACCCGGGGGTTGACCGAGGCGAGCGCGGACTCGATCCCGGCCAGCGCCTGTGGCAGGAAGCGGACGACGTAGGCGAAGACGAGCAGCGCGAGCGTCTGGTAGAGCCGGCTCGCGTAGTTCGCGGCGAAGAAGACGAGCGAGAGCGCGATCACGATCCCGGGGAGGGCATTGCCCGCGAACGAGAGCCGCTCGAGCAGGGCCGTCAGCCGCGTCCGGTAGCGGGTCGCGAGCAGCGCGATCGGGAGCGCCGCCACGACCGCGGCGAGCGCGGCAAGCGACGACGCGGTCATCGAGTTCGCGGCTTCTCGCCACGGCATCTCGGCCCGGTCGAGCCCGCGTGCGAGCCAGTAGACGAGCACCGTCGCCGGCACGGCGAGGAAGGCGCCGACGACGGCGCTGCAGTAGGCGAGCGCGGGCCAGCGCCAGCGGCCGAGCCGCTGCGGCCGGGCCTGCCGCGCCGTTCCCGGCCCGCTCCGCGAGACCCGCCGCCGCCAGCGGCTCTCGAGCCAGAGCACGAGCGCCGTCAGCACCACCAGCACGAGCGCGAGCACGGCAGCTGGTGTCCGGTCGAAGAGCGACTTGTACTGGAGGTAGATCGCGCGGGTGAGTGCGTCGTAGCGCATCAGCGAGACGACGCCGAAGTCCGAGAGCGTGTAGAGCGCGACGAGGAGCGCGCCGGCGCCGATCGACGGCCGCAGCGCCGGCAGCGTCACCCGGCGGAAGACCTCGAGCGGCGTTCGCCCGAGCCCGCGACCCGCCTCCTCGAGCGCCGGGTCGAGCCCGCGCAGCGCGGCCGAGACGAGGAGCAGCACGTAGGGGTAGGTGGAGAGCGTCAGCGCCGCGAGCGCGCCCCAGTAGCCGTAGATCTCCGGCAGTCGCTCGACCCCGAGCAACTGCTGCAGCAGCCCGCGCGGCCCGAACGCGCCGAGCAGGCAGAAGGCGGCGACGTAGCTCGGGATCACGAGCGGAAGCGCGGCTGCCACCGCCCAGAACCGTCGGCCGGGCAGGTCGGTCCGCGTCGTCAGCCACGCCACCGAGACGCCGATCGTGACCGAGACGAGCGTGACGCCGGCCACGAGCAGGCCCGTGCTCCAGATCAGTTCGAGCGTGTTCGACCGCGTCAGCACGCGCCAGCCGCGGCCGCCGCCGCCCGAGGCGCGGACGACGAGGTACGCGAGCGGCAGGAGCAGGAGCGCGACCGTGAGGCAGGCGGGCAGGAGGAGGGAGAGGGGCGCCCGCCCTCGACCCGCCCGCCTCCGGATCACGACGTGTAGCCGGTCTCGTTCAGGAGCTCGAGCGTCCGCTCGAGCTCGCCGCCGAACGAGGAGAGGTCGACGGCAGGCCCGCGGCTCGCGAGCTCGTCGAGCGTCGGCACGCCCTCCTTCGGCGGGATCCCGTCCACGAGCGGGATCTCTGCCTCCTCCGCCTCCTCGGTGTAGAAGCGCTGCTGCTCGTCCGCGAGCAGAAACTCGACGAACCGCTCGGCCGCATCCGGGTGCTTCGCGCTCGCGAGCACGCCCGCGCCGGCGACGCTGACGAGCGCGCCGGGATCGTGGCCGGGGAGGTACTTGTTCTCGATCGGCGCGTCGGGCTGCTCCTGCTCGACGAGGTAGAGGTAGTAGTGATTGACCAGCCCGACCTGGATCTCTCCCGACGCGACCGCCTCCACCACCGGCGTGTTCTTCTCGTAGAACTTGGGGTCGTTCGCCATCACGTCCTCGAGCCACTGCCTCGTGCGCTCCTCGCCGGCGTCGAGCCGCATCGCGGTGACGAAGGCCTGGAACGAGGCGTTCGTCGGCGCGATCCCGATCTTCCCCTTCCACTTCGGGTCGGTGAGGTCGAAGACGGAGTCGGGAACCTCGTCGGCGGTGAGATCGTCCGTGTTGAAGACGATCACGCGCGCGCGGCCGGACGTGCCGACCCAGCGCCCCCCGCTGTCGCGGAACTTCTCGTCGACGCGGTCGAGCACGGCCTGGGGCAGCGTCGCGAGCTGGTCGTCGACGGCGCCGAGCGAGCCCGGATCCTGGGCGAAGAAGACGTCCGCCGGGGAGTTGTCGCCCTCCTCCGCGATGGTCGCCGCCAGCTCCGCGCTGTCGGCGTAGCGGACGTCGACGTGGATGCCGGTCTCGTCCTCGAAGCGCTCGAAGAGCGGTTCGACGAGCTCCTCCTCACGGCCCGAGTAGACGACGAGCTCGCCGCTCTGCTTCGCCCCGGTCGTGCCGCCGTTCTCGGCGGCGCTGCCGCCGTCATCGCCCCCGCAGCCCGCGAGCGCCACCGCCGCCGCGAGCAGTACCACCAGTCGCTTCATCTCTCTCTCCTTCGTTTGTAAGGGTTGCCTTGCATCAAATGCGCGGCGGACCTTACAGATCAGGAGAAGACGGTGACCGGGGAAGCGTGCGGCCGCACGTGGACGCGCGAACCGAGCGGGACCTCCTCGTTCGAGGGGCGCTGCGAGACGAGCTCGACGCCGTCGAGGAGGACGCGGTAGAAGACGTCGTGGCCGCGAAACTCGCGGCCGATCACCTCGCCGTCGCCGGCGGGATCGGGCTCGAGCTCGAGCAGCTCCGGGCGGATCAGCACCTCGACTGCCGAGTCGGCGCACGCGTTGCCGACCGGGAAGAGCCCGACGGGCGTCTCGACGACCCCGTTCGCGAGCGTGCCAGGGAGGAAGTTGCCGGCGCCGACGAACTCGGCCGCCCAGCGCGTGGCCGGGGCGAGGTAGACCTCCTCCGGCGTCCCCTCCTGGACGACGGCGCCGTTCCGCATCAGGGCGATCCGGTCGGCGAGCGAGAACGCCTCCTCGCGGTCGTGCGTGACGAGGACGACCGTGACGTGGATCGCGCGCAGGATCCGCGCGAGCTCGTCGCGCATCGTGGCGCGGAGATGGGGGTCGATGTTCGACCAGGGCTCGTCGAGCAGGACGAGCTCCGGTCCGGGCGCGAGCGCGCGTGCGAGCGCGACGCGCTGCTGCTGCCCGCCCGAGAGCTCGTGCGGATAGCGGTCGCCGAGGCCGCAGAGCTCGACCAGCGCGAGCACGGCCGGGACGCGCGTCTTCCGCTCCCTGCGCGGGAGACCGAAGCCGACGTTCTCCGCCACGGTCAGGTGCGGGAAGAGGGCGTAGTCCTGGAAGACCATCCCGACCTTGCGGCGCTCCGGCGGCACCCACGTGCCGTTCCCGGCGACGGGCGTGCCCGCGACCTCGACGGTGCCGGCCTCCGGCTCCTCGAAGCCGGCGATCAGGCGGAGCAGCGTCGTCTTGCCGCAGCCGGAGGGGCCGAGGAGGGCGACGAACTCGCCCTTCTCGACGCAGAGCTGCGCGCCGTCCACGGCCTGCACCGCGCCGAAGCGCTTGGAGACGCCGTGGCAGCAGATCATCCCGCATGCCATGTAAGGGCAACCTTACACGACCACCTCCGTGGTTACGGTGGCTGTGTGCGCCTCGCCGAGGTCTATCCGCTCGTTTCCTCCCGCTCCGTTGCGCGGCCGTTCACCTACGAGGTCCCCGACGACGTCGGCGTCGGCGCCGTCGTCTCGATCAGCTTCGGCCGCTCGGTCGCGCGCGGGGTGGTCGTCGAGACGGGCGTCCAGGCGCCCGAGGGGGTCCAGCCGGCCCCGATCGGCCGCGTTCTCTACGAGCTGCCGCCGGCGCTCGTCGAGCTCGCGCTCTGGCTCGCCGACTACTACGGCTCGACGCCCGCGCGGGCGCTCGAGCTCGTCGCCCCGAAGCTGCGGGCGCGGCGCGGCGACCGGCGCACGACCGGCGCGGGGATGGCCGGTGAGGCGGAGCCGGCCCGGCTGACCCCGCCCCAGCAGCAGGCGGTGGCCCGGATCGTCGAGGCGATCGACGACGGCTGCGCGCATCTCCTCCTCGCGGGTGCGACGGGCAGCGGCAAGACCGAGGTCTACCTGCAGGCGTGCGCAGCCGCGCTCGAGCGCGGGAAGGGTGCGATCGTGCTCGTCCCGGAGATCGCCCTGACGCCGCAGACGCTCGGCCGCTTCCAGGCCCGCTTCGGCGACCGGATCGCGGTCCTGCACTCGGGCCTGACCGACGCCGAGCGCCGCGACGAGCGCGAGCGCATCGTGGCGGGGGAGGCGCCTGTCGTCGTCGGCGCGCGCTCCGCGGTCTTCGCGCCCGTGCCGAACCTCGGTCTGATCTGCGTCGACGAGGAGCACGACTCGTCCTACAAACAGGAGTCAGATCCCCGCTACGACGCGCGCACCGTCGCTGCGAAGCGGGCTGCGCTCGAAGGCGCCGTCGCTGTGTACGGCAGCGCCACGCCGCGGCCCGAGAGCTGGGAGCGGCTCGAGCGGCTCGAGCTGGGCGAGCGGCTCGGGGCGCCGATGCCGAGCGTCCGGATCGTCGATCTCCGCCACGAGGCGGGCTATCCGCTCTCGGCGCCGTTGCTCGAGGAGCTCGGCCGGATCGCGGAGGAGGGCGGCAAAGCGATCCTGCTCCTGAACCGCCGTGGCCTGGCGCCGGCGATCCACTGCCGCGCCTGCGGCGTCTCGCGGCGCTGTGGGCTCTGCGACGTCGCACTGACGCTGCACGGCGACGCGCGGCTGCACTGCCACCACTGCGGCTATTCGGAGGCCGTCCCCGACGCGTGCCCCGCGTGCGGGTCGTCCGAGCTGGCGCGGATCGGCGCCGGTACGCAGCGGCTCGAGGCAGAGCTCGAGAAGCGAGTGCCGGAGCTCGAGCGGATCCGGCTCGACGCGGACACGGCCGCGAAGCCGGGCGCACTCCGCGAGGCGCTCGACCGCTTCGCGGCAGCGGACCGCGCCGTCCTCGTCGGGACGCAGATGGTCGCCAAGGGCCACCACTTCCCCGGCGTCTCGCTCGCGGCGGTCGTCGACGCGGACACGGGGCTGGCGATCCCGGACTTCCGCGCCGAGGAGCGCACGTTCCAGCTCGTGACGCAGCTCGCCGGCCGCAGCGGCCGCGACGCGCCGGGCAAGGTGATCGTTCAGACGTTCCAGCCGGACGCGACGCCGCTTCGCTACGCCGCCCGACACGACGTCGCCGGCTTCCTCGCCGAGGAGCTCGACCGGCGCCGAGAGCTCGGCTATCCACCGTTCCGGCACCTGATCTCGATCGTCGCGTCGGGCACCGACGCGGAGGCGCCCGAGCGGCTCCTGCGCGAGCTCAACGGCGAGCTGAAGGGCTCCGACCTGCTCGGGCCGGCGCCGCTGCTCCGCCTGCGCGGCCGCCACCGCGCCCAGCTCGTGGCGAAGACCGACACGCCACGGGCGCTCGCGGCGGCGGCCGGGCGCGTGCTGGCGGCGGCAGCGCCCGCAATGCGGCGCGCCGGAGTGAACGCTGTCGTCGACGTCGACCCCCAAACGGTCTGACTACACTCGCGCGCATGGCTGACAGCGGAATTGCGCCCGCGCCGGAGGGCGGGGACGAGGTCGACGAGCGGCAGCTCGACGCGCAGGATCGCGCGCGCCGCCGCCTCGCGCTGGCCCAGATCCGCCAGTACCCGGACGCG
>DASQKK010000075.1:0-7464 GCA_035630545.1 Gaiellaceae bacterium
GAGCACGTTCTTGCGCGCGACGAAGTTCTGCTCCTCGACCTTCTTCTGGGCGTTCTCGATCTGATTCGAGAGGATCTTCGCCTCCATCGGCTGGTCGTCCGGGAGCTTGAAGCGCTCCATGATGTTCTTGATCCGGTCGCCGGCGAAGAGGCGGACGAGGTCGTCCTCGCCGGAGAGGTAGAAGCGGGTCAGGCCCGGGTCCCCCTGGCGGCCGGAGCGGCCGCGGAGCTGGTTGTCGATCCGGCGCGACTCGTGGCGCTCGGTCGCGAGCACGTAGAGGCCGCCGGCGTCCACGACCCCCTCGCCGAGCTTGATGTCGACGCCGCGGCCGGCCATGTTCGTCGCGATCGTGACCGCGCCGGGCTGGCCCGCGTCCTTGATGATCTCGGCCTCGCGCTCGTGCTCCTTCGCGTTGAGGACGTTGTGCGGGATCCCGCGCCGCTTCAGCAGCTCGGCCAGGTACTCCGAGGTCTCGACCGCGATCGTGCCGACGAGGACGGGCTGGCCCTCTTCGTAGCGTCCGACGATGTCATCGAGGACCGCTTTGAACTTCGCTTCCTTGGTCTTGAAGATGTAGTCGTTCTCGTCGAGCCGGGCGACCGCCACGTTGGTCGGGATCTCGACGACGTGGAGGTTGTAGATCTCGACGAACTCCTTCTCCTCCGTCTTCGCCGTACCAGTCATGCCGGCGAGCTTCTCGTAGAGCCGGAAGTAGTTCTGGAGCGTGATCGTGGCGAGGGTCTGGTTCTCCTCCTGGATCCGGACGCCCTCCTTCGCCTCGACGGCCTGGTGCAGGCCCTCGCTCCAGCGGCGGCCCTCCATCAGGCGGCCGGTGAACTCGTCGACGATCTTCACCTCGCCGTCCTGGACGACGTAGTCGACGTCGCGCTGGTAGAGCGACTGCGCCTTCAGCGCCTGGATCAGATGGTTGACGAGCTGGACGTGGCGTGGGTCGTAGAGGTTCTCGAGCCCGAGTGCGCGCTCGACGGCATCGATCGTCGTCTGCGCCGGCGAGACGGTCTTGTGCTTCTCGTCGTAGAGGTAGTCGGCGCCCGAGAGCTCCGTCTCGTCCTCGCCCTTGTCGCCCTTCCGCGTCGCGGGTGCGCCCTGCAGGTCCTTGACGATCCGCGCGAAATCGTAGTACGTCGTCGCTGCGGTCTCGGGCTCACCGGAGATGATCAGCGGCGTCCGCGCCTCGTCGATCAGGATCGAGTCGACCTCGTCGACGATCGCGAACGAGTGGCTGCGCTGGACGAGCCCTTCCTTGGTCACGGCCATGTTGTCGCGCAGGTAGTCGAAGCCGAACTCGGAGTTGGTGCCGTACGTGATGTCGGCGGCGTACGCCTCGTGGCGCTGCGCGAACGGCATCATGTTCTGGATCGCTCCGACGGTCATGCCGAGGCGCTCGAAAACGGGGCGATTCCACTCGGCGTCGCGCTTGGCGAGATAGTCGTTCGTGGTGACGAGGTGCACACCGGTACCCGGAAGCGCGTTCAGGTAGAGCGCGGCGGAGGCGACGAACGTCTTGCCCTCACCGGTCTTCATCTCGGCGATGTCGCCCTCGTGCAGGACGATCGCGCCCATCATCTGGACGTCGAACATCCGCTGCTGCGACTCGCGCCAGCGCGCCTCGCGGACGGCGGCGTAGGCATCGAACAGGAGCTCGTCGAGCGCCTCGCCGTTCGCGAGTCGCTCCCGGAGGCGGGCCGTGGTGCCGCGCAGCTCCTCGTCCGAGAGCGCCTGCAGCTCCGGCTCGAGCGTGGCGATGTAGTCCGCTTGCTGCGCGAGCCGCTTCAGCCGGCGCCCTTCGCCGACGCGGAGGACCTTCTCGAGCTTGCCCAGGCCTGCAGTCGCCATCGCCACAGGGTAGCCGTTCGGCTATTTCTTCACCCTGCCTTCACGGCGGACTTACAGGCGCCCGGTAGCGTCCGAGCGATGCTCCGGGTCCTCGCTGCCGCTCTCGTCCTCGCGCTCGCGCCCGCCGCCGGAGCAGCGACAGCCCGCGAACAGCAGGTCGCAGGCCCGATCTCCAGCGTCGCCGCCGCCGGCATCGATGTGGCGTATGCCGACCAGTACCGGCGCGGCTGCCACGAGGTGCGGCTCTGGAACGTCGCCACCCGCGGCGACCGGCGGCTCGCGAGCCACTGCTTCGTCAGTACGAGCACCGGCAGCGGTGTCGCCGGCGCGATCGCGACGCAGGGCCGGGCGCTGTGGCTGACCTACACCGGCGGGAACATCCGCGAATGGTCGCTGTGGACCAAGGGCAGCCTGACGACGGCGAGGAGGATCGCGTTCCTGGCCGCCGACGTCGACGGGCCGCCGCCGGTGATCCTCGGCAGCGTCTGGGAGAGCTCGCTCCCGTACGCGATCGGGCGGACGATCATCGTGCTCGCTCCGAACGGGTCCCGTCGCTTCTCGCTGACAGCGGCGGATCGTGTCGTTTATCTGAGCGCCCACTCCCGCGGTTACGCCGTTGTGCTCGCGAATGGACGCGTGTTGTCGATCTCCCCGGCCGGAAAGCTGATCCGGGAGCGCACGTTTGCACCCGGCGCTGCCCAGACCGCGCTGCTCGCCGCGCCCGGGCTGATCGTCGAGACCCCGGCTGGGCTGCAGATCCACGGAGCGGTCTCGGTGCGCACGGTCGCGCTGCCGCCGGGTGCCCGGTTGCTCGGCTACTCCGAGGGAATCGCCGCATACGGGATTGGTCGCGAGCTGCGGCTGCGCCGGCTCGCCAACGGAAGCGATCGCCTCTTCCGGCGGCTCGAGCCACGGTTCCACGCGCAGCTCGGGCGGCGCGGCATCGGCTACGGGTCCGGGCGCACGCTCGGCTTCAGCGTCTGGGCGATCGTGAGCGGCGCCGTCTAGACGGGGGAGACGCGAACCTCGAACAGGTCGCCGTCGAGGCGCCGCCCGACGACGAACTGGTCGCCCTCGACGAGCTCGAGCTCGTCCTCCTCGTGGCCCGGGAACGAGCGCACCTGGATCCGCCTTGCACCCACCGCCCAGACCGTGTCGTCGCGGCGAACGCCCTCGGCGTAGTACGGCGGGTTGATCGACGCCTCGATCGCGTCGGCGAGCGGGCCGAGTGAGCCGTCGGGGACGTCCTCCTCGACCAGGAGCGTGCCGTCGGGGAGCGACGTGAAGTGCACCTCGGCACCGTGGAGCTCGGCGGCCACCGTCGCGATCGTGTCCCACTCGCGCGGACGCGGGACTCCATGCAGCGCCACCTCGCCGAACGGCGACGGCCGGCCGAACTCGTCGGGAGGTGACGAGAGGAAGCCGTCGGCGAGCCCGTGCATCAGCCCGGCGAGCCGTGACGGCGTTCGTGGAGGAGGCTCGGTCTCGCGGTCGTCCGCGCCGATGTCCAGGTCTGCCTGCTCTGCGAGCTGCTCGTGCAGAGGCTTGGCGCGGCGGAAGAGGCCCACGGGCGCTACTGCTGCGGCTCGATCAGTCCGTAGGCGCCGTCGCGACGGCGGTAGACGACGTTCTGCATGCCGGTCTCGATGTTGACGAAGACGAAGAAGTCGTGTCCGATCAGCTCCAGTTCGACCGTCGCCTCGTCGGGCGTCAGCGGCTGCAGGTCGAACTGCTTCGACTTGACGATCATCCGCTCGAGCTGCGGGCCGGAGAAGGTCGGCTCCTCGGGGCCGCTGCCGTTGGCGCGACGACCCGTCTCGCGGCGGCTGCGCTTCTCGCGGTACCGCTTCACCTGCCGCTCGAGCTTGTCGGCGAGCTGATCGATCGAGGCTTCGAACCCGGCGGAGCGCTCGCGGACGCGCAACGTCGAACCTTTCGTCCACACGGTCGCCTCGGCGATGTGGTCGTCCGCGATCGAGGGGTTCGTCTCGAGCGTCAGCTCGACCTCGATCTGCGTCGGCTCGGGAAGCTGCCGCTCGATCTTGTCGAGCTTGTCTTCCGCGTACCTCCGGATCGAATCGTTGACCTCGACGTTTCGGCCCTTGACCTCGAGTCGCATCGCGTTCCTCCGTCCGGTGGTTCCCTTCAGGGTAACCCACTCGGGTCAGGAGGGCTGCCACCTCGACTCAGCGCACTGTGCGAGCCAGCGTCACCACCTCCACTCTCCGCGCACCGCCCTGGCGGAGCGCCGCTGCCGCGGCAGCGGCGGTGGCGCCGCTCGTGTAGACGTCATCGACAAGGCAGACCCGTGGCGGTGAGGCGCGAGCCGACGCGAACGCTCCACGCACGTTGCGCCGGCGCTCCTGGAGGCCGAGCCCCCGCTGCCGTTCGACGGATCGCGTGCGGCGGACGAGCGGGGCGACGGGCAGCTCCCAGAGCCGGCCAAGTTCTCGCGCGAGCGCCTCGGCGGGTCGGTGGCCCCGTTGCAACGCCCGCTCGGCGTCGGCGGGGACGAACGCGAGCACGGGCGCGGCCGGCCGCGAGAGCGTCTCGGCGACGATCGCCGCGGCCTCGCGGGCGAGCCGGCGCTGCCCATGCTCCTTCCACGCCCGCAGCAGTCGACGTGCCAGCTCGTCGTAGACGATCGCTGCGCGCGCGGTCGCGAACGCAATTCTGCGGCCGCTGCACTCGGCGCAGCGCCTCACCGGCCAGGCGCCGGGGGAGCCGCAGCGCTGGCAGAGCGGCGGCGCCAGCCGGATCAGCGTATCGCGGCAGCCGGAGCAGAGCTCGCATCCGGGCACGCCGCAGCCGGCGCAGCGGTTCGGCAGCAGGACATCGAGGAGCACTGCCTCGAACGTACGGACACACCTGTCACGGGTGTGTCACGGAGTCGTGACGATTGCCTAGAACTCGAGCACGTACTCGTCCCGCTCGGGCAAGCCCTGGGCCCGGCGGAGCACGTTGTCGGCCGCGAGCAGCTGCTCCTTGTCGCCGATGTCGAGCCAGATCCCCGTGGACCAGTAGCCGTAGACCGGCTCGCGCGAGCGGAGCCACTCGATGAAGCTGCCGGACTGGTCGGGCGCGTTGCCCTCGGCGAGATAGCGCGCGACGAGGGGCAGGTGGTCACGGTGGTAGATGTAGGTCGCCGTCGCTGCGAGCGTGCTCGTCGGCTCGGGTGGCTTCTCGACGAACTCGATCACGCGGTCGTCGTCATCGAGCGCCACGATCCCGTACTGGCTCGCGAGCCGGAGATCGCCGACATCGCGCACCGCGACGGCGCTGGCGATGCCCTTGCCGCGCCAGAAGTCGACGTAGTCCTGGAGGTCGTAGTCGAACAGGTTGTCACCGGCGATCACGATCACGTCGTCGTCGACGATCCCGGCGCGCTCGAGCGTGAAGGCGACGTCGCCGATCGCACCGAGCCGGTCGTCGTTCGAGCTCGTGCCGTCGTCGTGGACGGTGACGCCGTCCTTGAACATCGCCCAGTGCTCGAAGTCCCGGGCGAAGCGGCTGTTCGTGACCACGTGCACCTCGTCGATCTCGTCGACCTCGCCGATCCGGTCCAGGATCCAGTCGACCATCGGCTTGCCGCCGACCGGCAGCAGACACTTCGAGAGATCGTCGGTGAGCGGCTGCAGTCGGGTGGCGTACCCGCCCGCGAGGATGATCGCCTTCATTCGAACCGGTGCTCCTTCACGAGGTCGAGTCCGTCCTCCGGACCCCATTGATGGCCGATGCCGCGGGAGTCGAAGAGCGCCTCGACGCGCAGCTCGAGCGCCTGTTGGAGCGTCGGGTCGCCGGTCGCGACCACGTGCGTCAGCGTCTCGGGGAGGAACCCTTCCTCCCATCCTTGCGCCTGCTCCAGGGTCCCCAGCGGTCCTCGCAGCTGATCGAGGTACGGCGGCAGCTGGTGCTCGGCCGCGAAGAGCAGCCTGACCAGGCAGAGGCACGAATGAGCTGCCTGCATGCGTCCGCCGAGCTCGTCGCCGCGCCGCCACGCCTTCAGCGAGCGGAAGAAGCAGTTCAGGTAGTCGTCGTAGAGATCATCGAGATCGTTCCATGCGCGCGCACCTGCGTTCGCCACGATCGCATCGACAAGCGCTGCGACCTCGCCCCCCGTATCGGCGATGACCTTGGCATTCACGAACATCGGCGTGTACCCGTCCGTCACGTCGGCGCGGACGCGCAGCCCTTCGGGCGAGGCGAAGCTGATGTCGGCCTTGGGTGGACCCGGGCGCCTCTCGCGGAGCTCCTCCCGGTCGCGGCGCGCCGCATGACTCTCGTCGGTGACGACGCGGATGAGGTCGAAGTCCGAGTCCGGCCCATGCGCGCCTGCGGCTCGCGAGCCGTGCAGGATCAGCCCGATCGAATCGGGGTCGGCGGCCACTTCGTGGACGATCTCGTCCAGCACGCTCATCGCGGCAGCGACGCCTCGTACGGCGCGCGGTGAACGCCCTCCTCGGTGACGATCGCCGCGATCAGAGCGGCGGGAGTGACGTCGAACGCCGGGTTGCGCGCCGGGAATCGCGTGGTGAGCTCGGCACCGTCGCGCTCCTCGATCGGGATGCCGGCGCCCGTCGCCGTGGCGTGGTCGATCGTCGAGGTCGGAGCGACGACGTACAAGGGGATCCCGTGATGAGCCGCGGCCACCGCGAGACCATACGTCCCGATCTTGTTCGCGGAGTCGCCGTTCGCTGCGATCCGGTCGGCACCGGTGACGATGCAGTCGACCTCACCGCGGCTCATCAGGTGGGCGGCGGCCGAGTCGGCGATCACCGCATGCGGGATGCCGAGCGCCTCGAGCTCCCAGGCGGTCAGCCGCGAGCCCTGGAGCAGCGGCCGCGTCTCGTCGACCCACACGTGCGCGAGCAGACCGTCTTCCCAGGCGGCGCGCAGCGCCCCGACCGCCGAGCCGTACCCGCCCGTGGCGAGCCCGCCGGCGTTGCAGTGCGTCAACGCCTTCGTGCCCGGTCCGAAGAGGGCTGCTGCATGGCTGCCCATGCGCTTGCAGCGGTCGACCTCCGCCGCGTGCAGCGCGCGCGCCCGTTCTGGAGTGGGCTCGTCTCGCATCTGCTCGAGCGCCCAGACGAGGTTCACGGCCGTCGGCCGCGACTCGGCGAGGACGCGATAGGCAGCGCCCAGGTCCTCGTCGTGCGCAGCCGCAAGCGCGTACCCGTACGCGGCAGCGACGCCGATCGCCGGAGCACCGCGCACGGCGAGCGTTCGGATCGCGTCCGCCACCTCGGCGGCGGACTCGCACCGCAGCTCGACTTCGTCGTCCGGAAGCCGGCGCTGGTCGAGCAGAACGACCGCGCCGGCTTCCAGACGAACGATCTCGTCGGGGCTTAGGTTCCCTCGTCCCACGAGGCCAGGTACTTCGCCTGCTCCTCGGTGAGCTGGTCGATCTCGACACCCATCGTCGCGAGCTTGAGGCGCGCGATCTCGTTGTCGATCTCCTCCGGCACCACGTAGACCTTCTTCTCGAGCGAGGTCGCGTTCTGGACGACGTACTCGGCCGAGAGAGCCTGGTTGGCGAAGGACATGTCCATCACCTGCGCCGGGTGGCCCTCGGCGGCGGCGAGGTTGACCAGCCGGCCGTCCGCGATC
>DASQKK010000076.1:0-8137 GCA_035630545.1 Gaiellaceae bacterium
TTTGTGCCTCCGCCTCGGTGAGGCCGAGGCCGAGGTGGTTCAACTGGCGACGGTTGGCAGTGTCATTGATTTTCATGGTGTGATCTTGCCTCCGGTCCGAGGCTGACGGCGGCTTCGTCGCCTGGGCGAGCGTCCTCTCGCCTGAGGCGACGGACGACGAACCGATCTCCGATCCGATCTCGGATGACTCCAGTGCTGGGTTTGCGGTGACGCGGCACCATCGCGAGGTACCGGCCGCGCTTTCTGCCGGAGCTACGAGGCGACCAAGACACGAGCGGACCTGCAATTCCACCGGGCCGCCACCAGGCCCGGCTGCCCACGCACTTCACATCGTGACGTGAGGCGCAACCGCACATCCAAGTTGTGCAGATGATCCGACACGAGAAGCTTGGCAGCCCAGGCGCGTTAGGCTGCGGGCGCCGATGCTCTCTGACCACTTCCGCGCCGCTGTCGAACAGGGGAACGTCGATCACGTTCCCGAGCTGTTCCACGAGCGCGCGGTCTTCCGCAGTCCGGTTCTGTTCAAGCCGTATGAGGGCCGGGATCAGGTCTTGAAGGTGCTGCGAGCCGCCGAGCGGGTGCTCGGGATAGGCAGCAGCTTCCGCTATGTGCACCAACTCGAAGACCTGAACGACCGTGTCGCGATCCTGGAGTTCGCAACCGAGGTCGGCGGGAAGCAGGTCGAGGGGATCGACAAGCTGACCTTCGACGAGGATGGCCTGATCACCGAGCTCAAGGTCATGATTCGCCCGGCTTCGGCACTCCAGCTCGTCGGCGCAAGGATGGCCGAGGAGTTCCCCAGGGTCGGCCTCAGCCTGCCGAGCTGATCACTGCGACGTGGCGGCCCCGGTTTGCGAACACCGCCAGTGGTCGCCGGATGGAAAGCAGATCGCATTCATCCGCGGGAACATCGCTGGCACCATCCCACCCGGGATCTACATCGTTCGAGTCGGAAGCGGCGACGTCCGACGGCTGACACCGGGTCCCTGGTGGGCGTCGCTTGATTGGTCGCCTAACGGCCGAACCCTGGCAGCTACAACGAGCGACAGAAGCCTGCACTTCATCGACGTGACCACCGGCCGACGCGGCCCCGGTCGGCGTGTGCCCGGAATGCCACTCGACTTCGCTCCTGACAGTCGTTCACTGGCCATCGGGGCGGAGACCGGCGTCTTCGTCATTCGTGTCGCTGACGGCCGAAGAAGGCGAGTCGCCAACGGCCGTCAAGTCACCTCGGTTAGCTGGTCCCACGACTCGAAGTCGATCGCCTTCACGGCACTAGGTCCCAGGGACGCGCCGATGTCTTCGTCGTCGGCACAGACGGCCGCGGACTTCGCCGCCTCACCCGCCCCGGTCACGACAGCGGCGTCAGCTGGCATCCCTAGAACCGCGTCACAGCCCCTGGGCTCCTCCGACCCGTCAGCTCACGGCTGCGGCAGCCTGAACGTTCAGGCGTGGCCGGCCGCGTGTCAACGGACCTGATCCGCGCAGCCTCCGTTTCTCCTGCGATTCTCCCGCGAGGGCGACGTTCGAGCCGATCCGCCGCCGGCCCGACTCTCACGCCGGCCAACTCGATCTTCCCCGCCGGTCGAGCGCACACGACGCAGCACCGGGAAGCGGCGCGCTTAGACTGGCCCCATGGCCAAGCGAGTCGGAATTCTGACAGGCGGCGGCGACTGCCCCGGCCTGAACGCCGTCATCCGCGCCGTGACACGGCGCGCGCTCGACCGCGGCTGGGAGGTGGCTGCGGTCCGGGAGGGCTGGCGCGGGCTCGTCGAGGGGATGGTCGAGCCGCTCGAGCGCCGCGACGTCTCGGGAATCCTCCCGCGTGGCGGCACGATCCTCGGCACGTCCCGGACCAACCCCTACAAGGTCGACGGCGGTGTCGAGCAGGCGCTCGAGACCTTCGGCCGCGAGGGCCTCGGCGCGCTCGTCGCGATCGGCGGCGAGGACACGCTCGGCGTTGCGGCCCGCCTGCACGCCGAGCACGGCTTCCCCGTCGTCGGCGTGCCGAAGACGATCGACAACGACCTCAACGGCACCGACTACACCTTCGGCTTCGACACGGCCGTCTTCGTCGCGACGGAGGCGATCGACCGGCTGCACACGACGGCGGAGTCGCACAACCGCGTCATGGTCGTCGAGGTGATGGGCCGCCACACCGGCTGGATCGCGCTCCACTCGGGGATCGCCGGCGGCGCCGACGTGATCCTGATCCCCGAGCAGCCGGTCACGGTCGAGGACGCCTGCGCCTTGCTCGAGAAGCGGCACGCGGGCGGCAAGGACTTCTCGATCGTGGTCGTCAGCGAGGGGTACGAGCTCACCTACGCCTCGGGCGAGCAGCAGCTCGTGGCCGCGGAGGCGCGTGCGACCGACCAGTTCGGCCACGTTGTGCTCGGCGGCGTCGGCGGTGAGCTGGCGCGCGAGATCGAGGAGCGAACCGGCTTCGAGACCCGCGTCACCGTGCTCGGCCACGTCCAACGCGGCGGCACGCCGACGCCGCGCGACCGGGTGCTCGCGACCCGCTACGGGCTCAAGGCGGCCGACCTCGTCGACGCCGGCACATTCGGCCGCATGGCCGCGCTGCACGGCGACGAGATCGTCGACGTCTCGCTCGAGGAGGCGACCAAGGAGTTGAAGACGGTCACGCCCGAGTGGTACGCGGTCGCGCAGGCCTTCACCGGCTAGCCGAAGAGCAGCAACAGCGCGTCGGTCGGCGCGTAGTCGTCGGTCAACACCGGGACGTCCTCCGTCGCCACCGCGACGTCGACGCGGCCGCGGATCGCGGCGGTCAGGTCGGGGGCGCCGGGCGACTGCGTCCGCAGTGCGGCCCAGCGCTCCTGCAGGAACTCCTTCGAGGGTGCCGCGCCGTCGCCCGCCACGAGGATGATGTTGCGGATGCCCTGGAGGCTCGTCTCGCCCGCGCCGAGCACCGGATGGATCGCGACCGTCGGGAACACGGCGCGGTAGGTCCGCAGCATCGAGCGGAAGAGACGGGAGTCGGCCCCGCGGACGGCGCCGATGATGTTGGTGGCGACGATCCCACCGGGGGCAAGCCGTGAGCGTGCCAGCTCGAGGAACTCGCGGGTGGCGAGATGGAACGGGATCGAGTCGGAGTAGAAGGCGTCGATCACGATCGCGTCCCAGGGGCCGTCGTTGGCGGCGAGGAAGCGGCGGCCGTCCTCGACCTCGATTCGCAGCCGCGGGTCGCGCGGGACCTCGAAGTACTTGTACGCCACGTCGACGACCTCGGGGTCGAGCTCGACGACGTCGATCCGGGTCGCCGGGAAATCGCGCCACGTCCGCTTCGGCGCCGAGCCGCCGCCGAGGCCGACGAAGAGGATCCGGCGCGTGCTCGGCCGGTAGGCGAGCGGCAGCTGCAGGTAGTCGGCGTACTCGAAGCGCGTCCGGAACGGGTCGTCCTTGTACATGCCGCTCTGGAAGGAGCTGTCGAAGCGGAGGTAGCGGGTGTCGTCGTCCTCGACGACCGCGATCCGGTGGTACTGCGAGTCCTTCGTATGCAGGATCGTGTAGCCGGACTGGGCTTCCTCCGGCGAGCCGAACCGCTCCTCGTCTTGCTGCTGGCGGTAGACCGGCGACCAGTTGCGAAGCTGCGAGGCGGAGACCGTGCCGCCCTGGTCCGGGGCGAGCGAGACGACCGCGCCGAGGCTGACGACCGCGAGCGCGAGCGCGACCGCGCCCGCCAGCAGCAGCCGCTCGACGAGCGCGATCGCGGCGGCGGCGAACATCAGCGCCACGGCCGCCGAGGCGAGCACCTGGTCGGTGCCGAGCTCCGGGATCAACCAGAAGGCCGTCGCAAACGTGCCTGCGATCGAGCCGGCGGTGGAGATCGCGAAGAGCCGTCCGGCGGTTCGCCCGAGCTCGTCGAGCGAGTGCGCCTTCAGCCGCACGGCGATCGGCGAGACGGTGCCGAGGATCACGCTCTGGGCGCCGAAGAGAAAGATCGTCGCGAGCAGCGGGTTCAGTCGCGGGCCTGGATCCCACTCGACGAGGTGCTCGAGCACCCAATCGTCGACGAACGGGATCGCGAGCACGAGCAGCGAGGCGGCGGCGAGCATCGCAACGAGGAGCCGGGGCGTCGGGTAGCGGTCGGCGATCGCGCCGCCGATCCAGTAGCCGGTCGAGAGTCCCGCGAGCACGACGCCGATCAGCGCTCCCCAGACGTAGAGCGAGTTGCCGAAGTAGGGCGCGAGCACGCGGCTGGCGGCGATCTCCAGCCCCAGCAGCGCCGCCCCGGCAAGGAAGACGGCGACCGCGATCGCGGTCGAGCTACGCCTGGTCTGCGGTCGCATCAGGGCAGCTCGCGGACGAGCACCGCGTCGACGCCGGCTCGTTCGAGCTCGTCGATCTCCGGCTGGGTCGCGTCGCGCAGGTCGGCGATCGCGAGCTTGCCCGCAGGTAGGTCGGAGAGCAGGTCGAGCACGTGCTCGAGCCGGTCGTCCCCGCCGTCCGGTGCCGCGAGCACGAAGAGCTCCGGATCGAAGCGCTCGAGCGCCTCGTCCAACTCCTCCTCCTTCTCGACCTGGACCACGAGCTCGACGCCCTCGCCCAGCTCGACGTCCTCCTCACCCGGGCAGACGATCCGCGCGTCGCCCGCCGAGCCGGCCGACGTGACGATCGGCAGTGCTGTCGAGGCGCGGATGGCGTCGAGCGCGTCCTCGGCGAGCAGGGCCTCCGCCCCGCCTTCCTCTGCGCGCTGGGCCGCTTCGGCGTCCCGCACGGCGACGATCAACGAGATCCCGTCGCCCTCGGAAATGGCCTGACTCAGTCGTCTGGGGCCGGTCACTCGCCTGAATGTACCCGAGCGGCTACCGTGCCGATCGTGCGGGGTCGCGTCGCGATCGTCCTCCTCCTCGTGACGCTGCCGGCCGTCGCGACCGCCGCCGTGCGGCCCTCGCTCGTCGGGACGCCGCGCGCCGATGTGCTGCTCGGCCGGGAAGGCCCCGACCGCGTCGATGCGCGCGGAGGCAACGACAGGATCGCCGTCGAGTACGACGCGGGCCGCGACGACGTCTCCTGCGGCGCCGGCCGCGACATCGTCACCGCCGATCTCCGCGACCTCGTGCGCACCGGCTGCGAGATCGTCGGCCGACGGATCCACCGCGACCTGTTCACGAACGCGGACAGCCAGCACGAGTCGGAGGTCGAGCCCGACTCGCTCACCGTCGGCGCGACCACCGTCGCGCTCTTCCAGGTCGGGCGCAACCGCAGCGGCGGCGCCGCCGGCATCGGCTTCTCCACCTCGCGGGACGGCGCCCGCAGGTGGCGCGAGGGGATCCTGCCGGGTCTGACCGCGGTCTCGAAGCCGGCCGGCCCGTCGGCCCGCGCCAGCGACCCCGTGCTCGCCTACGACGCCGTCCACCGCGTCTGGCTCGCCAACACACTCGCGCTCGCACCGGGCGTGACGCGGCTGACGATCCACCGCTCGACCGACGGGCTCACCTGGAGCGGGCCGATCGACGCGACGATCGCGCAGTCCAACGAGCTCGTCTACGACAAGAACTGGCTGACCTGCGACAACGGCCCCGCGAGCCCGTTTCGCGGTCGCTGCTACCTCGCCTACACGCTGATCGGGCGCGCCGACGAGCTCGCAGTCCAGCGCTCCGACGACGGCGGCCGCACCTGGTCGCCCGCCGTGACGCAGCAGCTGCCGGTCACGGGCGTGATCCCCGTCGTCCAGCCCGACGGGAGACTCGTGCTCACGTTCTGGTCGGGCCGGACGGGGATGGTCTCGGTCACCTCGGCGGACGGGGGCGTCTCGCTCGAGCCGCCGGTCGTGATCTCGGAGCTGACGGCAAGCAACGCGCGCCCGCTGCGCGCGCCGCCGCTGATCGCGGCCGACCTGCAGGGGGACGGGTCGGTTGTGGTCACGTGGCAGGACTGCCGCTTCCGGACGGGTTGCACGGCGAACGACGTCGTCGTCTCGCGCTCGGCCGACGGGAAGCAGTGGACGGAGCCGGTGCGGGTCACGTCAGGACGCAACGCCGTGATGCCGACGATCGGCGTCGAGCCCGGCACAGGTCGGCTCGCGATCGCCTACTACGTGATCCAGCGCAACGGCATCGACGCCGAGCTGGTCACGTCCGCGGACGGGACGCGCTGGAGCGCGCCGCAGCGGCTGAACGCACGGCGGATGCCGGTCGAGTGGATGCCGCGGACGACGCTCGGGCGGATGCTGGCGGACTACATCGGCGTCAGCTGGGTGCGCGGGAGGCCGCTGGTCGTGCTCGCGCTCGCCTCGCCGCCGCGTGGCGGCGAGCTGCGGCAGGCGATCTACGCCGTTCGCTAGCCGACTTGGGCGGCGAGGTGCGTCGCCAGGGCGCGGATGCTCGTCCGCAGCTCGTCCGGCCGGCGGACCGTGAAGCCGCAGCCGAGCTCGGCCAGGACGGTCGCCATCCAGTCGAGCGAGTCGACACGCATCCGCAGCAGCGTGCCCTCCGGGTCGTCGACGATTTCGGCCAGCGTCGCGGGTATGCGCCGCGCCGCCTCGTCCACGGGCAGGTCGAGCAGCACCTCGACCTCCCATTTCCAGGGCACGCTCGCGAGCGAGCGGGTCACGTGCTCGACGGGGTCGAAGTCGCCGGGCGGCGGGAGCGCGGCCACGTCCATGAGCGCCGTCTGCCAGATCCGGTCGACCCGGAACGTCCTCAGGTCGTCGCGCATGTGATCGTGCGCGGCCAGATACCAGCGGCCGCGGTGAACGACGAGGCCGTGCGGGCTGAGCTCGCGCTCCGACTCGTCTCCGGCGAACGTGCGATAGGCAATGTGCAGCCGTCGCCGGCGGCGGATCGCGTCCGCGAGTAGCAGGACCGCGCCGGCGTCGGGTGGCGTGGTCCCCCTCGCCCGCGTGAAGCCGAGCGTCTCCTCGAGGGCCTCCACCTGGCGGCGCAGCGTCGACGGCAGCACGCGGTTGATCTTGGCGAGCGCGCCGTCGACCGCTGCTGCAGAGCTGTCGTCCCCGGAGCCGCGGTTCGCGAGCAGCCCGAGCACGACGACGACCGCCTCCTCGTCGGCGAGCATCAACGGCGGCAGCCGGTACCCCGGCCGGATCCGGTAGCCGCCGCCGACGCCGCGCTGCCCTTCGACGGGGATGCCGAGCTCCTGCAGCACGCCGACGTAGCGCCGCGCCGTGCGCGCGTCGACGCCGAGGCGGTCGGCGATCTCGCGCCCGGTCGTCAGCGGCCGCGTCTGCAGGAGCTCGAGCAGCTCGAGCAGTCGTGAGGTGGGCGAGGCCATGGCGTCAGTCAAGCACGGATAGAGGGCCGAAACCGCCCTATTTGACGTCTAGGCTCACGGAGGCACCGAAGAGAGGAGCGATGCGATGAGCGACGTGGGCGACTTCGACTTCTGGATGGGCGACTGGACCGTGCACAACCGGCGGTTGCGCAAGCGGCTGGCCGGCTCGGACGAGTGGGAGGAGTTCGAGGCCGAGAGCAAGGCCTGGCCGATCCTCGGCGGCCTCGGCAACGAGGACACCTACCGCACCGATCACGACGGCGGCTTCGTCGGGATGTCGTTCCGCTTCTTCGACCCGATCACGCGCGAGTGGTCGATCTACTGGGCCGACAGCCGCCGGCCGGGGCTGCTCGACCCGCCCGTGATCGGATCGTTCACGGGCGACATCGGCGTCTTCGAGGGCGACGACATCTTCAAGGGGAAGCCGATCCGCGTCCGCTTCACCTGGTCGCGGGTGACCACGCCGAGCCCGCGCTGGGAGCAGGCGTTCTCGGAGGACGGCGGCGAGACCTGGGAGACGAACTGGGTCAACGACTTCACACGGATCGGAGGCGACGGATGAACGCAGTCCAGGCCGGCTACCGCCACCTGACGAAGGCGATCGCGCCGGCGCCGGGGATCGAGCTCGGCGGCAGCGCGCTCAAGTGGTACGACATCGCGCCGGCCGACGAGCCGGTGCCGGGGCCGATCCGGGCGCTGGCCCGCGGCAGCCTGCGCGGGGCGGTCGACTCGGGCGCAATCGCTCTCGACGACGACCTCGGCTTCGTGATCCTGCACCGGTGCGGAGCGAGCTTCTACTTCCTCCTCGTCTCGACCTGGCGCAACGACAACGAGCTCTGGGAGACCGTCTGGGCGAAGGACGGCGATGCCTCCGGCTTCCATC
>DASQKK010000077.1:0-12892 GCA_035630545.1 Gaiellaceae bacterium
GACCGGCGGAATGACGGCATCGCGACCGAAGCGATGGAAGCGGCGATCGACGATCTCTTCAGCCGCACCGACGTCGAGACGATCACGGCGTACATCTCGGACGGGGGAAACGAAGCATCCCGCCGCGTGGCAGCCAAGCTCAAATTCTCGGTACGCGGCCGAGGCCACGGGCGCTCGGGCGAGCCGATGACGGTTTACACGCTTCCCCGCGATGATTGGCTGCGACAACGGCCCTGAGGCAAGCGCTCGGAGTAAGGACCGTCTCGCCTGGGCCAGCGTACTCTCGCCTGGGGCGCGAGATACGCCGTCCAAGCGCTTCGGATCTGGCGAACTCGGGGCCGGCGAGATCGTGGCGATCAACCCTCGAATCGGTTCGCCAAGCGTCTCGCTCTCAGGCGTCTGCGGCGAACGTCATCCGGCGCCCAGGCGAACCACGTCAGGCGTTGTCTCGAGCGTCGCGTCGTCGTACGCTGTTGACGCTGCGGCGCGCAAATTTGACGAGTGAGGAGGCACGTCCGTGGCCGTCCAGTTCGTGAGCCGCGCCCAGTGGGGCGCGAAGCCGCCGAAGTCCGTGTCGAAGCGTGACCCGAAGGCGCTCGCCGGCGTCGTGCTGCACCACTTCGGTTCGCCCCGGGCGTCCAAGTCACACGAGGGCTGTGCCGCGCTGCTGCGGGGCATCCAGGTCGACCACATGCGTCCCGGCGGCCGTCTCTCGCCGAAGGGGGGCGCCGACATCGGCTACAACCACGCCGTTTGTCCGCACGGCCACGCCTTCACGCTGCGCGGGTTCGGCGTCCAGTCGGGCGCGAACGGCGACGCGAGATCGAACCGCGAATATGCCGCAGTCGTCTACATGGCCGGCACCGGTGACAAGCCGACGAAAGAGGCGCTGCCGGTGATCGCGGAGGTGCTCCGCATGTGGCAGGCCAAGGGCGCCGGGCCGCTCGTGAAGCCGCACAAGTTCTTCACGGGCTCGGAGTGCCCTGGTCCCGACCTGCTCAAGTGGCTCGACGTAAAGCCTGCGCCGTGGCTGCCGGGCGACGGAGGAGCCGGCGTCCTGCCACCCGTCGAGGACGAAACGCCTCCGTGGCTGATCGACTTCATCTTCTGGCGTCTCGCCGACGACGCCGATCCCAAGCAGCGGCCCAAGAGCGTTCCGAAGACGGTTCCGCAGTCGGCCTGGGAGGCCGCGGCACGCATGGACCGGATGGCGAACCTCGTCGGCCCGCAGGAGGCGTTCCTCGACTGGGCCGAGTGGAGGCGCAGCGGCGCGAAGAAGGGCGAACGACCCCGCAGCGCCCCTGAGACCGTGCCGCAAACCTGGTGGGACGCGCTCAAGCGGCTCGAGCAGATCTTTCCGGGCGCAAAGAAACCGGCCGCCGCAAAGGCGACGGCGAAGAAGAAGCCGAAGCAGCAGGAGCCCGAGAAGAAGGAGCCCGTCGAGCCCCCCGCCGCCGGCCCCGTGACTGAGCAGACCGCACTCCTCCGAGCAGCGTCCGCGCCGCAAAAAGCACTCGCCGACCGCATCCTCGCGCGCGACCACGGTGGCTACACCGCCGCCGAGGTCCGGGCGATCGTCAAGAAGTACGCCACCACCACGAAGGAGACAGGGCTCGACCCCCTCCTCGTCGTCAGCCAGATGGTGTTGGAGACGGGGAACCTGACCTCGTTCTGGTCTCAGCCCCCGCGCAGGAACCCCGCCGGGATCGGCGTGACGGGCGAGCCGGGTAAGGGCGTCTCGTTCTCCTCCTGGGATAAGGCCGTCCGCGCCCACGTCGGGCGGCTGCTCGCGTACGCGATCCCGGAGGGCAAGGAGACACCCGCGCAGCGCGCGCTGATCAAGGAGGCACTCGCCGTTCGGCCGCTACCGAAGGACCGGCGGGGATGCGCGCCCAAGCTGAGCGGCCTCGCGGGCACGTGGGCGACCGACAAGAAGTACGCGCAGAAGATCGCCCGGGTGGCGAACGAGCTCCGGGCTGCCTAGGACGGCCCGCTCGACCCGTTCAGGAGTGCTCGCCGCCGACGAGGGCACGCAGGCTCTCGTGCTCCTCGCGGCAGGCGGGGCAGCCGGCGAGGTGCGCCCGGAGGCCGGGGATCGCCGCGTCCGCGTCGGCCCCCGCCAGCTCCAGCTCGACGTAGCGGTCGAGCAGGTCGAAGCACTCGTCGCAGCCGACCTCTGGCCCGGCCGGTCCGAGCAGGCGTCCCAGTGCGTCCTTCAGGTCGGGCCGCTCCATCAGCTGTCCTCCTCCAGGTGGTCGCGCAGCTTGCGCCGTGCGTCGTGCAGTGTCTTGTAGAGCGCGCCGCGCGTCGTCCCGAGCCGCTCGGCGAGTACGTCGATGGGGACACCGTTCAACGCCAGAGCGACGAGCACCATGCGCTGATGCGGCGTCAGCAGCTCGTTGACGGCCCGCTGCAGCCTCGCCAGCAGCTCGCTCTGCTCGAGCTCCTCGCCCGGCTCGAGACCGGCGCTCGCGAAGACCGTCCAGCTCTCCGGCTCGAGCGGGACCTCACGTCCCTGCCAGGCGCGCCTCCGCAGTTTCACCGCCGCTTCGAGCAGGGCGAACTTGTAGGCCCAGGTCGTGAAGCGGCTGGCACCGCGGTAGTCGTCCAGCCGCCGCAGGACGCTGACGAGCGCGTCGTCGGCCGCCTGGTTGGCGATGTCGTCGAGGTCGCCGCCGCGTAGGTGCGGCAACGTCGGGCGCCGCCGGCTCACCTCGAACGCAGCGGCGCGGAGGAGCAGTGCGTGCAGCCGGGCGACGGCGTCGTCGCGGGCCGCGCCGTCGCCCTGAAGCGAGCGCACCCAGGCGCGCGACTCCTCGTCGGGGCCGGGGACGCCAGGCTCGGCGAGCCGGCCGGAGGCCGACGGAACCGTGGACACGCTCTGGAGCGTAACCGCTGTCACGCTTGGTCAGCCGGCGTCGCGGAACCGGTTCGGGAACTGCTTGACGATGCCGTCCGCGAGCAGGTCCGACATGTGGAGGATGTGACCGTGAACGCGGTCGTACGCCGCCACGTCGGCGGCCCAGCGGCCCTGAAGCCTGGCGACCACTTCCTGCGTCGTCAGCGCCAGGTGCTTGCTCATCTCGGCCTTCATCCGCGCGAGCGTCCAGTGGCGGGGATTGACGCTCGCCAGCAGGGCGGCGATGTCGTTCGCGTTGCTCCGCCAGCGGGCCTGAGCGTCGGCCAGCTTCGCCTGGTCTCCCGCCTTGGCGGCGGCGATCACGTCGGCGGCGATCAGGATGTGCTTCCGCAGCTCCGCCGTCAGCGCGTTGCCGGCCGCCTTGCCGTAGAAGGGCTTGACCGCGTCGCCGATGTCGACCTGGTTCCGGAGCAGGCGGCCGACGGTCGCCGTCGTGTCAGGCGATCCGCTCGCCAGGCTGATGATCGTCAGGCGCGTCCAGGTGATGTGGTCCTCCCAGAGGACGCGCATCCCGCTGTGGAGAGCCGCCGCCGAGGGAGAGATCGAGGCTGAGTGCGCGGTCGGGGTGCCGTGTGCGTGGGCGTCGTGGCCGTTCGAGACCGCGAGCGCGGTCAAGGCGGCGAAGAACGCGACCAGCATCGTCAGCGCGAGGGGGACAGAGCGCGAGGCACGTGCGTCGTTCATGTCAGGGTTCCTTTCGGTTGGATGAGAGGGAGGGGCAGGGCGTGCCGCCGCCGGAGAAGGCTCAGTGCCGTTACCAGGCCGACGGCCTCGAACGCCTTGGTGGCAACCGCGAGGCCGTCGACCGGCTCCGGCTCTGGGTGGACGACCGGGACGCCGGTCGTCGTCGCAAGGGCGTAGCTCCCGAGCAGCCCGGCGAAGACCAGGGCCGCTCCCGCCGACGGGAGAGAGCCGGCCGGCCGCAACGTCAGCCAGAGGGCGAGTCCCGCAAGCAGCACCGTCGAGACGACGAAGGCGATGCCCGCCCCGGCGCCTTCGTCGAAGTGCGCCGGGGCGAGTGCGCCGTGGACGCCCGCGCTGATCGCGCAGGCGAGGATGACGACGTCGGTGCGGACGCTCACCGGGCGATCACCTCGCCCTCCATGTCCTGGCTGTGGAGGGTGCAGACGTAGTGGTAGGTGCCGGGCGACTCGAACGCAATCGCGACGGTCGCGCCGCGCTCGACCTTGTGATCCTCCTGGCCGTCGACCTGGACGGTGTGCGTGAAGTTGTCCTCGTTCGTCCAGGTGACGGTCTGGCCCGCGTCGATCTCGATCGTCTTCGGGTCGAAGCGGTAGCTCTTCGCCATCGCGATCTCGGTCGTCGCGACGGGCTCGCCGCTCTCGCCCCCGCCGCACCCCACTGCGGCGAGGACCGCCGCGAGCGAGGCGGCGAGTCCGACGGCCGGCTGCCGCATCAGCGGCTCAGCTCCGTGGCCGGGCGGCGCGCGCCGACCGTCTGCCAGACGGCGGCCGCGAAGACGAGCACGAAGGCGGTCAGGTCGAGCACCTCGGCGATCGTGTGCGCGAACAAGAACACGGTCCAATCGAGGTGGTAGGTCATGTAGGTGAGCTCGGCGGCCGCGAAGAGCGTGAACGCGGTACCGAGGAGGGTCAGCTCGCGCTTGAAGGCCAGCCAGGCGAAGCCGGCGCCGAGCGCGAACGCGGCGACGTGCACGACCATGAAGAACGCGGTCGGCAGGTCGTTGATCCAAGAGCCGTAGGGCATCTGCACTCCTCCCGGAGGATTGGTGGATGCCCTGTTGGTGTCGGACCGCGCGCGGTCCTTACGTCAGCGAGCGACCATTGCCGCGCGGAGCACCGTCCTGATCTCCAGCCGGTCGTCGAGCACGACGACGTCCGCCGCGCCGCCTCGCCGGAGCACACCCAGCTCGGGGCGGCGGGCGATACGCGCCGGCACGGCGGTCGCGGCGGCGATCGCGTCCACCAACGACGCGCCGAGCGCGTGCAGGTTCCGGATCGAGTCGATCATCGTGGCCACGCTGCCGGCGAGGACGCCGTCGGCGCGCCGTACGGCACCGCCGCGGATCTCGACCTCGACGCCGCCGAGCGACGAACGACGCGCGCCCGTCCCCGCGGCCGCGATCGCATCCGTGACGAGCGCCGTGCGACCGGCGGCCGAGCGCCAGACAAGCCGTGCAGTCTCGGGTGCCAGGTGATGGCCGTCGAGGATCACCTGCACGATCACGTCGTCGCGGACGAGCGCGGTGCCGACGATCCCCGGATCGCGATGGCCCAGCGGCCGCATCGCGTTGAAGAGGTGTGTGACCGTGCCGACGCCCCGGTCGAAGGCCGCATCGGCCTCGGCTGCAGTCGCGTCGGTGTGCCCGCAGGAGACGACGACGCCGCGCCCGTGGAGCAGGTCGACGAGCTCGAGCGCTCCCGGAAGTTCAGGCGCGAGCGTGACGTGGGAGACGGGCCCGGCGGCGAGGAGACGTTCGAGGAGGTCGCGGTCGGGGTCCTGCCGGGCCGCCGCCGGGTGCGCCCCGAGCCGGTTCGGCGAGAGGAACGGGCCCTCGAGGTGGACGCCGAGAATGCGGGGGCCAGTCTGCTCGCCCGCCGGTACCTCGTGCAACGCCGCGACCAGCGCGTCCTCGGGCGCCGTGATCAACGTGGGCTGATAGGCGGTGACACCGCCTTCGAGCAGCGCCTCGCCGGCGAACTGGTACGCCGTCGCATCCGCGCCGGCGAAGTCGACCCCGCCGTAGCCGTTCACCTGCAGGTCGACGAATCCCGGCACGGCGATGCCGCCGCCGCGCGTCGGCGCGAGACCGACCGAGACGATCCGCCCCGACGCGATCTCGACGTCGCCGCGGACGAGGTCGCCTTCGACGATCGCAGCCTCGACACCGAGCTTCATCGCACCCTGCCCTCGTAGTCCCGATCGAGCTCCACGGGCTCGAGTGTATGACCCGGCGTCGAGGGGGCGACGGCCGGGCGGCCGCCGCCCCCCTCCGACCTCAGCTAGCCGTTGGTACCCGCGGCGTCGAACCTGGCGAGGAAGACGTCGCCGAGCCCGAGCTGGGCCTGCCCGTCGACGTCGCCCAGGGTCAGCCCGGAGACGTAGATCGAGCCGCCGTGGGTCGCCAGGTAGAGGTTTGCCTCGGCGAACACGTCGGCGCCGTCGTCCTCCGTCGTCCCGAACTGCCGCACCCATTCGCGCGTCGTGTCTGGCGCGTACTTGACGAGGACGGCGTCGAACTTGCCGAGCGGCGACTCGAGGTCGCCGTCGCTGAACCCGGCGACGTAGAGGTTGCCGGCGGCGTCGAGGCCGACCGCGGCGCTCTTGTCGTTCAGGTCGGTGCCGAGCTGGTCCTTCCAGGTCAGCGTCCCGGCCGCGTCGAACCGGGCCGCGACGAGGTCCTTGTCGCCGGCGAGCGGGCCATCGAAGTCGCCGGCCGAATACGCGGCGACGTACGTGTTGCCGGCCGCGTCGGCCGTCAGCCCCCACACCTCCTCGTTCGCGGCGGTGCCGAACTGCTGCAGCCAGGCGCGGTTGCCCGCCGGGTCGTAGCGGGCGACCCAGCCGTCGAGCGCGCCGGCGGTCGTGCCGAGGGCGCCGGAGGTCATACCCCCGAGCCTGATCCCGTCAGCGGTCGCGGCGACCCCCCACGCCTTGTCCTCACCCGTGCTGCCGAATTGCTGCAGCCACGACTGCACGCCGTTCGGGTCGAACTTGGCGATGTAGACGTCCTTGTCACCCTGGTTCGTCGCGGCGAGGTTGCCGCGGGTGTAGCCGGTCACGTAGACGTTTCCCGTCGCGTCGGTCGCGAGCGCATAGCCGCGGTCGGCCACCGCGGCGACGCCGAACTGGCGCAGCCAGGTGAGGGTTCCGTTCGAGTCGAACTTGGCGACGAAGACGTCGTCGGTCGTGTTGCCGCCGTGGGCGCCGTCGAAGTCGCCGGTCGTGTAGCCGGTGACGACCACGTCGCCGGCGGGGTCGATCGCGACGCCATAGGCCCGCTCCAGCCGAGCGGTGCCGAGCTCGCGGGTCCAGAGCCGCGTGCCCGTAGGCGAGTCCTTGACGAGCACGAGGTCCTTGTCGCCCGCGTACGGCTGGCCGGCGACGGATCCCCCGGCCGCGAGCGCCTGGTAGACGTTGCCGGCCGCATCGGTCGCGACTCCGCCGGCGCGCTCCTCCTGGGCCGTCCCGGTGATCGTCGCCTTCACCGGGGCCACGGGCGCCTGGTTGAGAAACTGGAAGATGTACTTGGCGCCCTCGACGAACGTCGGGCCCCAGACGTCCCAATCGTGGCCGCCGTCGACGACGCGGAGCTCGGCGGTCAGGTTCGGGACGCGGACCGCCTGGTTGAAGAGGACGTGCGCCTCGAAGTCGAGGTCGTGAATCGCGTCCTTCGGATCGGGGTTCTTGAACTCGTCGTCGCCGACTGCGATGAACATCGGCAGCGGCAGGCCGGTGGCCGTGAACGACGGGAACAGCGCCGGGTAGTTGAGCTTCTTGTAGACCGAGTCGACGAACAGGCTCTTGCCGAGCCCGAAGGCGCCGAACTCGCGCGTGCTGGAGTCGCTCGGCGGGATCGGGACGTAGACCGCGGGGCTGAGCACGATCGACGCACCGAAGAGATCGGGGTGCGCGAGCGAGTAGCGCAGTGCGCCGTAGCCGCCCATCGAGTAGCCGGCGACGCCGCGGCCGGTGCGATTCGCGACCGTTCGGTAGGTGCCGTCCACGTGCGCGATCAGATCCTGCGTGAACGCCGTCTCGACGTTGCGGCCCGGATCGGCGCCCGTGTAGCCCGAGTCGACGTAGTAGCTGGCGCGGCTGCTCCAGGGCGCGTCGGGCATGATCGCGATCGTCGGCTGGATCTCGCCCGAGGCGATCAGCGCGTCGAGCGCGCCCTTCATCTGCGTCCAGGCGCTCTTCGAGTCGCCACGGCCGTGGAGGAGATAGAGAACCGGGTACCGCTCTGTCGACCCCTCGTAGCCGGCCGGCAGGTAGACGTTGTACGAGATCGCCTCGTTGAGGGTTGCCGAAGCGAAGCTCGCCTCGGTCAGCGTTCCCTCGGCCGCGGCGTCGGCGCCGACGGCCGACGGCGCAGCCAGGACGAGCAGCAGCGCCGCGCAGGCAGCGAGTGCGAGTGTGAGTCGGCTGGTGAGCCGGTTCTTCATGAGTCCCTCCCCTGTAGTGGTCGTGGTGCCGTTCCGTACGACTGGGCCAGTGCAACGATCTGCCGGGCGGCGCCGAGCATCGCCGCGTCGACGAACTCACCGCCGGCGAGCGTTCCTGCCCCCGCCGCCTCGAGCCGCTCGACGGTCGCCTGGGCGCGTGCGACCTCGTCTTCCGTCGGCAGGTAGGCCTGCTCGATCACGGGCAGCTGATCGGGATGGATCGCGGTGCGGCCGAGGTGGCCGAGCTCGCGCCCGCGTGCGCACGAGCGAGCGAGCCCGTCCAGGTCGCGGACGTGCGGGTAGACCGACTGCGGCGGCCGCGGCAGCCCGGCGGCGACGGCGGCGTTGACGATCCTGCTGCGCGCCCAGTCCAGTCCCGCCTCGAGTGCTCCCGTCTCGGAGCGGAGGTCGGACTCGCCGAGCGAGATCCCCGCGACGCCGCGGGTCGAGGCAATCGCGTACGCGGCCTCGAGCCCGGCCGCCGACTCGATCAGGCAGTTGACCGGGTGCGGCGTCGCCGGCACGTCCTCGGGCCGCGCGACCTTCGGGACGACGATCCCGCTGACCTGCAGCACCGCCACCGCCTCCAGGTCGGCTGCGTCGCCCGCGTTGACGCGAACGTAGACCGGCTTGCGGCGCCGCTCCGAGAGCAGCGCGGCGAGGCCCTCGCGCGCCTCTGCCTTCGCGCCGGGCGCGACGCCGTCCTCGAGGTCGACGATCACCGCGTGGGCGCGGGAGGCGATCGCCTTCTCGACCCGGTCGGGCCGGTCGGCAGGCACGTAGAGCCAGGTCAGCGGCGGAACGGCGGTCATACGACACCCTCTTGCGCGCAAAGACCCCTGAAGGGGCGGCTTCGCGGCCCAGCCATCACACGACCCGGTCGGCCCGGAGCATTGCCAGCTCGTCCGCCTTCACCCCGAGCTCGGCGAAGACCGCCACCGTATCGGCGCCGTGGCGTCCACCCGAGTGGCGGATCCGGCCCGGCGTCTCGGAGAGCCGGCTGATCACGTTCGGCATCTTCAGCGGGCCGAGCTGCAGGTCGTCGACGGTGCTGATCGAGCCGAGCGCCTCGAGCTGCGGGTCGGCGAGGACGTCGCGCGCGTCGTAGACGGGCGCGATCGCACAGCCGGCCGTCTCGAACGCCGCGATCACTTCGGTCCGGTCGCGGTCGCGGATCCAGGCGGCGACTGCGTCGTCGATCTCGTCCACGTGCTCGGCGCGGCCGGAGCCGGTCGCGAACCATGGCTCGGCCGGGAGGTCCGGCCGTCCGACGAGCTCGAGCACGCGGGCGGCGATCGAGGTCGCGCTCGAGGAGACGGCGACCCAGGAGCCGTCGGCCGTCCGGTAGAGGTTCCGCGGCGCGTTGTGGCTGGAGCGATTGCCCGTGCGCGGCTGCAGCTCTCCGAGCAGGTCGAAGGCAGTCAGCTGCGGACCGAGCAGCGTCAGCAGCGGCTCGACCAGCGAGGTGTCGACGACCTGGCCGCGACCCGTCTGCTCGCGCGCCCGGAGCGCCGCCATGATCGCGAACGCGGTCGCGAGCGCGGCGACGCCGTCGGCCAGCGCGAGCGGCGGCAGCAGCGGGTCGCCGTCCGGCTCGCCGTTGAGGACGGCGAAGCCGCTCATCGCCTCGGCAAGCGTCCCGAAGCCGGCCCGACCAGCGTACGGACCTGTCTGCCCGAAGCCGCTGACGCGGGCGAGCACCAGTCTCGGATTGACCGCCGACAGCTCCTCCCAGCCGACGCCCCACCGCTCGAGCGTGCCGGGGCGGAAGTTCTCGAGCACGACGTCGGAGCGCTCGGCCAGCCGCAGGAAGAGGTCGGCTCCCGCGGGCTTGGAGAGGTCGAGCGTGACGAGGCGCTTGTTCCGGGCCAGCGCCTTGAACCAGAGCCCGACGCCGTTCTTGCTCGGCCCGTGGCCACGCGCGGGGTCGACGCTGGTCGGGTGCTCGATCTTGATCACGTCGGCGCCGTAGTCGCCGAGCAACATCGCTGCGAGCGGAGCGGCGAAGAGGGTCGCCGCCTCGACGACCTTGATCCCCTCGAGCGCCATCGGCGCCGCGGGCGGGAGCTCGCTCACGGCAGATCGACCGCCAGCCGGAAGCCGATCCGGGGCGAGCGTGCCATCCCCGCGCCGAGGAGCAGCAGCTTGAGCGAGTAGCGCGCGTCCTGCGGGCCGCCGTCGACGTACCAGTCCGACCCCTCGGGCAGCCAGCCGGAGCCGCCCTTGAGGATCGCGAAGCGGGTCCGCCCGTCCGAGTGCTCGCTCTCGGTCCAGTTCCAGACGAGCGGCTCGAGCCGCTCGAGCACGCCCGCCTCGGCGGCGAGCTGCCACTCGTCCTCGGTCGGCAGCCGCGCGCCGGCCGCGGCAGCGTTCGCACGCGCCTCGGCCAGGTCGAGCCCGGTCAACGGCGCGCCGGAGGGGTCGGCGACCTCGCGGATGCCGATCGCGAAGCGGCCGCGCGGGGCCGGGCGCTCGACTTCCACGAAGTCGTGCAGGCGCGGCGGTAGCGGCTTCCACTCCTCGACGTAGGGCGCCTCGCCGTAGGTGCCGGTCTCGCGGCGGCGGAAGACCGCGGTCAGCGGCCGCGGCTCGACGGCGGCGAACCCCGTGGGCGGCTCGTCGACGCGGACGACCGGCGGCTCCGCGCGGACCGCTTCGCGCGCGGGGAAGCCCTGGTCGCCGCCGCCGGACACCACGATCTGCTCGGTGCCGACGAATGCCGCGATCCCGAGCGCCGGCAGGTCGACCTCGAGCTCGCCGACCGGGCCGGCGTAGGCAGGACCGCGATTCGCGACCGTCCAGAGCGTCGTCTCGCCGTCGCTCCAGCGCGAGGCGACGACCTGCGTGTCCGCGCTCGCGGCGGCGAGCGGCGTCCACTCGCCGGTCGAGAGCAGGTCGGCGTACTCGCGCTGCACCGGGCGCATCGCCCGCAGCAGCGCCTTGTCGCGCTCGCTCCAGCCGACCCAGGCGCCGAAGACGTTCTCCCAGACGAGCATGCCGACGCCGTTCAGCCAGGCGCTGTGCAGCTCCTCGGCATGGTCGCGGTTCCAGCGGCGGGTGTGATGGAGCATGTGCCGCTGCTCGAACCAGCGCGCACGCAGGACGCCCGGGACGGCGCTGTCCGAGAACCATTGCGCCCACGAGAGGTGGTGGTCGCACGTTCGGGCGAGCGGCAGCGTCGACTCTCCCTCCAGCGCGATGCCGGGCTTGACCGCGTCGAGCGCGGCGCGGAGCCCCGGCTGCGCCTCCTTCATCGTGTCGAGGAAGACGCCGTCGACGCCGAGCTCGCGGACGAGCTCCGCGATCGCGAGGTCGTCGGCGACCGGCTCGCGCCGCGTGCCGACGTCCCACGGGTTGTAGTTGACGAACACGCGCAGCCCGCGCGCCTGCAGCTCCGCGACGAGGTCGCGGATGCCGGGGACGTCCCGGTAGTAGTCGAACTGGTTCCGGTCGTCGATCCCGATCACGGGGTAGGCGTGCCAGAGCACGATCCCGTCGAAGCCGCCGAACTCGGCTTTCGACTCGTCGCAGAAGCGCTCCGGCGTGAAACGGCCGGCGTCGTGGTCGAAGAGCAGCTCGTCCCAGAGCCAGGCGAGCGCGACGACGTGGCAGCTGCGCGTCCAGGCGTACTCGGGCGCGGCGTAGGCAGCGTCGTCGTAGCCGATCCGGGCGGACGCCTCGGCGCGCCACCGGTGCAGCGCGGCACGCCACGCGGGCCAGTCGGCCGGGTCGTCGGGTGCAATGAAAATCTTCGCGCCGTCGAGCTGCCCGAGGTCGGCGTCGGGCTCGAGCGGGACGGGGGTCGGCAGGTCGATCGGCCGCGGCACGAGCGGATCGCGCGGCAGCTCCGGCGGGATGCTCACGCGCGGCCCTCGCCGGCAGCGGCAGCGGAGCTGGTTGACGCTGAGTGGATCACGCGGCCGCCGGAGCGCCGGCGACTGCCATCGTCCGCCGGACGAGCTCGTCGAGCGTGATCCCGTCGAAGCCGGGCAGCGAGCTGGTGAAGCGGCCGCCGAGCGGCGCCGACCAGCGCTCCTCGATCCCGTCGACACCGACGGCCGCGCCGACGATCGAGCCGACGGCGGCGCCGTTCGTGTCGGTGTCCCAGCCGCCCTGGACGGCCGCCGAGATCGCGCCCGAGAAGTCGTCGTCGAACGCGTACAGCGCAGCCGCGACGAGCGCCGTGTTGTTGATCGCGTGCACCCAGTGGTAGGAGTCGTAGCGGGCGTAGAGCTCGTCCACTGCCTCCTCCCAGGCGAGTCCGGCGAGCTCGCGCGCCGTCCGCAGCGACTCGGCGAGCCTGCTCTCAGCCGGGACGACCGAGGCGCCCACGTCGGCACAGGCGGCCGGCGACGAGCCGGCGACGGAGGCCGCGTGGGCAGCCGCCATGAACATCGCCGCGTAGACGCCGTTGGCCGTGTGGCTCAGCCGCGCATCCTCCCAGGCCATCCGAGCGGCGGCGACCGGGTCGCCGGGAGCGGCCCAGCCATACGCGTCGACGCGCAGCCGGGCGCCGATCCACTCCCGGAAGGGGTTGCGCCGCGTCGCCGTCTCCGGGGGCAGATGGGCCTCGAGCAGATTCCGCAGGGCGACGCGCTCGGCGGTGAAGATCCGGCCGGCCGGCATGTACTCGAGCCAGAGCTTGGCGACGTCGAGCGCGCCGAAGGCGGTGCCGCAGCGCTCTAGCAACACGACTCCGAGCATCGTGAAGTTGAGATCGTCGTCCTCGGGGATGCCGGCGATGTTCTCGGCGAGGCTCGTCGGCCTGCTGGCGCGATTCCACGGCCACCGCTCCGAGACCTCGTCCGGCAGGCCCTCGGCGGTG
>DASQKK010000078.1:0-6109 GCA_035630545.1 Gaiellaceae bacterium
CCCGGCTGCACGTCGAGGTCGATCCGGTCGAGCGCGAGCACGTCGCCCCGCTCGAAGCGCTTCGAGAGCCCGGTGATCGAGACTGCGGCGGCTTGCGTCATGCGACGTGCTCCGGCGCACGGCGGACGAGCAGCCGCTCCGCGATCGCGACGACGGCGAAGAAGAGGATCCCGAGCCCGGCCGCGATGATGTTCGTCGCCCAGAGGCTCTCGGGCGAGGTGATGTAGTACTGGTTGAAGTTGAGGATCGCGCCCGCGAGGCCGCCCTGGATCGAAGAGGGCAGCTCGCCGATGATCGCCCCGACGACCGACGCCGGCGCCGCGATCTTCAGCGCCGTGAACAGGTACGGGAACGAGGCTGGGATCCGCAGCTTCCAGAGGATCCGCCAGCGGCTCGCCGCGTAGGAGCGCATCAGCTCCAGCGCGCGCGGGTCGGCCGACTGGAGTCCCCGCAGCGTGTTGATCGTGACCGGGAAGAAGGTCAGGTAGGCAGCGATCACCGAGACGGCGCCCCAGCCCTCGAGCGGCTCGGGCAGCTTCGGGTTGACCCAGACCACGACCATCGGCGCGATCGCGAGGATCGGGATCGTCTGCGAGGCGACGATGTACGGGAGAAAGCCGCGCTGCAGCAGCCTCGACTCGGAGAGGACGACCGCGATCGCGAAGCCCACGACGGCACCGAGCAGGAAGCCGGCGGCGGCCTCCTTCGCGGTGAAGGCGGCGGCGTCGAGAAGTACGTCGATCAGCAGCGGGCCGTTGCGTCGCGACGGCTCGAAGAGCTGGCCGACCATGTCGTGGATGTGCGGCATCGTCCGGTCGTTGACCGGGAACGGCCGCGTCAGCTCGACCCGCTCGCCGAACCACTTGTACGCCTCCCAGAGCGAGCAGAGGACGATCAGCACGAGCAGTGAGAGCGCGCCGCTCTTCAGCGCGGACAGCTGCGCCTCACGGCGGGAGTCGACGAGCGGACGGGCGGCTGCGGCGCTCGACACGGGTACTCCTTACCACACTCCCACGCCGGGTGACATGTCTGGAATCCTGTCGTTAGGATCGCCGCGTGCCGCTGAACCCGTCCCGGACCGTCGCCGAGCTGCGCGAGCTGCGCGAGCTCACCGGTGACGAGAACGGCGCCCAGCGGGTCGCCTGGACGGACACGTGGAAGCGCGCTCAGGAGTGGATGTCGTCGAAGCTCGACGGCACCGGCGCAGCGGAGAGCTTCGACGCGGCCGGCAACCAGTGGTGGACGCTTCCGGGCGCGAGCGAGAAGGCCTTGATCCTCGGCGGGCACCTCGACTCCGTCCCCAACGGCGGCTGGCTCGACGGGTGCCTGAACGTGATCGCCGGCGCCGAGGTGCTACGCCGGATCGCCGAAGACGGCGAGCCGCCCCTGACCGTACGGCTCGTCTCCTGGGCCGACGAGGAGGGCGCGCGCTTCGGCCGCTCGCTCTTCGGCTCGTCCGCGGCGGCCGGCTCGATGGCCGACCAGGACGAGCTGCGAGCGCTGAAGGACGCCGACGGCGTGGCGCTTCCCGACGCGATCGCTGCCTTCGGCGTCGAGCTCGACTCGGCTCTCGATGCGCGCTCCGAGCTCGAGAACGCTGCCGCGTACCTCGAACTGCACATCGAGCAGGGGCCCGTCCTCGAGTCGATGGATCTTCCGCTCGGCGCCGTGCTCGGCACTTTCGGCGTCGAGCGTCATCGGATCACCTGGCGCGGCCAGGCGGCGCACGCGGGCTCGACGCCGATGGACCAGCGCCGCGACGCGCTCGCCGGAGCGGCGAAGCTGGCGCTCGAACTGCGGGTGATCACAGCGCAGGTGGGTGAGGGCGCCGTGATGACGAGCGGCGGCGTCGTCTGCAAGCCCGGGATCGTCACGTCGGTTGTCGAGACGGCCGAGCAGCTGCTCGACATGCGCCACCTCGACGCCGCCAAGCTCGCGGAGATGAACCGCGCAGCGCATGAGGCGAGCGAGCACTTCGCAGCGGAGGAGCGGATCGACGTCGAGTGGGAGCGGATCTGGCAGATCGAGCCGATCCTCTTCGAGCTCGCCGACCTCGCCGAGGAAGCGGTGCGCGAAGTGGCGGGCACGTCGCACCGGCTCCCCAGCGGACCCCTTCACGACGCGGCCGAGGTCTCGCGTGCGGGCGTACCGACGGCGATGCTCTTCGTCCAGAGCCTCCGCGGCCTCAGCCACACGAAGCTCGAGGACACGAAGCCGGAGCATCTCGAGCTCGCCGTCCAGGCGCTCGACAGCCTGGCCACGAAGACGCTCGAGCGGGCGGCCGCGGGCTGAGCCGGCCGGCCCTCGCCGCGGCGATGCTCGTGCTGGCGGGCTGCGGCTCGGCCGACTCGATCACGATCGAGCTCGAGCAGGTGAACGGCTCCGGCGTCTCGGGCACGATCGAGCTGACGCCGGTCGGCGAACGCGCGACGCGGATCACGGTGCGCGACGTCGCCGGCGGTTACATCACCGGCGCGCGGATCATGCCCGACGGCTCCTGTCCAGGCCTGGACGACAAGTACCCGATCACCCCGCCGACGGGGATCGTCCAGATCGACTTCGACGAGCTACGTCACTGGGACGACGACCACGCGGTGCTGGCGGAGTTCCTGCGCCGAGGCCGTTACGTCGCCTGCGGGACGACCTAGAGAAAGCGGACCGCAGCCACGCCGGCGGCGACGAGGGCGATTCCCAGCAGTCGCCCCGGCGTGACCGGGTTCTCCTCGAAGCCGACCCAGCCGAAGTGGTCGACGGCGAGCGAGGCGACGGCCTGGCCGGCGAGGATGAACGCGAACAGCGCCGCCGCGCCGAGCTTGGGCGCGGTCACCACCGAGCCGAGAACGTAGAAGGCACCGAGGAAGCCACCGACCCAGACCCACCACGGCGCGGCGCCGAGTTTCTCGGGTCCCGGCCAGCCGCGCGCGAAGACAAGGGCCGCGACGAGCAGCACCGCCGTTCCGACCGCGAACGAGACGAGAGTGGCGCGCAGCGGGCTGCCGACCCAGCTCGCGAGCTGTGCGTTGACCCCGAACTGGATCGGCAGCATCGCGCCCGCGGCGATCGCGAACAGGTAGTAGGGCCACGCCGTCACGCGCCCATGCTGGCGACGCCGCCGGACATCCCGGCCTTGTGCCGTTCGAGGCAATGCGGTATGAGTCGCCGGGACCGGGGGACGCCGCCGGCGGGCGCCGGCGGGACGACAGAAAGCCGGCGGCATGGCCAAGAGAGCAATGGCCTGGCTGGTGGGTCTCACGGCGCTCGCGGCGCTTCTCGCGTCGGGCGCGACGGCAGGAAAGCCGGTGTTCCAGCGCATCGATGTCAACGAGACGGCACCGGATCCGTTCCTCACGGACGAGTGCGGCGTCGCAGTGACCACGCAGGCCCTGGGGCACGTGATCAGGCGGGCCTTCGACGGGACCGGCACCGGGCCGGAGTCCGTGTCGACGCTCAACATCGGCCTCACCGCGACGGCGGGCGACAACGTGGTTCGCTTTCGCGACGTCGGCGCCGACGTGGTGCGGATCGAACCGGACGGCACGGCGATCCTGATGATCATCGGGCAGGTGCCGTTCGATTTCACGGGCGTGCTCAAGATCGACCTCGAGACGGGAGAAGCGATCCTCGAGCCGCAGCACAGCACGGCGGAGGACCTCGAAAAAGCCTGTGCGACGCTGACGGGCTGACTTGATCGCCGGGAGCGGGGCTCTTTCACGGAGCCCCGCAACGGCGATATGCTCGCCCCGATGCTCGAGTTCGGCGTCACCGTCCTCCCCGATCCGCCGTACCAGCGTCTGATCGAGCTGACGAAGCTCGCCGAGGCGCAGGGGTTCGCCTACGGCTGGACGTACGACTCGCACGTGCTCTGGCAGGAGTCGATGCCGGTGATGGCGCTCCTCGCCGACCAGACCTCGACGATCAAGCTCGGCCACATGGTCACGAACCCGGCGATTCGCGACCCGACGGTGCTCGCGAGCGCCTACGCCACGCTGCAGGACATCTCCAACGGCCGGATGATCATGGGTGTCGGCCGCGGCGACTCGTCGGTGCGCTACGTGGGCCGGAAGCCGATGAAGGTCGCCGACTTCGAGGAAGCGCTGAAGATGGTGAAGCCGTTCATGAACGGCAAGGAGGTGACCTGGAACGACAAGCAGCTCCAGCTCAAGTGGGTGCGGCCGGAGCTGCCCGAGATCGAGATGCACGTCGCCGGCTACGGGCCGAAGGCGCTCGCCGTCGCGGGGCGGCAGGGCGACGGCGTCATCATCCAGCTCGCCGACCCCGACATCATCCAGTGGATCATGGCGACCGCCCGCCAGGCAGCAGAAGAGGCGGGGCGCGACCCGGCCGCGCTCAAGTGCATCGTCAGTGCGCCGAGCCACATCTCGGACGACCTGGCCGACGCGCGCGACCAGGTGCGCTGGTTCCCGGCAATGGTGTCGAACCACGTGCAGGACCTGATCGACCGCTACGGCACGGACGGGTCCGTCGTGCCCAAGGTGCTCACCGACTACGTCGAGGCGCGGAAGTTCTACGACTACAACGAGCACTCACGCGTCGGCGCCAAGCACGGCGAGTTCGTCACCGACGAGATCTGCGACCGCTTCTGCGTGCTCGGCACGGCCGAGCAGGCGATCGCAAAGCTGCGGGAGCTCGAGTCGATCGGCGTCGACCAGTTCAACATCTATCTGATGACGAAGGGCCAGGAAGAGACGCTGGAGGCATACGGGCGCAACATCCTGCCGCAGTTCAGCGGGGTCACGGCGTAGAGACGACGGACGAGCTGCGGCGCCGCTGGGACGCGGCCGCAGTCGGCTGGGAGGCCGAGCGCGAGACGGTTGCCGCAGCCAGCGCGCCGGTTACCGACGCGCTCGTCGCGGCGATCGAGCCCGCACCATCCGATCTCGTCCTCGACCTCGCGGCCGGCACCGGTGACGTCGCCGAAGCAGTGGCGGCGCGCGGGGCGCGTGTGATCGCGACCGACCTCTCGCCCGTGATGGTCGAGGCGGCGCGCCGGCGCGGGATCGAGGGCGCCGAGCACCGCGTCATGGACATGCAGGCGATCGACTTCCCGGCTGTGAGCTTCGACGCCGTCGTCTCCCGCTTCGGCTACATGCTCGTCCCAGATTCGGCGCTGGCGCTGCGCGAGACCCGGCGGGTGCTGAAGCCGGGGCGGCCTCTGGCTTTCGCCACCTGGGCGCCGGCGAAGCGGAACCCGTGGGCGACCGCCTACGGCCCGGTGCTGATCGAGCGTGGGCTGCAGGAGCCGCCGCGGCCGGGCGAGCCGGGGCAGTTCGCGCTCGGCGAGCCGGAGGTGATCGACGAGCTCGTCGGCGCGGCCGGGTTCGACGAGGTCGCCGTCGAGGAGGTACCGGTCGAGTACCGGTTCGCGGGCTGGGACGAATACCGTCGCGTCGTGACGAGCCTCGCCGCGTCGCTGCGCCAGGCGCTCGCCGGCCTCGACGACGATCTCCGTGCCGAGGTGGACGAGGCCGCCCGCGCCAGGCTCGTGCGCTTCGAGCGCCCGGACGGCTACGTGCTTCCCGGCGTCGCGCTCGTGACGAGCGCGCGTTAGGAGGTCGCGGGGCGTGCCGACGCCGGTGCCCCTGCCCTCGGTGGAGCGGGGACGCGTGGTCGTCCCGGCCCCCGGCCGAGGCCCCGGCAACTGGGCCGGAGCGCCGCATGCGATCCTCGCTGACGGCGTCTACTGGCTGAGCTACCGGGTGCGTCGCGCCATCGGCCCGCAGCGCGCACAGATGCGGGGCGTGGAGACGGTGGTTGCCCGCTCCGCGGACGGCGAGCGTTTCACGACCGTCGCCAGGATCGACCGCGCTGAGTTCGGGACGGACTCCTTCGAGCGCCCCTGCCTCGTGCGGCGGCCGCAGGGCGGCTGGCGGTTGTACGTCTGCTGTGCCACGCCCGGATCCAAGCACTGGTGGATCGAGGCGATCGACGCGGACGACCCGTCCGGGTTCAGTCCGGCAGCGGCGTCGCCGCACTCGGACGGCGCGCTTCGTTACGCGGTCGCCGTGTCTCTGCCCGACGGGCACACCCGGTACTACTTCGAGGCGGCCAGCCAGACGGGGCCCACGACCTCTGGACGAGCGTCAGCGCG
>DASQKK010000079.1:0-22904 GCA_035630545.1 Gaiellaceae bacterium
CGACAACGGCGACCAGGGTGAGCCCGAGGTTGACGATCCGCACCTCGCCGGGGAAGAGGCGGGCGAACGAGCGCGGGCCGAGCAGGCGGTTCTGCTTCGCCCAGGGCTTCCGGACCAGGTCGTAGGCGCGGTGCGAGGCGGCGTCCGGCAGCCAGTGGACGAGCGGCAGCCGCGTGTGCACCTCGACCGGGAACCAGCGGTTCGGCGTGGTGATGAACGCGCGCCTGCCGACACGGAGCGCCTCGGCGACGAAGCGCCGCTGCGCCTCCTCGCCGCCGACGTGCTCGATCACGGCGTTCGAGAAGACGACGTCGAAGGCCCCGGCCTCGAACGGCAGCTCGAGCGCGTCGGCCTGGACGTAGCGCGCATCGGGATAGCTGGAGCGGAAGCGCTCGCCCTCGTGCTGGCCGACGGCAGTGAGCTGCGCCGGCCACGGGTACATCTCCTCGAAGAAGTTCAGTGTCCCGCAGCTGCCCTCGGTGGCGCTCACTTCGCCGAAGGCGAAGTCGTCGACGCCGACGTCGAGCACGGACGTCTCGGCGGTCGGCGCCATCGTCTCCATGAAGAGGCCGAACTTGCGCCGGCGCGAGCTCAGCGAGATCCGATCGGCGAGGCTCATCAGGAGGCAAGAGTAAGGTGCGGATCGGTGATCGAGGCCACTGTCAGACCGCGCGGCCCGTATCGCCTGCAGCTGATGACATACGGCCGTGAGCTGGAGCAGCCGCTCCCGGGCGGCCGGCGGGGGCAGGCCTGGCAGCGCTCGGACGGGCTCGTCCACCTCCGCGCCTCAGACGAGGAAGCGCTCGCGCTGCTGCGGTTCTGCCTCGCCCTCGACGCCGACACGAGCGAGTTCTCGCGCCGCTTCCGCGACGACCCGCTGCTCGGCCTCTCGATCCGCCGCCTGCACGGGCTGCGGCCGCTGCGCCGCCCGACCGTCGCGGGCGCGCTCCTGCGGGCGATCTGCGGCCAGCTGATCGAGGCGAGGCGCGCGTTCGCGATCGAGCGGGCGATCCTGCGGGCGATCGGCGACCCCGCACCGACACGACAGTCGATCGCCGCGCTCTCCCCCGCCCAGCTGCGAAAGCTCGGACTGGCGACGCATCGAGCGTCGACGCTCGTCCGCGTCTGCCGCTCGCTCGACCTCGAGGGCCTCCGCCTGCAGCCGATCGAGGCGGTCGAGACGCGGCTGCTGCGCGAGCGCGGCCTCGGGCCCTGGTCGCTCGGCGTCATCGCCCTCGAAGGGCTCGGCAGCTTCCGGCACGGGCTGGTCGGCGACCTCGGCCTCGTCAAGCTCTGCTCCGCACTCTGGGGCCGCTGGGTCGAGATCTACGAGACCGCCGAGCTGCTCGCACCGTACGAGGAGTGGGCCGGGCTGGCCGGCATCTACCTGATGCGCGGCTGGAGCGCCGGGCTCGTCCCGGGCGCCAACGCCGACCTCGCCAGGCTGGCGCGTTGCCGAGCGGCGTAACGCTGGCATAGGATCGGTCCGTGAAGCTCGGCCACAACTCCAAGACCGACCTGATCAAGGGCGTGCCGCTCTTCTCGGCAGCCTCGAAGCAGGAGCTGGCCGAGATCGCCTCGATCGCGGACGAGATCGACCTCCCCGAGGGCAAGGTGCTGATCAGGGAAGGCGACGCGGGGCGCGAGTTCTTCGTCCTGATCGAAGGCACGGCCGACGTCGAGCGCGGCGGCAAGAAGGTGGCCTCGATCGGGGCGGGTGACTTCTTCGGCGAGATCTCGCTGATCTCGAAGACGCCGCGCAACGCGACGATCACGACGACGTCGGCCGTGCGGGCGCTCGTGATCACCGACCGCGCCTTCCGCTCGCTGCTCGACCATTCTCCGCAGATCCAGATCGGCGTCCTCTCCGCGCTGGCCGAGCGCGTCGCGCCGACGACGCTCTAGCCCGCGACGTGAAGGAGCGGATGCTGCGCGGCGAGCTGTACCACGCCGACGACCCGCGGATCGAGGCCGACCAGGCGCACGCGCACGACCTGATGGAGCGCTACAACGCGACCCGCCACGCCGAGCGGGAGGAGCGCGACCGGCTGCTCCGCGAGCTGCTCGGCGAGGTCGGCGAGGGCGTCGTCGTGAGGCCTCCGTTCCGCTGCGACTACGGCAGCTACATCTCGATCGGGGCGGGCACGTTCGTCAACTTCGACTGCGTCATGCTCGACGTGGCGCCGATCCGGATCGGCGCCGCCTGCCAGCTCGCGACGGGCGTGCAGCTCCTGACCGCGACACACCCGATCGATCCCGAGGCGCGCCGGCTCGGGTGGGAGTACGCAAAGCCGATCACGATCGGCGACAACGTCTGGCTCGGCGGCGGCGTCATCGTCTGCCCGGGCGTCACGATCGGCGACAACACGGTCGTCGGTGCAGGTGCCGTCGTCACACGCGAGCTGCCGGCCGACGTCGTCGCTTTCGGCAACCCCGCCCGGGTGCAGCGGCGGATCGACGAGCGCGACCGCATCGACGTCCCCGACCTGTAGGCGCGGGACGGGGCACCTACACTTCGGCGATGGCCGTCGATGAGCGGAAGATCGCGATTCTCGGCGCCGGGCAGATCGGCGAGGCGCTGATCGGCGGCCTGCTCTCCTCCGGCTGGCGCGCGCCCGCCGAGCTCACCGCCTCGACGCGCCGAGAGGAGCGCGCGGCCGAGCTGCGCGAGCGGCACGGGATCGAAGTGACGCTCTCGAACGCCGATGCTGCCGCCCGTGCGGCCCTGGTCGTGATCGCGGTCAAGCCGCAGGACATCGAAGCGCTGCTCGGCGAGATCGGCCCGCTGATCCAGCCTGAGCAGACGGTGCTCTCGATCGCGGCCGCGATCCCGACCGCCGCGATCGAGCGCCAGCTCGGCAGCGGCGTCCCGGTCGTGCGGGCGATGCCGAATACGCCGGCGGTCGTGCACGAGGGCATGGCGGGCATCTGCGCCGGCTCGCACGCGGCGGAGGAGCACCTGACGCTCGCGGAGGAGGCGCTCCGCCACCTGGGCGCGGTCGTCCGCGTCTCGGAGCCGTACATGGACGCCGTCACCGCGGTCTCGGGCTCCGGCCCTGCCTACTTCGCCCTCCTCGCCGAGGCGATGATCGAGGCCGGGATCCTGCTCGGCCTCTCGCGCGAGATCTCGACGCAGCTCGTCGTCCAGACGATGCTCGGCACGGCGAAGCAGCTCCGCGACCTGGGCATGCACCCGGTCGAGCTGCGCGAGATGGTCACCTCGCCGGGCGGGACGACGATCGCCGCGATCCGCGAGCTCGAGCAGGCCGGCGTGCGCGCCGCGTTCCTGAACGCGATCCAGGCGGCGATGGACCGCTCGCGCGAGCTCGCCCGTGGCGATTCGTAGCCTCAACGGCGTCGGCATCCACGTCGTCGAGGATCCCGCGCGGCTCGCGGCGGGCTGGCTCGTGCACACCGCCTCCGAGCCCGGCCAGATCGCCCTCTGCGGCGGCACGACCGTCGGCCGCACCTACGAGGTCGCGGCCCGGCTGCTGCCCGACTGGCGCCAGGACGTACACGTCTGGTTCGGCGACGAGCGCGCCGTCCCGCCCGCGGACGAGCGCTCCAACTACCGGCTCGTCCAGGAGACCCTGCTCGACCGCCTGCGCGCGCGGCCGACAGTGCACCGCATCCACGGCGAGCTGGGAGCGCCGGACGCTGCCGAGCACTACGAGAGTGAGCTCGACGGCGTCACGCTCGACCTCGCGCTGAACGGGATCGGGGCCGACGGGCACACGGCGTCGCTCTTTCCGAACGCGCCGGCGCTCGACGAGCGGCAGCGTCGCGTGGTCGCTGCCGAGGCCGCGCTGGAGCCGTTCGTCGAGCGCGTGACGCTGACCCCGCCGGTCTTCGCGTCGACGCGGCTCCTCATCTACCTCGTCACCGGCGAGTCGAAGGCCGAAGCGGTCAGGCGCGCGTTCGCCGAGGAGCCGAGCCAGGAGGCGCCGGCCAGCCTGATCCGTGGCATCGAGACGATCGCGATTCTCGACGCCGCCGCAGCGGCGTCGCTCCCTCAGGGGTAGCGGCGCGGCCCGCGGCCGTCGGGCACGAGCCGCCCGAAGCGGTGCCGGTTCCGGGCGACGAGCCGGTACGGCGCGCCGGAGGGGCTCCAAACCGAGCCGTCGGGCCGGGCGACGTGGGCACTCTCGAAGCGCGCTGACTCCGGAAGCTGCGCCAGCAGCGGCCTCGCCGCCTCGTCGTCGAACGGCAGCCAGCCGTAGCGGCCGCGGTCGAGCCGGGCGGCGACACGCGCCGCGAAGCGACAGAGGCGTCAGTTGCCGTCGTAGAGCACGACCGGCCGCCTCACGGCAGCAGCTCCGACTCGAGCTCGGCGGCCATGCCCCGCCGGGCGGCGAGGGCCTGCAGGACGAGCACCGTGTCCGCGACCGGCATGTCCTCGAGGTACTCCTCGCGCGTCTCGAAGGACTCCAGCACGGCCTCGACCGCCCGGACGTAGTCGACCACGTCCTCGGCGGCGATGAACGATAGTGCGTCGGCGACATCGCCCGGGAAGGTCTCGTGCGTGCGTGCCTCGTCCGCCTGGACGCGCATCTCGTGCCACTCGCCGAGGACGCCGAAGGCAAGCGCGGCGGCGTAGCGGCCGATCGGCGACTCGGATTCGGCGGCGCCGGACTGGAGCGCCCAGTGCGCATCGTCCGCGGCGCCGTCCCAGTCGCCGGCGAGGACCCGCGCTTTGATCGCTCCGATCGGCCGGCCCCAGCTCTCCGGAGGCGCCTGCTCCCAGCTTTCCCGGTAGCGCTCGGCGGCCCGGGAGAACCACTCGCGCCCGTCGCGCCCGCTCATCAGCTCCGCGAGCCCGACCGCGCCGGCGGCGTTCCCCATCCGCGTCAGCTGCCGCTGGCGGGCGTCGGGATCGTCCGGGAGCCTGGCTTCGCCGTCCTCGTAACGCTCGACGGCCCGGGCCCGCCGCTGACTCCAGTCGGCCACGAAGGCAGGATAGGGGGTACCGCCCGGCGCAAGATTGGATATGCTGCATCGAGCGCCGCTCGTCTGCTTCCGGGCACCACAACGGGCGCGCCACTCTGAGGAAAGCAGCACCACCATCTTCGTGCTGCGCAGATGTCAGAAGCGATACTGAACCCGACACACACGTCGGACGCGCCGGATGGGCTGACCGCCGACGCGCTCCGTGCGCAGGAATGGGCAGGAGAGCCCTTCCTTCACCCCGGCGAGGATCCGGCCGCGGCGCTGGCCCCCGGGACGGCACGTCGCGCCGCGCTCGACGAGGCGCTGGTCGAGCTCGACGGAGGCCTCCGAGCGCCCTCGCCGGGCTGGAAAGTCCGCTTCGGCCTGCTGCTCGGGCTCGAGCGCGTGCTCTCCTCGAAGCCGCCCGCGACCGCCGCCGGCACCGAGCTGCGCAAACACCAGATCGACGCGCTCGCCGGGATGCTGACCGAGCTGATCGCGGCGAACCAGCGCCAGGCCGAGGATCTGAACGGAAACGTCAACGGCCACGCCGAGCCCGAGCTCGAGGCCGAGGACGCCGAGGAGGAGGACGAGCTCGAGCCGGCCGAGGAGGACGCAGAGGCCGAGGATGAGATCGGCTTCACCGGCGAGGACCCCGGCGCGGTGCGGCGCTACCGCTTCCGCCACCCGACCGCCTCCGGCAAGACGATCGCTGCGGCCGGCTTCGTCGAGGCGGCGAACACGCTCGGGATCCTGATCCTCACCCACCGCCGCCTGCTCGTCTCGCAGTTCCAGCGCGACCTGACCACGGAGGGCTACGGCGACCGCTTCGTCGACGCGGTCGAGCGCGGGCAGACCGCGCCGCGCGAGAATCCGATCACGATCCAGACCTACGCCTGGTTCGCGCGGCACGCCGACTCCGTCTCGCGCGAGGCGTACCAGCTCGTGATCTGCGACGAGGCGCACACGGCGCTCGGCGAGAAGACGAGCGCCGCGATCCGCAGCTTCTCGGAGCCGCTCTACATCGGCATGACCGCGACCGAGCAGCTGATCGCGAAGCAGGTGTCAGACGTCTTCCCCGCCTCGGTCGACGACCTGCCGCTGACCGACGCGGCGCGGCGCGGGCTGATCGCGCCGTTGCGCTGCCTGCGCGTGCCGCCGGCCGCGGCGATCAACGCCGTCCCGATCGTCGGTGGCGACTTCGAGGAGCGGGCGCTCGCCGCCGCCCTCGACCACCAGGCCCTGAACCAGGCGGCCGCCAGCCTCTACCGCGAGCGCTTCGACGCGACCCCCGGCATCGTCTACGCGGCCGGCGTCGACCACGCCTACAACCTGGCGCAGGAGTTCCGCGCCGCCGGGCTGAAGGCGGAGGCCGTCTCGGGCCGCACGCCGCCAGTGAAGCTGGCCGAGACGCTCGCCGCCTACGAGCGCGGTGACCTCAACGTCCTGATCAACGCGATGCTGCTCGCCGAGGGCTGGAACTCGCCGCGCGCGACGGTCGTCATGCACCTCGCGCCGACCGCCTCGAAGCGCGTCTACCAGCAGCGAATCGGCCGGATCATGCGCACGCACCCGCGCAAGGAGGCCGGGATCGTCGTCGACTTCACGCCGAAGTCCGCCACGCACAACGACCGCGTTGTCTCGCTCCACTCGCTGCTCGAGGCCGACTTCTACCGCGAGGGCGCACGCGTGACCCCCGCCCCTCGCCGCCGCGTCCAGCGCCGAGCCCGCCGCCGCCTCTCGCCGGCGGCGTGGCTCGTCCCGGTGACGCCGGACGTCGCCCGTCGGCTCGCCGTGATCCAGCGCGAGTGGCAGCGAATCGACCCCAAGTTCCTGGACGAGGACGAGCAGCGCTACTGGGCGACGATCGCGGGCCGCCAGATTCGCTTCGACCAGCGGGCCGAGTTCGCGAAGAAGTTCACCGAAGGCCGGGCCTCGAAGCCGGCGCTCGAGACGTTCCTCTCCGTCTGCTCGGCCGAGAACCCGAACCGGCGGCTGCGGATGACCGCGCTTCAGGACCGCGTCGCGATGACCGTCGAGCGGGCCGATTTCGACGACCTCGTCACCCTGGTCAGCCAGGCGCCGCCGTGGGAGAAGGACCGCGCCGCGGGCGTCCGGATCCTGCTCCGCGCCGTCGGCGAGGGGAAGGCGAACGCGCCGGACCAGATCCTCCAGCGCTGGACGTGGAAGCTCGCGAAGACGACGCGGAAAGTGCAGGACCGCCGTGCGAGCGCCGAGTTCCCGGAGGCGAAACGGCTGCTCGGCGCGGTCGCAAACTCGCGCGGGCACCGGCACGAGGAGAACGTGCAGAAGCTGATCCAGGTCGCGAAGGCACTGCCGCTCGACGTCGGCGCCGCGCTGCTCGCCTCCTCCGAGGGCTATACGCCGCGGGCGAACAACGCACTCGACCGCGCCCGCGAGGAGATCGCCGAGATCAAAGAGATCGCGAACGCCCTCGCGGACAACCTGCCGGCGCCGAAGGCCCCGTCGCGCAAGTCCAGGCGGCGCAAGCGGAAGAAGAAGCCGGGCGAGGGTCAGACGCAGCCGGCGGCGGAGGGCGCCGCCGCGACGAACGGCGGCGCGCCCGCGCCCGAGAGCGGCGACGGCCCGCCGAAGCCGAAGCGCCGCCGCCGGCGACGCAAGCCGTCCGGCGGATCGACCGAGGGCCGAGCGCCCGCCACCGAACCGCCCGCCGCCGAGTAACGAAGAACGGACGATGCTCCTTCTGCTCGCGATCGGCTTCGTCGCGGGCGTCGTCACGGCGCTGTCACCGTGTGTGCTGCCCGTCCTGCCGATCGTGCTCGCGGGCGGAGCCACGGGCCGGCGGCCGCTCGCGATCGTGGCGGGGATCGTGCTCAGCTTCACGGTCTTCACGCTCTCCGCCGCCTGGTTGCTCGACCTGCTCGGCCTGCCCGAGGACGTCCTCCGCAATCTCGCGATCGCACTCCTCTTCGTCGTCGCGCTGACGCTCCTCGTGCCCCAGGTCGGCGAGTGGCTCGCGAGGCCGCTCCAGTTCCTGACCCGGCGGAGCGGCAACGATCTCGGCGGCGGCTTCCTGCTCGGAGCAAGCCTCGGGCTCGTCTTCGTCCCCTGCGCGGGCCCGGTGCTCGCCGCGGTGACGGTGATCGCGGCCCGCCGTGACGTCAACCTCGACGCCGTCCTGCTGACACTCTCCTACGCGATCGGCGCCGCAGTGCCGATGCTCGCGATCGCGTTCGCCGGCCAGCGCGCCGCGCGCGCCTTCCGCGCCCACGCGGTGCTGGTCCGCCGCGTCTCGGGTGTGCTCGTCGCCGGCGCGGCGATCGCGATCGCGTTCGGCGTCGACCGGAACCTCCAGACCGCCCTCCCCGGGTACACCGAGGCGTTGCAGGAACAATTCGAGCGCTCCGAGGCGGCACAACGCGAACTGCGCGAACTGGCCGGCGGCCGCGACCCCGAGGCAACCGGTGGGGGCACCGGGCAGCTCGAGGACTACGGGCCGGCACCCGACTTCCACGGGATCGCGCGGTGGCTCAACTCCGAGCCGCTGACGCTGCGTGAGCTGCGCGGCCGCGTGGTCCTGGTCGACTTCTGGACGTACTCGTGCATCAACTGCCTCCGGACGCTGCCCCACATTCGCGCCTGGGACGAGCGCTACCGCGACGCCGGCCTGACGATCGTCGGCGTCCACTCGCCCGAGTTCGCGTTCGAGCGCGTCGAGTCGAACGTGCGCGAGAACGTGGCCAAGCTCGGCGTCCGCTACCCGGTCGCGCTGGACAACGACTTCGTGACCTGGCAGTCGTGGCACAACCAGTACTGGCCCGCCAAGTACCTGATCGACAAGCGCGGGCACGTGCGCTACTACCACTTCGGCGAGGGCGAGTACGCGAAGACGGAGGCTGCGATCAGGACGCTCCTCGGCGCCGACGCGCCGGCGCCGTCCGGCCTCGCGGACGAGAGCCCGCACGGGCTCGTGACACCGGAGAGCTATCTCGGCTACGAGCGCCTCGACCGCAACGGCGGCGAGCGGGTCGCCGAGGACAAGGCCAACGCGTACACCTTCCCGCGCGGCCTGGCCGAGAACGAGCTCGCGTACGGGGGCAGCTGGACCGTGGAGGGCGAGCGCGCGGTCGCCGGCCTCAGCGCCGGCCTGCGGCTGCAGTACCGGGCCCGGGACGTGTACCTCGTCCTCACCGGGAAAGGAACGGTCGACGTCCTCGTCGACGGCAAGCCTGAGCGCACCGTGCGCGTGAACCAGGACCGGCTCTACACGCTCGTCGACCGCGTCAAGCTCGACGACCACCTCCTCGAGCTGCACCTCACCCCGGGCGTCGCGGCCTACGCATTCACGTTCGGTTAGGGTCGCGGCCGTGTACACCGCGGCCCCCGAGCGCTACGACCGGATGCAGTACCGCCGCAGCGGCCGCAGCGGACTGCAGCTGCCGGCCGTCTCGCTCGGGCTCTGGCACAACTTCGGCCACGACCGGCCGTACGAGCTCGGCCGCTCGATCGCGCGGCGCGCGTTCGACCTCGGCATCCTCCACTTCGACCTCGCGAACAACTACGGGCCGCCCTTCGGCTCCGCCGAGGAGAACTTCGGCCGGATGCTCCGCGACGACTTTGGGCCCTACCGCGACGAGCTCGTCATCTCGACCAAGGCCGGCTACGACATGTGGCCGGGGCCGTACGGCGAGTGGGGCTCGCGCAAGTACCTGCTCGCAAGCCTCGACCAGTCGCTGGAACGGATGGGGCTGGACTACGTCGATCTCTTCTACTCGCACCGCTTCGATCCTGACACCCCGCTCGAGGAGACGATCGGCGCCCTCGACACCGCCGTACGGCAGGGAAAGGCGCTCTACGCCGGCATCTCGTCCTATTCGGCCGCCAAGACGCGCGAAGCGGCTGCGATCGCGCGCAACCTCGGCACGCCGATCGTGATCCACCAGCCGTCGTACTCGATGCTCAACCGCTGGATCGAGCCGGATCTGCTCGGCGCGCTCGAGGCCGAGAGCATCGGCTGCATCGCCTTCTCACCGCTGGCGCAGGGAATGCTGACCGACCGGTATCTCGAGGGCATCCCGGCCGACTCGCGGGCCGGCCGCGAGGGCACCGCGCTCTCGACGGACCTGCTGACGGACGAGTCGCTGGCCAAGGTGCGCGCGCTGAACGAGCTCGCCGCCGGCCGCGGCCAAAGCCTCGCGCAGTTGGCGATCGCGTGGGTGCTGCGGGACCCGCGCGTCACCTCGGCGCTGATCGGTGCAAGCAGCGCCGAGCAGCTGGAGGCGAACGTCGCCGCCCTCGACCGGCTCGACTTCTCAGACGACGAACTAGCGGAGATCGACCGCCACGCAACGGAGTCGGACCTCAATCTCTGGGCCCGCTCGAGCGAGGCCTAGAGGCGCTACCGCCGGTGAGCGCGATCGAGGAGCTCGGCCGGCAGCGCGTCCTGCCGGTGCTGCGCTGCGCGGACGCCGACGACACGATCGCGACCGCGAAAGCGGCGGCGGTCGCGGGCTGCCGCGTCGTCGAGGTGACGATGTCGACGCCGGGGGCCGAGGACGCGATCGCGCCGCTCGTCGCCGACGGCCTGCTCGTCGCCGTCGGCACCGTCCGCGACGCGCGTGACGTCGCCCGGCTCGCAGCCGCGGGCGCGTCGCTCGTCGTCTCGTTCTGGAACCCGCCCGGCTTCGTCGCGGCGGCGGCCGCCGCGGGCATCGAGGCGATCCCGGGCGGCTTCACCGCCCACGAGCTCGCCGCCGCTCACGCAGACGGCGCCCTGGTCGCCAAGCTCTTCCCCGCCTCGCTCGCCGGGCCGGGCTTCCTGCCGGCGCTCCGCCCGCTCCTGCCCGACCTGCAGCTGCTCGTCACCGGCGGGATCACGCCGGAGAGCGTCGCACCGTGGCTCGAAGCCGGCGCGCTCGCCGTCGGGCTGGGCAGCAGCCTCGGTACCGCCGCCACGGTCGGGGCCGCAGAGGTCGAGAGCCGCTGCCGCGCCGCGCTCGCGGCCGCCTGAGCTACTGCCCGCGCGGTGAGTCGTCGCCGCTCTCGGCGTCGCGCTCCCGGAGGAAGCGCGTCAGCTCGGCGGCGAGCGTGTCGCCCGACGGCAGGTCCTCGTGCTCCTCGAGATCGAGCTCGTCCGTCCGCTTTTCGAGCTCGGCCACGTAGGCCGCCGTTTCCTCGTCGGTCGAGACGGCCTCGCTGACCTGCTCCGCGTACGCCTCCTCCGCCTCGGCCAGTTCGGCCGTGTCGATCGGGACGTCCAGCAACTGAGCGAGTCGGTCGCAGAGCGCCCGGGCCGCACGCGGGCTCGGCGCCAGCGAGACGTAGTGGGGCACGGCGGCCCAGAGGCTCGCGGCGGGGATGCCTTCGCGCCGGCAGGTGTCCTGGAGCACGCCGACGATGCCGGTCGGACCCTCGTAGCGGGAATGCTGCAGACCGAGGTTGGCGACGAGCTCGGGATCGCTTGCGGCTCCGGTCACCGGCGCCGCACGCGTGTGGGGGACGTCGGCCAGTAAGGAGCCGAGCGTGACGAGCAGCTCGACGTCGAGGTCGCGCGCCAGATCGACCACGAGCTTGCTGAAGGTCTGCCAGCGCAGGCTCGGCTCGACCCCGAGCAGCAGGACGACGTCCCGCGTCGTGTCGGGAATGGAGGCGTGGTAGAAGGCGTTCTCCGGCCACTCGATTCGGCGTGTCAGCCCCTCGTCGAGCGAGACGTGCGGGCGGTTCGCCTGGAAGTCGATGAAGTTCTCCGGATCGATGTCCGCGAAACGCTCGGCGCCCCAGATCTTGGCGAGGTAGCCCGCCGCCAGCGTCGCCCCCTGCCCGCCGTCGTTCCAGCCCCTGAACGCCGCAACGAGCACCGGTCGCTGCAGCGCGGGTCTTCCGACCATCCGCAGCTCGCTCATCGGCTCAGTGTACGCGGGGTGCGCCAGAGGGCGGTCACGAGCCCGACCGTCCAGGCCCAGACGAGCGCCGCCAGGCCGACGTGGATGAGCACGAGCCACCAGGGCAGCTGGTTCCGCCACTGCAGCTCTCCGACCGCCATCTGCACGAGGAGCAGGCCGAGCAGGATTCCGGCACCGGGCGCGAGCACGCCTGCGCGGTCGCGGTTGCGGAGGAGCCAGACGAGCAGGAGCAGGAAGGAGAGCCCGAACGCCGCCGTCGCGCGGACGTGGATGTAGACGGCGTCGAGCAGGTTCCAGAACCGCTCGATGTCGGCGCTGTCTCCGGGATGCGGGCCGGCGGCGGTCGAGAGCGTCCCCGTCACGACCAGGATCCCGCAGGCGGCGGCGAGCACGAGCCCGACGAGCTGCAACCAGCGCGGCACCGGAGACGCGACGCGGCCGTGGGCGTTCCCCCAGGCCTCGACCGCGAGGACCATGGCCGTTGCGAGCACGACGAGCGCGAGCAGGAAGTGCGTGGCGACCATCAGCGGGTGCAGGTCGAGCCGGATCGTCAGCAGCCCGAGCGGGGCCTGCGCGATCGTGGCCAGGAAGGTGAAGCCGGCGAGCCAGCGTGCCCAGCGGACGAGCCCACGCGTGCGGAAGGCGAAGATCCACGCCGCCAGCGAGAGCGAGATCGGGAAGAGCGCCATCACGCGGTTCCCGAACTCGATCGTCGAGTGCTCGCCGACCGCCGGAAAGAACGCTCCCTCCTGGCAGCCCGGCCACGACTCGCACGCGAGTCCTGAGCCCGTCAGCCGGACCGCAGCACCCGTGAGGACGATCAGGTAGAGCGAGACCGCGGACGCGAGGGCCAGGCGCGCGTACCGCTCCGGCGTCAGCGGGCCGAGCCTACGCAAGGGCGACGCCGGCGCCCTCGGTGACCCGGCCGACGCGGGCGAGGAAGAGACCGCGCGCGGCGAACGTCGCGGCGAGCACGGCGCCCTTGTCCGCCGGCAGCGAGACGAGCAGCCCACCCGCCGTCTGCGGGTCGTAGGCGAGCGCGACCTGCGCCTCGGTCGGGCCGTCCACCTCCACGTGCGGCCCGGCGAAGTCGCGGTTGCGCCGGTCGCCGCCCGTCCGTACGCCCGCCTCCGCCTGCTCGAGCGCGCCCGGGAAGAACGGCAGCGCCGCCACATCGAGCTCGATCCGCACGCCGCTCCGCTCCGCCATCTCGTGCGCGTGTCCGAGGAGGCCGAAGCCGGTCACGTCGGTGACGGCGTTCGGCGTGAACGGACGCAGCGCGTCGGCGGCCTCCCGGTTCAGCGCGGTCATCGCCGCGATCGCCGCCTCGAGACCCTGCTCGTGGCGCCTGCCCTCGCGCGCGGCGTGCAGCAGCATCCCGGTTCCGAGCGGCTTGGTCAGGAAGACGGCGTCGCCGGGTCGGGCGCCGCTCTTCGCCCAGAACCCGTCCGGGCGCACGGTGCCGACGACCGCGAGGCCGTACTTCGGCTCCTCGTCCCGGAGCGTGTGGCCGCCGGCCAGGATCGCGCCGGCGGCGCGCACCTGCGCGTCTGCGGCTCCGAAGACCGCGGCGAGCGTCTCGTTGGGAAGACTCTCCGGAAAGGCCGCGATCGAAAGCGCGAGCAGCGGCGCCCCGCCCATTGCGAAGACATCGTTGAGCGCGTTCGTCGCCGCGATCCGGCCGTAGAGCGCCGGGTCGTCGACGAGCGGTGGAAAGAAGTCGAGCGTGAAGACGAGCGCGCGCTCGTCGTCGAGCCTGTAGACCGCCGCGTCGTCCGCGGGCGCCAGCCCGACGAGGAGGTTCTCCGCCTCGGCGGGGACGAAGCCCCGCAATAGCTCCTCCAGCCGCGCCGCCGGGTACTTCGCCGCGCAGCCGCCGCTGGGCGCGAGGGAGGTCAGGCTTGCGGACACCGCCCCAAGATACGCCTCGCGTGTTTCCCGGCGCGTCGCTCGCGGAGCGAGCGTTCGCCGGAGGCCGGCTCCGCCGGCCGGGAGGCGAGCGCGACCGGGAAATACGCGACGGCGGCCGGGGAGCCGCCGTCGCACTCAGGGGAGAGGAGGAGCCTGGGTAATCTGGGCCCAGGTTCGCGGTGGTGTTACGGATTCCTTGCGCGTTTCTGAGATAGTCGAAACGCGTGCGGTCGGCGTTGATCACCGGAGGGTCCTCGGGCATCGGGCTCGCGATCGCGAGGATGCTGCGCGACGAGGGTTTCGAGCTGACGCTGGCATCTCGCACGGCCGAGAAGATCGAGGCTGCGGGCGCCGAGCTGGGCGCAACGGCGATCGCGGCCGACGTCTCGAAGGCCGAGGACTGCGAGCGGATCGTGCGCGAGCACGTCGAGCGCACGGGCGGTCTCGACCTGCTCGTCAACTCGGCCGGGATCGGGATCGCGGGCAGGGTCGAGGACGCGCAGGTGAAGCACATCGACCGCCAGCTGGCGATCAACCTGCGCGGGCTCGTGCTGGTCTCGCAGGCTGCGATCCCGCATCTGCGGGAGACGAAGGGCTGGATCGTCAACCTCGCTTCGATCGCCGGCACGCAGCCGGTGCCGATCCTGCCGATCTACGCGGCGACGAAGGCGGCCGTGATCTCACTCACGCACTCGCTCAACGCCGACCTCGACGACGACGGCGTCCGCGCGATCGCGATCTGCCCCGGCTTCGTCGACACGCCGATGGCGGAGTTCGCCGGGCTCCCTGCCGACGAGATGATCCAGCCGGAGGACTGCGCCGAGGTCGTGCGCATGTGCCTGCGGCTCGGCCCTCGCGCCCGCGTCCCGCAGGTCGTGATCGAGCGCGTCGGGTCGAGCGGGAAGATCGCCTAGCCTGCACTAGAGGTCGCCGGGCGTCCGCAGGATCCGCCAGAGCTCGAAGAGCCCGAGCGAGACGGAGAGCGCGAAGCCGACGATCGCGATCGTGTCGTTGACGCGCGCCATCAGCGCCGAGGCGACGAGCAGCGCCGAGATGATCATCGCCGCGCCGAGCCGGTTCGCGACCGAGCGGGCGACGTGTTCGAGCTCGTGCAGGCCCGTCGGCTGGATGCCGATCTTCAGCGTCCCGGTCTCGAGCCGTGAGGCGAGCTGGCCGAGCCGGCGCGGCAACCGCAGCAGCGGCTCCGCCTGGGTATAGGCGAGCGCGAGCAGGTTCGCCGGCTCCAGCGTGCGCTCGGTTTCGCGCAGCATCACCTCGACGCCGTCCTCCTCGAAGAGCTCGATCGGGTCGAGCCCCGGGTCGAGCGCGCGGGCGACAGAGTCCGCCTGGGCGAGCGTCTTGCCGACGAGTGCGAACCCGGTCGGGAGCGAGATCCCGTGCCGGAGCGCGACGCGCTGGAGATCGGCGAGCGCCTCGCCCACGCCGATGCCCGTGAGGGGGCGCCAGTGGTAGCGCGGGAGTTTGCGGCGCAGCTCGTGGACGAAGCCGGCCTCGTCGGACGCGAGGGTGGTCAACGAGAGGCCGAGGATGAGGTCGGCGACGTCGTCGGCTCGGTTCTGCGCGAGCGCGAGCAGGAGCAGGCCGAGCGCCCGCCGCGTGTCGTCGTCGAGGCGGCCGACGAGGCCGAAGTCGAGCAGCGCGAGCCGGCCGTCGTCGGTCAGGAGGATGTTGCCGCGGTGCGGATCGGCGTGATAGACGCCGTGGACGGTGATCTGCTGCACGTAGGCGCCGAAGAGCTCGCGCGCGAGCACCGCCGCACGCTCCGGATCGAGGCCGTGCCCGCCCGTCACGCGCTCGCCGGTGACCCGCTCCTGCACGAGCACCTTCTCGGTCACGTACGGGTGGATCACCGCCGGCACGACCAGGTGCTCGGCACCGGCGACGATGCGCGCGATCAGCTCCGAGCCGTGCGCCTCCTCGACGAAGTCGAGCTCGGACAGGAGGTGCGTCTCCAGCTCGTCGGCGAGCGCCGCGAGCTGCAGCAGCCGAGCCTTCTCCGAGCGCCCCTCGGCGAAGGACGTCAGCGACCGCAGCAGCTCGAGGTCGAGCGCGACCTCCTGCTCGATCTCCGGACGGCGGATCTTGACGACGACTTCGCGGCCGGTGCGGAGCAGGCCGCCGTGGATCTGCGCGATCGAGGCGCACGCGAGCGGCTGCTCGTCCAGCCGCGCGAAGATCTCGAGCCCGATCTCCTCGTCGACGATCCGGCGAGCCTCTTCGAACGGGAACGGCGGCACGTCGTCGACGAGCTGCTCGAGCTCTTCGATGTAGACGTCCGGCAGCAGGTCCGGCCGCGACGACAGCATCTGCCCGAGCTTGATGAAGGTGGTGCCGAGCTCCTCCAGTCCTCCGCGAAACGCTCTCGCGCCCTCACGCGTCGCCGGCTTGTCGCCGACCGCCCCGACCTCGGCGAGCACGCGCAGCAGCCTGCCGCGTCGCGCGACGCGGCCAACCTCGAGCGCGCGCCGCGTGCGGCGTCCTCGGCTGCCCATCGCGGTCGTAGTGCCCCGCCGGAAAATGCGGGAAACGCCGCTATTCGAGCCGGTCGACCGCTGCGTTCAGCTCGTCGACGGACACCGTGCCCTCGAAGCGCGCCTTCACCTTGCCGTCGGCGCCGACCAGGAATACCCACGGCTCCGAGGGCAGGTTCCACTCGCGCACCCAGGTGTTCTCGCCCTTCGTGGGATCGTTGTCCTTGTAGATCTCGGCGTGGATGAAGGGGATGCCGGAGTCCTCGTGCGTGCGGCGGACGGCACTGACGACGTCCACGACCGGTCCGCACGTGCGGCTCGTGCAGTACTTCGGCGTCGCGAAGGCGACCACGAACGGCTTCTTCGCCGCGATCGCATCCGCGACGGAGATCTTGTAGAGCTCGGGATCGGGCTCGGTCGACGTGGTGAGCTCCTCGATGGTCGCGTTTGCGAGCGTCGGCGTCTTCGACGGGTAGGCCTCGGCGCCGACGTCGGGAGCGGCGGTCTCGGTCTTGACGACCACGTTGCCGACCGCCTGGATCTTGCGGCCGCCGACCGGCTCGGCGAGCACCCAGTAGGTGCCGGGCTCGTCGAGCGGGAGGTGCGAGACGAAGACCTCCTGCGGCTCCCCCGGCTCGTTGCCGTTCACGCCGACGCCGATCGACTCGGCCTCGGCGGTCGTCTCGGCGAACGGCTTCGCCTTCAGCTCCCGGGCGAGCCAGACCTTGGCCGTCGGCCTCGTGACGACCCGGCCCTGGCCGTCGATGACGAGGAACGTGAAGCGGACGGAGCCCGGCGCGAAGTCGGCGGTGCCGGGCACGATCGCGACGTCCTCACCCGGCGCGCGCCAGAGCGCCTCGAGCGTGTCCGACGTCTCGAGTGTCGTCGTGGCGTCCGGCTCCTCCTCCGCTGAGGAGGAGCCGCCGCAGCCTGCCGCGATCGAGCAGGCGGCTAGACAGATGACCGCTGCGAGGCGCACGCGGCGAGTCTAGCGAGGGCCTCGAGCTCAGCTGCCCTCGTGGAAGCCCAGGAAGCGGCCGCAAGCCGCACCCCAGGAGGCGAAGAACACTGACGCCGACAGCGTGACGAACAGCAGGCGAGTCTTCATTTGCCCCCTCCTTTCCTAGAACCGCAAGTCCTGAAGGGCCTCGGCTGCGTTCCGGTACAGCCGAGCCGCCTCCACGGCCTCACCGCGCCGCGCGGCGAGATCTCCTAGTGCCATCCACGCGCCTGCGCGGTGACTGACGGACGAGATCTGCTCGAAGGTCGCATCGGCGGCGTGGAGCGCCTGCTCCGCGTCGTCGAAGAGATCCCGCTCGAGCAACGACCGGCCAAGCACGATCTGCGCCTGGCCGACCTCGCTGAGGAAGTCTTCGCGGCCGTCGAGGAGCCGCAGCGCCTCGCGCGCGTTCTCCTCTGCCGCCTCCCAGTCACCCAAGTGCAGGTGCACGGTGGCGAGGCCGTTGACCGCCTGGCCCGCGTCGGCCTGCTCGTCCGTCTCGACGGCGACCGCAAACGATGCCTTCAGCTGCTCGATCGCCTCGTGCGGCTTGCCGAGCAGGAGGCTCAGGCCGCCGAGGTTGTTGAGCAGCCGGCCGACCGTCCGCTCGTCGTCCAGCTCTTGGAAGAGGTTCTTGGCCTTCTCCGCGTAGTTGCGCGAGAGCACCCAGTGACCGGTGCGCTCGGCGACCATCGAGGCCTGGAAGTACGCGTCGGCCATCTTGCGCCGGTCATCCAATCCCTGGGCGAGCTCGAGCGCGCGCTCCGCATCCTCGCGGGCAGCCTCGAAGTCGCGCTGGCGACGGTGGGAGCGCGAGAGCCAGTGGTAGATGTCCGAGCGGAGGCCGTCGCACGGGAGGCCTGAGCCCTCGGCGAGCGAGAGGGCTTCCTTGAGCAGGGCGACCGCGGTCGAGGCGCTGCCAAGCTTCCAGCGGGCGACGCCGAGCCGGAAGACGATCTCCGCGCGGTCGACGTCGGAGAAGACGGATCCCTCGACGAGCGCGCGGGCGCCGTTCAGCAGCTCGATGGCCGCCCGGACATCGCCGTCCTGGAGGCGCGCCCACGACTCGCCCGAGCGAGCGCGGACGTCGAGCTCGACCGAGTTGGTCGACGAGACGGCCTCGCGGGCCTCCTCGAACGCCGTGACGGCCTCCTTGTACCGATAACCGTTGGAGAGCGCCTCGGCGCGAGTGAGAAGAGCTTCGACCCGGCTCCGTTCGTCGGTGGAGACGCCGCTCGAGAGGAAGCTGGGATCGACGTTGAGGCGCTGCGCCAGCCACTCCACCGTCTCGGCGGTCGGGCGGGTCTTGCCCCGCTCGATCTGGCTGACGTACTCCTTCGAGAAGCGGTCTCCGGCGAGCTCCGTCTGCGTCAGCCCGGCGGCGACACGGAGGAGGCGGAGGCGGTCGCCCAGGCGCGCGCCCGGAGGGGCAGCGGCAGCAGCGGAGCGGTGGGCGGCAGTGGTCTCGGTCATGGGGAAGACATACCTCGGTTCACGTGAGCACCTCTGGCTGAGTGAAGCGGGTTGACGAAGTGAAGCGGGAAGTGGCGCCGGCCGCGTACCCCTTTGCGGGGATTTTCGGCTGAGAAAGCGGCTCCGGGCGCACGGTCAAGTGAATCTACAGCAAATCACTTGACCGAGCTACTTGACTTTTGCGGACAGTCCTCGTACAGTGCGGCTCAACTTGCACCGGCCGACGCCAGGCACGAGTGCAAGGGCGCGCCACCGAAAAGGCGACCGCCGCAACCGCAGGAGCGTGATCGAGCCGCAGGGTCACGATTCTCGGAGTGTCGCCCAGTGGCAGCTTGCCTCAAGAAACGTCCCCGGAGCCGCAGCCGGGGACGTTTCACTTTGGTCCCGTTCAGGGCGCAGGCAGGATCGGGATCTGCGGGAGCAGATCCCGATCCGCGCCCAAGATCCCTGAAGGGTCGCTTCGCTCCCGCGACCGCACCACAGCCGCTGCGTTGGGTCGTCGGTTGGGGACTGTCCCCGGGACTGTCCCCACCAACTAGCCGGTGCCGGTGAGCCAGCGGCGGCGCTCGGCAGCCATCCGGGTGAAATCGTCCGGGCCGAGCAGGCCGCCGAGCCGGTCGGCGAAGGAGATGAGGAGCGCCGCGCCGACGAAGATCCACGCTTCGGCGTCCGGGTCGCGGTCGGCGGGCACGCCCCCGGCCGCCTGCGCGCGCCGGACCGCGGCCGCGACGTAGTCGTGCACCTCCCGCAGCTGCCGCCGGAGGAAGCTCCGGATCTCCTCGTCCCCGCCGGCCTCCGTCAATGCCTGGATCCAGAGCGTCACGGGCTTGATCCCGCCGGAGGCGTGGAACTCGCGCGACGCCTCACCGATCGCAGTGACTGCTTCTCGGTCGCCCAGTTCCTCGAGCTTCGCATCGAACGCGCCCCGCAGGGACGTCCACGCCGCCTCGAGGCAGGCCAGGTAGAGCTCCCGTTTCGAGGCGAAGTGGCGGTAGAGGATCGGCTCCGAGATGCCCGCCGCTCTCGCGATCTCGGCCGTCGTCGCGCCGCTGTAGCTGCAGCCGGCGAAGACGCGGAGGGCCGCATCGACGATCGCCTGCCGGCGCTCCGCCGCCGGCAGGCGAATCTGGCCCGTGCTCAAGCAGCGACCTCCACAGGCGCCGTGACCTGCTCGGGCTCCTGGCGCACGAGCGCGTAGGCCACGATCGAGCCCAGGAACGCAATCACCGCGGCGACGATCAAGGCACGCTCGAACCCGGCCATGAATCCCTCCACCCCTGGATTCCCGCTCACCTGGGCGGCGACGATCGCCCCCATCAGGGCGATCCCGATCGAGCCGCCGACCTGCCGCATCGCGTTGAGGACGGCGGAGCCGACACCCGATTTGTGCACCGGCACGGCGCGCGTCGCCGCGGCGGCGGTCGGCGTCATCGCCATCGACATCCCGACCCCGCCGAGGATGAAGCCCGGCAGCAAGTTCCAGAAGTCGGCGGTGCTGCTGAGCTGGGAGAAGTACAGGAGCTGCACGCCGAGCAGGACCATCCCGATCGTCATCAGCCAGCGCGAGCCGAAGCGGTCGGACGTCTTCCCGGCGATCGGCGCGATCAGGATGATCAGCAGCGTCATCGGCAGGAAGGCGGCGCCGGCCTGGACGGCGGAGTAGCCGAGCACGTTCTGCATGTAGAGCGAGACGAAGAAGAAGACGCCGAACATCGAGAGCGCGACCAGCAGCATCGCGACGTTCGCGCCGGTGTAGGTACCGCTGCGGAAGAGGGTCAGGTCGAGCATCGGGAAGCGCCGACGCCGCTCGATCATCACGAACGAGACCAGCGCGACGACAGCGACGACGAAGGAGCCGACGATTCGCGCCGACGTCCAGCCGTAGGTGTTCGCCTCGATCAGGCCGTAGGTGAGAGCAAAGAGCCCGAGGGCGGACGTGCCGAGACCCGGCAGGTCGAGGCTCACGTGCGTCTCGTCCTTCGACTCCGTGACCAGCAGGAAGGTGGCCGCAATCGCGATCATGCCCACCGGGACGTTGATGAAGAAGATCCAGTGCCAGCTCAGGTGCTCGGTGAGCAGGCCACCGACGAGTGGGCCGATCGCGAGCGCGAGCGCCGAGACGCCCGCCCAGATCCCGATCGCGGCACCGCGCTGCTTCGGCGGGAAGGTGGCGGAGATGATCGACAGCGTCGCCGGGTTCATCAGCGCGGCGCCGGCGCCCTGGACGGCGCGTGCCACGATCAGCATCTCGCCGGTGTCGGAGAGGCCGCACCAGAGCGAGGCCGCGGTGAAGATGACGATCCCGATCACGAAGATCAGGCGACGGCCGAACGCGTCAGCGAGCTTGCCACCGATCAGCATCAGCGCCGCAAAGGTCAGCGCGTAGCCGGCGACGATCCACTGAAGCTCGGAGAGGCTCGCTCCGAGGTCTTCCTGGATCGCCGGCAGCGCCACGTTCACGACGGTGTTGTCGAGCATGATCATGAAGAGCCCGAAGGAGACCGCGGCGAGCGTCCACCACTTCCTCCGCTCCTCTGAGAAGATTGCGAGAGCCATGAAGATCCCTTCGACAGACGTTAGCGGACACTAGGTTAGTGATCGCTAACGAGGACGTCAAATTCGCCTGGACGCCGACGGCGGCGCAGCTCGAGGCGGCGAACATCACCCGGCTCGCCCACGCGCTCGGCTGTAACGGTTACGCCGAGCTCCACCGCGTCTCGATCGAGGAGCCCAACCGTTTCTGGCGTGTGGTCGCGGACGACCTCGACCTCGATCTGGCCCGCCCCTGGGACCGCGTCCTCGACGACGCGCGCGGAATCGAGTGGACCACCTGGTTCGAGGGCGCACGCCTGAACATCGCTCAGGCCTGCGTCCACGCCTGGGCGAAGCGGACGCCCGACGCCGTCGCTGCCGTCTTCCGGACCGAGGACGGGCTCCGCGACGAGTGGTCGTTCGCGGTGCTCTCCGAGCAGGTCGTCAAGCTCGCCGAAGCGCTCGTCGCGCTCGGCATCGGCGTGGGCGACCGGGTCGCGATCTACATGCCGATGGCGCCCGAGGCCGCCGTCGCCTCGCACGCCTGCGCGCACATCGGCGCAATCCAGGTGCCGATCTTCTCCGGCTTCGCCGCGCCGGCCGTCGTCCAGCGCCTGCAGGACTCGGGCGCCAGGGCCGTGATCACCGCCGACTACTCGCTCCGGCGCGGGACGCGAGTGCCGATGCGCGAGACGATCGAGGAGGCGTTGCGTGAGTCACCGGCCGTCGAGCACGTCGTCGAGTGGTCGCGCTCCGATCGGAGCTGGAACGTCGAGTTCGGCCCCGGCGAGCTGGCGCCGCTCGAGGTCGAGGCCGAGCACCCCTACCTGCTCGCGTACACGTCCGGGACGACGGGCCGCCCGAAGGGCGCGCTGCACGTCCACGGCGGCTTTCTGCTCTCGATCTCCCGTGAAGCGGCCTACCAGTCGGATATCCGCGCCGGCGACCGAGTCCTCTTCGCGACGGACATGGGCTGGATCATGGGGCCGTGGACGGTGGTCGGTGCAGGCTCGCTCGGGGCAGGCGTGATCTACATGGAGGGAGCGCCGGACCGCCCCGACGACCGGCTCTGGAAGCTGATCGAGGAGGAGCGCGTGACGATGCTCGGGGTCTCGCCCACGCTCGTCCGGGCACTGATCCCGAAGGGCGTCCCCGCAGCCGACCTGTCGTCGCTCCGGTCGATCACGACGACTGGCGAGCCGTGGAACGCCGGCCCCTACGAGTGGCTCAACGAGCACGTCGCCGGCGGGGGCCGGATCCCGATCGTGAACATCTCCGGCGGGACCGAGGTCGGCGCGTGCTTCCTCTCGGTGGCGCTGACCGACCCGACCAAGCCCGTCTCGCTCGGCTTCCCTGCGCTCGGCCAGGCGATGGACGTCTACTCGCCCGACGGCCGGCCGCTGCGCGGCGAGGTCGGCGAGCTCGTCTGCATCCGCGCCTGGCCGGGGATGACGCGCGGGGTGTGGGGCGACGACGAGCGCTACCTCGAGACCTACTGGCGCCGCTTCCCCGGCGTCTGGACACACGGCGACTGGGCCTCGATCGATGAGGACGGGTACTGGTTCCTGCACGGCCGCTCCGACGACACCCTCAACATCGCCGGCAAGCGGATCGGCCCGGCCGAGCTCGAGTCGGCCGCGCTCGACCACCCTTCGGTCGCCGAGGCGGCCGCGATCGGCGTGCCGC
>DASQKK010000080.1:0-7269 GCA_035630545.1 Gaiellaceae bacterium
CAGGTTCTCGCGGCGGCCGGTGGCGAAGTTGTCGACGACGTGCACCTCGTCGCCGCGCGCGACGAGCGCGTCGACGACATGCGAGCCGATGAAGCCTGCTCCCCCGGTGACCGCCGCGCGCACCGCCGTATCCTAGGCGGAAGATGTTCGTCACCTTCGAGGGAATGGACGGCTCCGGCAAGACGACGCAGGTGGACCGGTTGCGGACGGCCCTCGAGGCGGAGGGGCGCGAGGTCGTGACCGCGCGCGAGCCGGGCCAGACCGAGCTCGGTGAGGCGATTCGCAGCCTCGTCCTCCACGGCGGCCCGATGACCGCGTGGGCGGAGGCGCTCCTCTACGCCGCCTCACGCGCCGAGGTGGTGGCAGAGGTCGTGCGGCCGGCGCTCGAGCGCGGCGCCGACGTCCTGCTCGACCGCTACCTCGACAGCTCGATCGTCTATCAGGGAATCGGGCGCGGCCTCGGGGTCGAGGAGGTGCTCGAGGTGAACATGCTCGCGACCGGCGGGCTGCTGCCGGACCGGACGTTCGTGCTCTCGATCGAGCCGGGGACATCGTCGCTGCGCGTGGGCTCCAAGCCCGACCGGATCGAGCGCGAGGACGCGGCCTTCCACGAGCGCGTCGCCGCCGGCTACGAGGAGCTCGCGGCTCTCTTTCCCGAGCGCGTCGTCGTGCTCGACGGGTCACTCGACACCGACGCGCTCGCAGAGAGGATCCACGGTGAGCTTCAGCGCGTGGGCTGAGCAGCCGGAGGCGCGGCTGCTGCTCGCGTCGGCGGTGAAGGAGGGCCCGGCCCACGCCTACCTCTTCTACGGGCCCGCCGGTGTCGGCAAGCGGGAGGCCGCCCGGGCGTTCGCGGCGGATCTGCTCGGCGACGAGCGGCGGGTCGAGGCGGGCATGCACCCCGACCTCTTCTCGCTCGAGGCGCTCGGCGAGATGATCCGGATCGACGAGATCCGCGCACTCCACCGCGACCTGCACATGCGCCCGTTCGAGGCGGATCGCCGCGTCTACGTGATCGCCGACGCGCACCTGCTGAACGACGACGCCGCCGACGCCCTCCTGAAGGATCTCGAGGAACCGCCGCCGTACGCCGTGATCGTCCTCGTCGCCGACGAGCTCGGGCCGATCCCGCCGACGATCCGCTCGCGCTGCCAGCTCGTTCCCTTCCGGCGGCTGCCCGGGCGGGCGATCCGCGAGCTGCTGGCGGAGCGTGCACCGGGTCTCTCCGAGAACGAGGCGCGCGCGCTCGCCCGCGTCTCCGGCGGCCGGCTCGACCGCGTCGACCGGCTGCTCGACCCCGAGGCGAAGGCCCGCCGCGAGGAGCTGCTGCGCGTCGCGCGGGCGCCCTACGCCGAACCCGAGCTCGACCCGGCCGATGCCGCGGCGATCCTGCTCGACGGCGCCCGAGCGGCCGGCGAGGCGGCGAAGGAGCGTGCCGAGCGCGAGCTCGAGGGCGTCGAGCTCACCTCCCGGGAGCTCGAGCAGCGCCTGCGCCGCGTCGAGCGCGGCGCCGAGCGGGAGGAGTTGCTCGCCTCGCTCGAGGAGCTCGCGTCCTGGTACCGCGACCTCGTCGTCGTGGCCGCGGGGGCCGAGCCGGCGGTCGTGCACGCCGACCGGCTCGAGCTGCTCCGTGCCGAGGGAACGCGCGAGCGCTCGCCCGAGGCGGAACGCGGCGCAGAGCTCGCCCGCGAGGCGTGGCGCACGCTCGAGGAGTTCAACCTGAACCCGAGCCTCGCGCTGGAAGCGCTGTTCGTGCAGCTGCGGCGGGCGTTCGGCAGCGCCTTGCTCGTTTGAACTGAGAATACTCGCGCTGCGGAAATATCCCTCGAAAAGGGATTGCGAGCCGGGTGGGCGAGACAAAGGATGAGCCAGGCGTTCGGGCGGGACGCCGGTAGTGCCGTCTCTCCACTCCCGGGGGTTCACGTTTTGGCAGCTGTCCCGTCCGTTGGTCGCTCGTCGTATGCCGGAGGTCCCGCCCTCGCTCCACAGGCCGCGGCCACCGAGGGCCTCTACGAGCGCCACGCGGCGAAGATCCTCGGCTACTGCCTGCATCAGCTCGGCTCGCGCGAGGAGGCGGAGGACGCAGTCCAGACGACGTTCATGAATGCATTCCGCGCACTCGGCCGCGGCGTCGTCCCGGAGGCCGAGTCGGCCTGGCTGTTCAAGATCGCCGAGAACGTCTGCCTCTCCCGCCGCCGCTCCTCGTGGCGTCGCGGCCGGATCGAGAGCCCGAGCGACTTCGACGTGATCGAGGAGGTCGTTCCCGGGCCGAGCCGCCAGCGCGACGAGCTGATCGGGATCGAGGACGCACTCGCCTCGATGCCGGAGCAGCAGCGGCGCGCGATCCTCCTGCGCGAGTGGCAGGGCCTCTCCTACCGAGAGATCTCGGAGGAGCTCGAGCTCTCGCAGTCCGCCGTCGAGACGCTGATCTTTCGCGGCCGCCGCTCGCTCGCCCAGGGGCTCGAGCAGCCGGAGTTGGTGAAGCAGAAGCCGCGGCGGAAGAGCTTTCGTCGCGCGTTACATGTGATCGACCTCGGCACGATCGCCGCGGCCGCGAAGACGCTGCTCGCGGGCAGCGCCGCCGTCAAGGCGACCGCGGCAGCCGTCGCCGTCACGGCCGCCGCCACCGCGGCGAGCGTGACGCCCAAGCTCGAGGGCCACTCGCCGCAGCCCGCGCAGGCGCGCGCGCTGGTCGCGCCGAGCAGTGCGGCACCCGAAGCGGCCGCGGCGCCGGCCCGTCTGACGCCCGCCGCCGCCGCAGCCCACTACGACGCAGCCGCGCGGCCCGTCGCTGCGACCCGCGCTCCCGCGCAGCACCAGCAGCAGGCGCGGTCGACCGACGAGACCGCGACGCGGCCCGCTCCGGCCGCGGCCGCACCGGTCGCATCGGCGGCGGAGGCCCCCGCCGCACCGCCGACGACCGGATCCTCGGCGGCGCCGGTCGCCGCCGAGCCGTCAGCGCAGCCTCCCGTGGCCGAGCAGCCGACCCTCACGCCCGCACCCGCCCAGCAGCCGAGCCCCGAGGAGCCGAAGCCGGTCGAGCCGACGATCCTCGACACGGCGGCGCCGAAGCAGGGCGACCAGCTCGTGCCCGTCGCCCCCGCACCCGCGCCGGAGCTCCCCGTCGCCCCGATCCTGACGGAGCAGCGGACCGACCTGAAGGAGCCGGTCGTGTCCGGGATCGTGGTCGCGCCGATCGAGCCGATCAGCATCGTCCAGCCGGTCACGGATTCACAGCTCGGCAACTGATTAGTCGTTCGGCTCGATGGTCGAGCGGCATTCCGGCAGCTGCGATCGCGCATGTCCGATGGGAGACGATCAGGCTCAACCCTGATCGAAACGGTGGCCTTCTACCGATGTCCGGCTGCAGCCGCGCGGGGAGGATGACGGTGCGCTGATCGAGAGAGCGTCGGCGCGGAGGAGGTGGTGGAGATGCCCGAGTCGATCCTCGTCGCCGAGGGCGTCCGCAAGGTGTACCGCTCGGGCGGCACCGACGTGTGTGCGCTGAAAGGGCTCGACCTGGCGGTCCCCGCGGGCGAGTTCCTCGCCGTGATGGGGCCATCCGGGTCCGGGAAGACGACTCTGCTCAACTGCCTCTCCGGACTCGACGAGGTCGACGGCGGACGAGTGCTCGTCGAGGGCCACTCGATCCACGAGCTCTCGGACGCGAAGCGCACCCGCCACCGCGCCGAGACGATGGGGTTCATCTTTCAGGCGTTCAACCTGATTCCGGTCTTCACCGCCACGGAGAACGTCGAGTTGCCGCTGCTGCTGGCGCGGGTGCCGGAAGCGGAGGCGCGCAGGCGTGCCCGGGAGACGCTCGCGCGTGTCGGACTGGGGCATCGCCTCGACCAGCGCCCGCCCGAGCTCTCGGGCGGGGAGCAGCAGCGCGTCGCGATCGCGCGCGCGCTCGCGGGGCGCCCCCGGCTCGTCTGGGCCGACGAGCCCACCGGCAACCTCGACTCGGAGATGGCAGCGGCGGTCATGGACCTGCTGACCGAGCTGCACGATGAGGGGCTGACGCTCGTCCTCGTCACGCACGACCCGACCGTGGCCGCCCGGGCCGACCGGCTGATCACGGTCAAGGACGGCGAGCTCGTCGGTGACGAGCGGCTGACTCCCGCGTCGACGGAGGCGCTCGAGCCGGCGATCGCGCGATGAGCGCAGCCCCGATCGTCCTCGTCGTGGCGCTCTCGCTGCCGTTCCTCGCGATCCTGTTGCGCCGGCCCGTCCTCCGCAGGCTCGCGCTCCGCAACGCTGTCCGGCGGCCGCGCGAGGCGGCGCTCGTCGTGCTGGGCTCGCTGCTAGGCGCAGCGATCATCACCGGCTCGATGGTCGTCGGCGACACGATGAACGCCTCGATCAGACAGGTCGCCCGGACACACCTCGGCCCGATCGACGAGCTCGTCACGGCGCGCGGCCCCGAGGACCAGCAGGACCTCCTGCGGGCGCTGCGGACGCTCGACCGCAGCGACGTCGACGGCGTCCTCGCGTTCGCATCGATCGACGTCGCCACCACGTCCGCGGGCCCGCACGTGCTCGCGGTGCCGCGCTCGCAGCTTCTCGGGCTCGACTTCGCCGCCGCGCGACGCTTCGGCGACGACCCGGCCTCGACCGGGATCGCCGGCGGCACGCCCGGCCTCGGGCGGGCGGCCATCTCCGCCGACCTCGCCCGCTCGCTCCGGATCGGCGTCGGCGACCGCGTGTCCGTCCACGCGTACGGCGCGCACACGAGCCTGGTCGTCGACCGCGTCCTGCCCCGGCGCGGCATCGCCGGCTACTGGCTGGGCGGCGAGCAGGAGGCGAACAACGTGCTCGTCTCATGGCCGACGTTCGACCGGATCCGCGCCGCCTCCGGGGGAGGCGCCCCTCCCAGGTGGAGCGTGGCCGTCTCGAATCGCGGCGGGATCGAGAGCGGCGCCCGGTCGACGGACGCCGTTCTCGCCCAGATCGACGACGTCACCCGCGCGGCCGGGCTCCACGCGGAGGTCTATGCCGCCAAGAGAACGACGCTGGACACAGCCGAGGCGTTCGGCAAGGGGTTCTCGTCGATGTTCACGGCGATGGGCAGCTTCGGCGTGCTCGCCGGGCTGCTGCTGCTCGTGAACCTCTTCGTCATGCTGGCGGCCGAGCGGAAGACCGAGCTCGGGATGGCGCGAGCGGTCGGCATGCGCCGGTCGGAGCTCGTCGGAGCGTTCGCGACCGAGGGCTGGCTCTACGCACTTGCTGCGACCACGCTCGGCGTGGTCGCAGGGATCGGGCTCGGAGGGATCCTGGTCGCGATCTCGGCGCGCATCTTCTCAACCGAGCACAACCGCTTCGACCTCTTCTTCACGATCAAGCCGGAGAGCCTGGCCAACGCCTTCGCGATCGGCTTCACCGTCGCCCTCGCCACGATCGTCGGCACGAGCTTGCGGGTCAGCCGCCTGAACATCATCCGGGCGATCCGCGACCTGGCCGAGCCGCCGGCGCGGCGACAGCGGCTGCGGTGGCTCGTGGCCGGGCTGGTCGTTGCCGCGGCAGGGGTCGCGCTGACGGTGCCGGCACTGTCGTCGCACGACGGCTTCGCGCTCCTCCTGGGACCGACGCTCATCGTCGTCGGCCTGGCGCCGCTGGCCGCCCGCTTCGTCGATCCCCCGGTCGCCCACAGCGCGGCTGCGACGCTCGTCGTCGTCTGGGGCGCGACGCTCTTCGCGCTCGTCCCCGACTCGACGAAGGGTGCGAGCGTGCTGCTCTACGTCGCCCAGGGCATCGTCCTCACCGCCGCCGCGGTCACGCTCGTCTCGCTCCAGCAGGAGCGCGTGAGCCGGACGCTGCGCGCCGTCACCGGCGGCCGGTCGCTATCCCTCCGGCTCGGCCTCGCCTATCCGCTGGCCCGCCGCTCGCGCACGGGACTGACGATTGCGATGTACGCGCTCGTCGTCTTCATCCTCACCTTCATCACCGCGCTCGCGCACATGATCGACAGCGAGGTCGCGACGGCGACGACGAGAGTGCGCGGCGGCTACGACATCATCGTCACCTCGAGCGCAGCGAACCCGGTCGAGGCGAAGCGCATGGCCGCTCTGGACGGCGTCGTCCGTGTTGCCCCCCTGGCACGCGCGACCGGCTTCTTCCGCGTCGCGGGCATGACCACGGATGCTCCTTGGCCAGTGACGGCGTTCGACGAGCGGTTCGTGGCCGGCGGGGCCCCTCGGCTCGAGGACCGGGGCGACTACCCGACCGACCGCGCGGCGTGGCAGGCAGTGCTCCGCGATCCGCGGCTCGCGATCGTCGACACCGTGTTCCTGCAGGAGAGCGGCGGGCCGTCGCACTTCACGGCCGCGCCCGGCGCCAGGATCTCGATTAAGGACCCATACACGGGCCGCAGCCGCGAACTGACCGTCGCGGCGGTCGCACCGGGCGACTACTTCATCGAGAACGGTGTCTTCTACGGGCTCGACGGAGCGCGAACGCTCTTCGGCTATCCGCTCGCGCTCGACCGTCTCTACGTCGGCCTGCGTCCCGGCGTCGACGACGACCTGTTCGCCGAGGAGGTCCAGGCGTCGTTCCTGCGCAACGGCACCGAGGCGGTCGCGATCCGGACGATCATGGCCGAGGGCTTCACGATGACGAACCAGATCTTCAGGCTGTTCGAGGGCTACCTCGCGATGGGCCTGATCGTCGGGATCGCCGGCACCGCCGTCGTGATGATTCGGGCCGTGCGCGAGCGGCGCCGTCAGATCGGGACGCTGCGGGCGCTCGGCTTCGGCAAGCGCTCCGTCGGCCGCAGCTTCGCGATCGAGACCGCGATGGTCGCGGTCGAGGGGACGCTGATCGGTGCGTCGCTCGCGTTGGTCACGCTCTACGACATCGTCGCCATGAGCGATTCGTTCGGCCAGATGTCGTTCTCGATTCCGTACGTCCCGCTCGCGGTGCTGCTGCTCGGCACCGTTGCCGCCTCGCTGCTCGCAACCGTCTGGCCGACGGTCGCGGCGAGCCGGATCCGCCCGGCCGTCGCTCTTCGCATGACCGATTGACAGCGGGCCGGCCGCAGCCACATCCGCAATCTCCCGCAGTGTGTTTCGGTGGGTGTGCGGATGGCGGGTGTTGCTGGGGCCGTGATTGTGCGGTTTAGGTAACGGCCGACGGAAGGGAGTTTGTGATGAAGAAGTGGTTTGCATATGCGGGGATCGCGGCGAGTGTGGTCCTGGTGGCGTTCGGGATCGGCGCGATCGTGATCGGTGTCGATGGTTACAACACGGTTCGTGATGAGATCGCGGCGCAGAA
>DASQKK010000081.1:0-6612 GCA_035630545.1 Gaiellaceae bacterium
CGCTTCAGGGGTGACATGGCGTGCGGTGTCCTTTCGGTTCCTGCGGAGGAGGGTGCTGTCTGGTGAGCTCAGGCTGCCCTGGCGTGGGACTCCGCGGAATGCGGCGTCCAGGCCTTCTGCGGTGCGGGCAGCCGCACCGGCGCGACGGCCGGTGCGCGCAGCCGGGAGGCGACGAGCCAGCCGGCGGCGACGACGAGACCGCCTGCGGCCGCGTCGAAGAGGAAGTGGTTGCCGGTGCCGACGATGATCAGCAGCATCAGCGCGGGGTAGGCGGCGCCGAGGAGCCGCAGCCAGCGCTGCGAGGCGAGCTGTGCGAGCGCGACGCCGACGATCAGGGCGTAGCCGAAGTGGAGGCTCGGCACGGCGGCGATCGGGTTGTAGAAGCTGCCGAGCAGGTCGGAGCTGAGGTTGAGGCCGGTGTCCTTGGTGACGGTGTCGGCGAAGCCCATGTTCGCGAGGCGCGGGGGCGCGGCCGGGTAGAGGACGTAGCCGACGAGCGCCAGCGCGGTGCTGACGATCAGCGTCGAGCGGACGAACGGAAACGCGTGCGGGCGCCGCCGGTGAACCCAGATGAGGGCGGCGGCGGTGCCCGCGAAGTGAAGCAGGACATAGAGGAAGCCGAGCAGCGCCGGGACGCCGGCGATCGATCCGAGCAGGTCCTGGACGTCGCGCTCGACGAAGAGATTGAGGCGGCGCTCGAGCGCGACAATGTCGGCCGTATGCGCGCGAGCCGCCGCCCAGTCCTCGCCGCCGAAGCCGCGGACGATCTCGTAGGCGCCGTAGAGGGCGGCCAGCGCTGCGAGCTCGATCCGGCCGGGGTAGGGCCGGCCGGCCAGTCTGCGAATGCGGTGGAAGGACATGGCTGCAGCCTCTCAGTGGGAAAACCACGAGACGATGCGGCGAGCCAGCGTCTTCCGGTGCGGATATCCGTACATGCCTCGTGGAGGATCCCCACCGCGCGGCCCAAGCGATATCCGGCATCACCCCCAGCCGACCCTGGTCTTTCCCCCGATCGGGTCAGCTGCGGAGCAGGGCGAGCACGGCGAGCACGCGGCGGTGATCCTCCGGCGTCGCCGTCAGGCGCAGCTTCACGAAGATGCTCGTGACGTGCTTCTCGACCGCGCGGAGCGTCACGAACAGGCGCTCCGCGATCGCCTGGTTCGAGCGGCCCTCCGCCATCAGCTCGAGGACCTCGCGCTCGCGGGGCGAGAGGTCGGCGAGCGGGTCGTCGCGGCGGTGCCGGCCGACGAGCTGGCTGACCACCGCCGGGTCGAGCGCTGAGCCTCCCTCGGCGACGCGGCGCACGGCCGCGGCGAACTCGTCGATGTCGGCGACGCGGTCCTTGAGGAGATAGCCGACGCTTTCGGCACTGTCGGAGAGCAGGTCCATCGCGTAGCCCGGCTCGACGTACTGGGAGAGCACGAGCACGCCGGTGTCGGGGTGGTTCTCACGGATCTCCTTCGCCGCCCGCAGGCCCTCGTCCGTCTGCGTCGGAGGCATCCTGATGTCCACCACCGCCACGTCCGGCTTGTGCATCGCCACGTGCCGGAGCAAGTCGTCGGCGTTGCCGGACTGCGCCACGACGTCGAAGCCGGCGTCGTCGAGCAGCCGGGCGACGCCTTCGCGGAGGAGCACGGAGTCGTCGGCGAGAACGACGCGCACCGGCGTCGCCCCCGGGCGCGCGCGGAGCGCGGGAAAGTCGCCGCCGAGCCCCGGCTCGTCGAGCTGAAAGATCCGTTCCGGCTCCGGCAGCTCCGGGAGCGCCCAAAGGCCGAGGTCGCGGAGCTCGCGAGTGCTGGCGAGCACGAGCGCCGACGCCTCGGAGGCGACGATCTGTCCGCCGTGGCCGGCGTTCGCGATCCGGTACGCGCGGTGAACCTCCACGCCGACGTAGCCGTCCTCGGCCAACGCCGCGGTGCCGCTGTGGAGCCCGATCCGGACGCGCACCGGCGCCGGCCAGTTGTGGCCCGCGATCCGCCGTTGCGCGTCGACGGCGGCCTGGGCGGCGGTCGCGGCTTCTGCGAAGACGGCGAAGAGCTCGTCGCCGCGCGAGTCGACCTCGTGGCCACCCGCCGCCGCTACGGTTTCGCGAAGGAGGCGCCTGAGGTCGGCCAGGACGGGCTGCCAGCCCTCCTCGAGCTCACGGGCGAGCCGCGTCGATCCCTCGACGTCGGCGAAGAGAAACGTGACCGTTCCGGTCGGGAGCGCGCTCACCCAGGGAGTGTAGGAGCAGGGAGCGCGCTCGCCCAGTGTTGCTACGCGGCGACGTCCAGCAGTTCGGGGCTGCGGCGAGCGGCGTAGGCGAAGGGGTGGTAGAAGGCGTCGAGGGCGCGGGAGCGCTCGACCGAGAGCTCGAAGGACGAGTCGCTCGCGAGGTGGAGCACCTCGACGGCGACGCTGTCGTCCTCGGGAGTCCACCAGAGGACGACGTCGATTCCGTCGCCGCGGCGGTGGGCCAGATCGATTCTGTGATCGGCGAACATGACTTCCTCCTTGGGGGTTGCGTTCATGGCGCAACACTTTCACGCTCGTGATCCCGCGCAGATGCGGCGCGCAGGTCTCTGCAGGTGCGGGTTCCCCTACCCCTCGGGGCCGGGATCCAGGGGGATTTCCGCCCTGATGCGGGTGCCGCCGGTCGGCGGGCTGTCGACCTCGAGCGTGCCCTCGAGCGCGGCGACGCGGTCGGAGAGCCCTCGTAGCCCCGATCCCGTAGTCGGATCGGCTCCACCGACGCCGTCGTCGACCACCTCGACGCGGGCGCTGTTCTCGTTCGACGTCACCCGAACGGTGACCACGGAAGCGCGGGCGTACTTGATCACGTTTGCGAGTGCCTCCGCGATCACGTAGTACGCGGCGGCCTCGACGGCCTGCGGCAGCTCCACCTCGGGCGTCTCGATCTCGACCGGGATCGGCAGGCGCGAGGCGAGCGCCTCGAGCGCGGCGGCGAGTCCCCGGTCGGTGAGGACGGCGGGGTGGATGCCGCGGGCGAGCTCACGCAGCTCGTCGAGGGCCGCGGCCAGCTCCTCGCGCGCGGACTCGAGCACCGCTTCGGCGGCCGGCGGGTCGGTGCCGACCTTCGCCTGGGCGAGGCGGAGCGAGAGCGAGAGCGCGACGAGGCGCTGCTGGGCGCCGTCGTGGAGATTCCGCTCCAGCCGGCGCCTCGCCTCGTCGCCGGCCTTGACGATGCGGGCACGCGAGGCGCGGAGCTCCTCCTCCTGGCGCTTGCGGTCGCTGATGTCCGCGAACAGCGCCAGGTGGCTGATCACCGAGTCGGACGCATCGCGGATCGGTGCGGCCGAGATCTCGACGTCGATCAGGCTGCCGTCCTTGCAGAGCCGCTTGCCCTCGACCCCGGTGTAGACCTCCCCCGAGCGGACGCGGATCATCAGCTCGTCGAGCCGCTCGCGCTCCTCGTCGGGAATGTGCCGGAGCGGGCCGCCGACCATCTCCTTCGACGACCAGCCGAACATGCGCTCCGCCGCGGGATTCCAGAGCGCGATCCGGTCGTCGAGGTCGACCTCGAGCACGGCCACCGGCGAGGCCTCGATCGTCGCGCGCAGCCGCTCCTCGCTGGAGCGAAGGTCGTGCTCGCGCCGCTCTCGCTCGGTCACGTCGACTCCGCAGACGAGCACGCGCTCGCGGCCGAGGATGTCCACGATCGGCGTCGCCGTCCATTCGATCACGCGGATGCGGCCCTCGCGTGAGACCCAGCGCGAGAGCCGGAGGTGCGGGTCGACTCCGTTGAACGCCGAGGCGACGCCGATTGCGGCGAAGTAGCGATCCTCCTCGTGGAAGAGCTCGCCGAAGCTGCGGCCGCGCATCTCCGGCTCGCTCCAGCCCATCACCTTCACGAACGACTCGTTGACGGCGTCGTCGACGACCTTCGCCTCGTCGTCGACGACGACGAGCAGGCTCGGCGTGATGTCGGCCACCTTGCGGAGGAAGTCGCGCTCGCGGTCGAGCTCGATCTCGTGCTGCTTGCGCTCGGTCACGTCGAGGCCGCCGCAGATGACGTTGCGGACGTTGCCGGACTCGTCCAGCAGCGGCGCCGTCGACCACGCGATCACCATCTCCTCGCCGCGCCGGTTGACGAACGTGTTCTCCCAGGTCGCTGCGGGATGCGCGGGGTTCTTCTGGAAGCGCTCGCGCACTTCGTCGCGCTCACTCGGCGAGATGAAGACGTCCCAGAAGTACTCGTGGCGTACGTCCTCGACGTTCTCGTAGCCGCTCGCCCGCTCGCAGGCGGTGTTGTAGTTGGCGATCCGCCCGCCCGGGTCGAGGGACATCAGCAGCGACGGCGCCGTGTTGACGATCGTCTCGAGGAACACATACTGCGCCCGCACCTCCGCCTGCAGCCGTTCGTTCTCGAGCCAGAGCGCTGCCGCTGCCGCCACCGCATCGACGAGCTCGGGCTCGTCTGCGAGCGAGGGATCGTGGATGAGCGCGCCGACGAGCTGTCCGTTCCGGCGCACGTCGTGCCTCAGCCGGATGCCGTCGCCGCCGGGAAACGGGGTGCCGTCGGGGAGGACGAGCTCCTTGCGCTCCGGCAGCCAGTAGACGAGGTCGAGCGACGGGTCGCGGAGGGAGTGGGCGAGCGCGTCCCGCAGCGGGATGCCGCGGCCGAGCTCGACCAGCAGGTCGGCGACGCCGCTCCGTGCGAGCCGGCTGCGGAGGACCCCGGCGAGGAACGCCACGGGCACGAGCGCGAACGAGACGAGGAAGACGTAGTACAGCGGGTCGGCGGCGTCCTCGGAGATCGTGCCCACGACCAGCTGGACGAGCAGTACGACCATGACGAGCGCACCGGTGCCGAGAACGGGGCCGAGCGCCCGGCGGAGGGCGCCCTTGGCGCGAACGAAGCGGGCGACGACGATCGCAAGCACGACGACCACGAGCCCGAGCGCGACCACGCTCAGGACGCCGCTGACGAGGTTGTGCGCCGTCTCGCTGTCCGCGACGGCGATCGTGCTCGTGCAGTCGGGGCAGTTGGGGTCGGGGTCCTCGTCGACCAGGAGCTGTGCCGTCGAGGCGACGAGCACCAGGACATAGGTGCCCACCACCAGCCACAGATCCCTCCGGCTCTGAAGCCGCCCGGTCGGGTACGCGAGCAGGAGCTGCACGAACGCCCCGAGCGTGAAGCTGTTCACGATCACGCCGAGCGTGAAGACCCAGTCGTTGTTCGACTCGGCCAGCGCCCCGAGGAACCAGAGGTAGGCGACGAGGACGAGGAGGACGCCGGTGCGGTTCTGCGGCCGGCGCCAGAGCGCGATCACGCCGGAGGCGAGAAACGACAGCCCGACGGTGAGCGCGAGCGCCAGGAACGGGCCCGTGTCGTCGACGTGGTCGCTCGTGACCACGAGCACCGTGCCGATTGCCGCCAGTGCCAGGCCGCCGAGTGCGACCAGGACGAGTGTGCGGGTCCTCATTCGAGCAGGTCGGCCAGCGCGGTCCCACCCAGCTCGGCTTTGGGGATGAAGCCGCGGGCACCGCTCTGCTCGATCAGCGCGCCGTAGTCGCTCGCGTCCCGGCTGGAGACGAGAACGACGGCCGGTGGGCCGCCGTTCAGTCCGAGCTCCCGGCAGACGGCGAATCCGTCCATGTCCGGCAGCTGCACATCGAGCAGGAGGACGTCGGGTGTGAGCGCGCGTGCGGCCTCGATCCCCGACTTGCCGTCCTCGGCCTCACCGACGACCTCGAATCCCTCAGCCTGGAGAATCGCCCGCGCCGAGGCGCGAAAGCTGGGGTGGTCGTCGATGATCACCACGGTCGTAGGCATGGACATATCCTGGCAGAGGCAGGCGATTTTGGGAGTGCGGTAAACCGCACAGTTGCGGGTGCTGGACGCACCGTTGATCTCGAGCTGAGCGGCGCCTCAGACGGCCGCCGGCTCGGCCTCCCGTGCTGCGATCGCCTGCTTGGCCTTGACTGCGAGCCAGAGCTCCATCCGCTGCGCCGGGTCGTCCGGGTGCCGCCCCGTCTGCTTGCGCAGCTGCTCCATCCGGTAGCGAAGCGTGTGCCGGTGGACGCCGAGCCGGTCGGCCGCCTCGCTCCACCGGCAGCCGGTGTCGAGCAGCGCCGCGAGCGACTCGAGCAACCAGGCGTTGCTCGACGCGGGGCCGAGCACCCGGGCGACGAACGCCTCGAGGGCGGCGCCCGGCAGGCTCAGCAGCAGCTCGAGCGAGCCGAGGTCCTGGTAGGAGGCGACCGGGCCGGCGACCGCGTCGAGCGCCGCGCGCGCCTCGAGCAGGCTGCGGCCGAGACCGGATCCCGACGCCGGCCGGCCGACGCCCACACGTGTTCCCGGCGCGGCCTCGACCACCTCACGAGCGATCGTGAGCGCCTCCTCCTCGAGGTCGGCTGCGACGAGGAACGCCGCACGGTCGCGCCGCGAGGCGGAGAGGTAGCGCGCGCCGCGCGCGTCGAGCACCCGGGCGGCGGCACTGCGGACGTCGTCGGTCTGCCGTGTGTCGACCGCGACGGCGAGCAGCGCCGCGTAGCGGTCCTGCGGGTCGAGACCGAACGCGGCGATCCGTCGCGCGATCTCGCGCTCGTCCAGCCGGTCGTGCTCGAGGTCCTCGAGCAGGTCGCCGGCGAGCCGCAGCTCGGCCGCCG
>DASQKK010000082.1:0-11309 GCA_035630545.1 Gaiellaceae bacterium
CCTCGGTGCCCGTGTGATCGTCGTCGGGCCGCGCGGCGGCCTGCTCGCCGACTCCGCAGGCACCGGGCTCCGCAGCGAGTCGTATGCCAACCGGCCCGAGATCGCGTCCGCGCTCGCTGGCACCGCCCGCCAGGGGACGCGGGACAGCGCCACCGTCGGCGCGGAGCTGCTCTTCACCGCGGTGCCGGTCCTCGACGACGGACGGACTGTGGGCGCGGTGCGGGTGACGCAGAGCAACGCCGCCGTATCCGAGCGCGTCCGGCGGAACGTGCTCGTCGTCGTCGGCGTCGGGCTCGCCGCGCTCGCGCTCGGGTTGGCGCTCGCCTGGGTGCTCGCCGGGTCGCTAGCGCGGCCGCTGCGCGCGCTGGCGAGAACGGCGCGGCGGGTCGAGGACGGCGAGCTCGACGCGCGCGCCGAGGTGACCGGCGCCCGCGAGCAGCAGGAAGTGGCAGTCGCCTTCAACGAGATGACCGACCGGCTCGGCCAGGTCCTCGAGGCACAACGCGAGTTCGTCGGGAACGCCTCGCATCAGCTTCGGACGCCGCTGACGGGACTCCGCCTCCGGCTCGAGGCCGCCGGGCTGAAGACCGACGACGACGCCGTGCGGCACGAGCTCGAGCTCGCCGAGGCGGAGGTCGAGCGGCTGACGCGACTGCTCAACTCGCTGCTCACGCTCGCCCGCGACGGCGATCGGCCGACGCTGCATGCGCCGGCCTCGCTTCGCGGCGCAGCCGAGTCTGCCTACGAGCGCTGGCTCCCGCGCGCCGAGGCGAGCGGGCACCGGCTGACCCTCGAAGGCGACGGCGATGCGCTCGTGCGCGCCGCCGACGAGGACGTTGCGATCACGCTCGACAACCTGATCGAGAACGCGCTCGTCTACGCGCCGGCCCGAACGACGGTGACCATCGCCTGGGATCGCGACGGCCATCTGGCGGTGCTCGACGAAGGGCCTGGCGTTCCGCCCGGTGAGGAGCGGCGGGTCTTCGAGCGGTTTCGCCGCGGCCGCAGCGATCGTCCCGGCACCGGCCTCGGGCTGGCGATCGTCGAGGCGCTCGCGCGGCGCTGGGGCGGCTCGGCGTCGATCAGCACCCGAGACGGCGGCGTCGGCACCCGCGCCGAGGTCGTCCTGCCGCTGGCGGGGGTCAGCTGATGCGGACTGTCCTGCTCGGCCTGCTCGGGCTCGCGCTCGCCGTCACGGTGGGCCTGGGCGTCCACCTGGTCACGCGGAGCACGATCTCGCTCCCGGTCGTCCAGCTCGAGCCCGCTCCGGCGCTCGCGCCGCCTGCCGCGACGACGACCGACGACACGACGACCGAGCGCACCGAGACGGAGGCCGAATCAGAGCCGCGAACGGACTCGACGCAGCCCCAGGGCACGCAGGCGGAGACGGACGACGACAACTCGGGCCGCGGCGGTGGGCGCGGACGCTCCGGCGGCGACTCCGGCGGCAACAGCGGCCCCGGCGGCGGCGACGACGACTGAGCCCCCGCGTAGGCTTTTCGGCTTGGGACTCAAGCTGTACCGGATCCCGTTCTCGACCAATGTCGAGCGCGTCGCGCTCGCGCTCGCCCACAAGGGGATCCCGGTCGAGTACGTCGACGTCGACGACGACGACCGCAGCCCGGTCGTCGCGATCAGTGGCCAGGAGCTCGTGCCCGTCCTCGTCGACGGCGACCTCGTCCTCTCCGATTCGCCGGTGATTCTGGAGTACCTCGAGGAGCGGCACCCAGAGCCGCCGCTCTACCCGGCCGACGAGTCGCGGCGCGCCGAGGTGCGGATCTTCGTCGACTGGTTCAACCACGTCTGGAAACGGCCGCCGAACCTGATCGCGGCCGAGGAGGAGAAGCCCGAGCCGGACCGTCGCCGGATCGCCGAGCTCGAGCAGCAGATCACCGACGCGCTGCCGCGCTTCGAGTCGCTGCTCGCCGACCGCGACTACCTCTTCGGCGACGAGCTGACCGTGGCGGACGTGGTCGCGTTTCCCTTCCTCAAGTACGCAGTGATCTGGGAGGAAGGCGACGAGCATCGGTTCCACGAGATCCTCCGCGACGCGATGCCATTGGAGGATCGGTTTCCCCGGCTCGAGGGATGGATCCGGCGCGTGGACGGGCTGCCGCGCGCGTAGGGAAGAAGTCGATGCGCTCCGCCGTCGTGTCCTCAGACGACGAAAGGAGCACCATGCATCAGCTGCTCGTCCACGAGATCGCGCGGTATCACCAGGCCGACATGCTTCGGGAGGCAGAGCGCGCGCGGCTGGCCCATCAGGCCAGCACAGATGGGGGAAGAACCCGGCGTCGCTGGCTGCGCCGGCGCGAGCGCCCGGCCTTCAGGCAGGCGTTCGGACGGTAGCCGCGGTCCGCTACCGGGCAGCCGATGCCGCGACGGCGCGCCGTGCAGCGTCCGTCGCGGCGTCGGCGAGCCGTTGCGCATGCAGAACGCGCTCGTCGCCCGGCAGGGAGACGAGGTTCGCTGCGACGAGGCCGGCGGCGGAGCGTGCGGCGGCCTCCGCGAGGATGGCCGCCGCGGCCGCATCCTCGGCGCCGCCACGGCATGCGTGCTGGGCCGCCTCCGCGCCCAGCAGCGCGACGTCGTAGGCGCACTCCGCAATCGAGAGCGGCACCTCGGCGGCGGTGTCGAGCGCCTTGCCGATCGCCTCGTCGCGGCCGCCGTCCTCCGATGCGCCCTCGATCAACGCGAGCGCCTCGAGGTACGCCTCCTCGTTCGCCTCCGCGAGCCGCTCGACACGCGACCGCAGTGCCTGCGCCTGCGCGGATACACCCTTGCCCTCGTCCCATTCGTCCGAGCGGCGAGCGGCCGAGGCGATCAGCCCGGCCGCCATCGCGATCACGACGCCCGTGACTGCGCCGGCACCAGGAGCTGGGGAGGGGCCGGCGATCTCGTCGAGCATGACGCGGAGGTCCCGGTCGTAGAGCGCCACTCTCAGAGCATCACTGATCGAGCTCGGGCAGGCAAGCCCGGACTGCGTCCACCAGCTCGTCCGTCGGCTCGTAACCTGCCGCAGCGAGCGCCGCCTCGAGGTCGGCGACGAGCCGGACCCGGAACTCGGAGTCGACGCGGGCTCGCTCGACGATCTCGTCGATCCCACGGCGTGCCGCCGGCAGCTCCTGCGCAGCCCGCACCCACCCGGCGGGAGCCGGGGGGAGGTCGCTCAGCAGCTCACCCAGGCGCTCCTCGTCGTATCCGAATGTGGCGCTCACGATCCTCCAGACGTGTCGGGGCCGAGTTTTCTTCCCTCGAGTTGCTCACGTAGCTTGCCAAGGCAGCGGGAGATCCTGCTCGCGATCGTGCCGGCCGGCAGGTCGAGCGCCTCGCCGATCGTGCGGTAGCTCTCGTCACGCGCGAAGAAACGGTCGAGGATCTCGCGACAGTCTCCCGACAGCGCCTCCAACCCCTCGTGGACGTCGAGCGCCTCGTCGAGCCGCTCCAGCATCGCGTCCGTCTCCTCCGCCGCCGGCTCCTCCGCCGGCTGCTCCCGCGCCGACGTCCTCAGCCTGTCGACGCATGCGTTCCGGGTCAGCTGCGCCAGCCACGGGCGAATCGCCGTGTCGTCGCGCAGCGACCCGAGCCGCTCGTACGCGCGGGCGAAGACGTCCTGGAAGACGTCTTCCGCGTCGTGCTCGGCGAGCCGATACGCGCGAACGGCGATCGCGTAGACGTAGCGCGAAAAGCGCTCGACGAGCTCGTTCCAGGCGGCCGCTTCACCTGCTCGACACCGTCCGACGAGCTGGGCATCACTGAGCTCCATCGTCATGGTCGAATCAGTCATTCAAGCGCGATTCGACACGAAAGGGAAGAAAGCTCCGCGCTCCTCCGTCTAGCTGGCTCAGGCAGGGGTCCAGTAGGAGGAGGAGCACAATGTCGTATCGCAGAAGGCACCGGTGGTTCCGCCGGATGGCGCTCGGGCTCGCATTCGCGTCGGTGACGGTCGCCGGCGGTGCGTCCGTCGCCGCGGCGAAGGACGACCCGGGCACGGGCGGCTCCCGCTATGTGGCGGCCGGGGGCTGGTCGGGCATGGTCGACGTCGAGTCGGGCATCCCGCTGTCGGCGGGCATCCCGGAGGGCGACGAGCAGTTCATCGACGAGCAGGCCGTCGACGTGATCCCGTACCTCTCGCACGGGATCCTGACGCAGGCAGAGGCGGACGCCACCGCCGCGCAGGCCATCCACGACCCGTACCTGACGGACGTCTACGTCCGGTCGGGCGAGTCGCTGGGCGGCGCCGACGGGCTCGCCCGCGCAGACGGTGACGCGATCGCGTTCGCCAACGCGATCGAGTCGCAGCAGCCGACCGTGATCCCGTATCTCTCGCAGGGTCTGCTGACCAAGGCGGATGCGGACGCGGCGGCGGCGAAGACGATCCATGACCCGTACCCGGTCTCGACCCGGCAGCCCGACGTGTTCGGCCCCAACGGTGACGAGATCGCGTTCGGCAAAGCGATCGTGGCGGCTGCGGATGCGCTGCACGATCCGCTGACGGCGGCGACCCTCGGTGAGGCCCTCAAGTCACGGACGACGAGCGAGCGGTTCGTCCCCGGCGTGACTGACTTCCCGACCACGCCGCAGACGGCGCCCGACAACCGCGTCGAGCGTTCCCTCGAGCAGGGTCCGCAGGTGATCCCATACCTGAGCCAGGGGATGACCTCCGACGACGTCGTCGGAGCCCGGCCGGACGACCGGGCGGATCGTTTCGCCCACTCGAACGTCCAGCCGCGGCCTCAGATGGTGAGCAGTGACAGCGGCACGTCGGTTGAGTGGAACAAGGCGCTGATGGTTGCGATCGGCGCTCTGGTTCTCGTCCTCGGCCTCGGACTGGCGTTCGGCTACCTGCGCCGGCCGCGGCTCGCGGGACTCTAGAGATCGCCTGGGGCGGCGAAGCGAAGCGGGCTCTCCGGAGCCCGCTTTCGCGTGGTCCTATTGAGGCTCGGCGTCTCGCGCGTCGAGCCGCTGCTCGAACAGCTCGCGCAGCTCCTCCCCGGTCGTGAGGACGTCCTCGTAGCGCGGCCGGCGCGGCGGCAGCTTCACGATCCGGACGTCGTTGTCGCGCATGCCGTGGCAGCGCGCGTAGGCGGCCGCCTCGTCGAGGGGGGTGAGCCCGGAGCGGCGGCCGAGGCGCATGGGGGAGGGATAGCAGAGCGCGGGTGCGCAGGCAATGCGGAGGGCGACACTGACGTCGCCGGGAAAGACGAAGGGGCCCCTGGAGGGCCCCGCCGCCTGCTTGGGTGGACGCTCCTCGAGGGGAGAGACAGCGTCCCTTCTCCCGCGTCCTGCACGGGAAAGCAAAGAGCCTTTGCGAAGCTGTGAGGAGTGTAGCTCCACAGAACTGGCGGAACAAGGCCGGAACGTAAAAACCCCGCCAGAGCGGGGCTTTTCCGAGCGAGCTGCGGGACTAGGATTCGAACCTAGACTACTCGGTCCAGAGCCGAGCGTCCTACCATTAGACGATCCCGCACCGGGATGCCGGCCAATTCTAGCGCCTAGGTTTCGAGCCGGTAGACGGGGACGAGGCGCTTCTCGGCATCCGTGTCGATGTGCGCGATCACCTCGACGTAGGGCTCGAGGCCGGAGCCGCGCAGCTTCGCCTTCAGGAGCCCGTCGACCTGGAACAGGCCCGACGAGTTGTTCATCACGATCTCGATCATCACCGGCCGGGCCTCGCCATCCTTGATCGAGACGTCGTCGATCGCGGCCGCCGAGAGCGAGTGCATCGAGACGCGGCCCTTCTCGAACGGGATTCGCGAGCGGCCCTCGGCCATGTCGAGCGCATCCGCGACGCGCAGGATGCCGGCCTCGAGCGCGAGCGGCTGCCCGTCGGAGCGATGGCTCGTGATCGCCTGCAGCACCTCGGAGACGATCACCGTCAGCTCGGGCTCCTCGTAGATCCCGTCGAGCAGCTCGCGCATCTTCGGCTCGGAGAGGAAGAGCGAGAAGTCCTCGTGCCCGTGCCGGTGCACCGACATGCCGACGCAGTGGAACAGCGCCGACAGTGCAACGATCACCTCGGCGTCGTCCTGCTCGAGCCCGAAGTCGCGCACGGCGGACGGCTCGACGCCGTGCTTCGTCAGCTGGCGGAGGAGCTTCAGGGCGATGTTGGCCACGATCTGGATGTGCACCCACGAGTGGTCGTTGATCTCCATCCGGACGACCGCGTTCACGTTCGAGACGTGCCACCACGCCTTCACCTGCTTGTCGTCGTTGACCCGCTCGAGCAGCTTGCGCAGCTTCCGGTTGCCGCGCACGGGCAGGTTGACCCGCATCTTCTCGACCGCCTGCGCCGGGGTGAGGCGCGTCTCGCGGACCGCCTCCTCCGAGACTGGCTCGTCGATCCGCTCCTCGGTCTCCTTGTCCAGGTCGCTCACGTCCCTGATCGCCTTTCGCTCCCGCCCGGCAGAGCCGGGCCCCGCGAAAGGCTGCCGCTCCTCGCGCCGCTCCAGCGGATGGGCCGCACCTCCGTGCTGTCCCACCCGCCTACGCGGCGCGAGCGACGCCCCAGGAACGTGAGCGGGCTCATGTCCGCACGACCACGCTGCGGGCGAACTTGTCGTGCAGCGCCTGGTTCTTCCGGTCGCGGAGCGGCCAAAGATGGTCGACGATCGTCGGGATCGTGAAGAGCGCCCGCAGCGCCGCGGTCGAGAGCCAGCGGCGAAACGCGCGCAGGTAGCCGATCGGAGCCCGGCTCTCGGCGTCGACGACCTTGATCCCGAGCAGCATCTTCCCGATCGTCTGGCTGCGGGAGCCGACCATCCACGTGTAGTAGATCGCCTCGGGGATCAGGAAGAGGACGACGATGAGGAGCGTGTCGCCGTTCTCGATCCGCTCGCGCAGATCGTCGGCCTTCATGCCCGCCGCGTAGAGCGCGGTCGCGATCGCGAGGCCGAGCACGACGACGTCGACGAGCAGCGCGGCAAGTCGGCGTCCCCAGCTCGCGAGTTGCTGCTCTTCCACGCCCACAGGTTAGGCGACCTCGTCGGCCCAGTCGCCGTAGAGGCTGGTGTAGAGCCCGCGCCGCGCGATCAGCCCCTCATGCGTGCCCTGCTCGACGACGCGGCCGTGCTCGAGCACCACGATCAGGTCGGCGTCGCGGATCGTCGAGAGCCGGTGCGCGATCACGAACGCCGTTCGGCCGGCGAGGAGCCTTCGCAGCGCCAGCTCGATCTGACGCTCGGTGCCGATGTCGACCGACGACGTCGCCTCGTCCAGGATCAGGATCCGCGGATCGGCCAGCAGCGCCCGCGCGAACGCGATCAGCTGACGCTGCCCGAGCGACAGTCGCGTGCCGCGCTCGCCGAGATGCGTCTCGTAGCCGTCCTCCAGCTCGGCGATGAAGCGGTCGGCGCCCACCGCCTCCGCGGCCGCTTCGATCTCCTCCCGCGGCGCATCCGGGCGGGCGAAGGCGATGTTCTCGGCGACGGTGCCGCCGAAGAGGAACCCCTCCTGCGGGACGATCCCGAGCTGGCTGCGGAGCGAGTGCTGCGTCACCTCGCGCAGGTCGGTGCCGTCGATCGTGATCCGGCCCTCAGTGGGGTCGTAGAAGCGCGCGATCAGCTTCGCGATCGTCGACTTGCCGGCGCCGGTGTGCCCGACGAGAGCGACGGTGGTCCCGGCCGGGACGTCGAGCTCGAGCCCGTGCAGGACCTCGGGAAACTCGGCGCCGTAGCCGAAGCGCACGTTCTCGAAGTGCACACGTCCCTCGATCCGGGTCAGCGAACCGGCACCGGCCGGGTCGACGACCTGAGGCTCCTCGTCGAGCACGCCGATGATCTTGTCGAGCGCCGCGATCGCGGAGAGGAACGTGTTGTAGAGCTGCGAGAGCTGCTGGATCGGGTCGAAGAAGTTCGAGAGGTAGAGCGCGAAGGCGAAGAGGGTGCCCGCGGTCATCTCGCCGTGGTAGACGAGCCAGCCGCCGTACCCGAAGACGATCGCGGTCGCGGCCGAGCCGAGCAGGTCGACCGCGGGGAAGTAGATCGCGTTCAGGATCGTCGTCTCGTAGTTCGCGGCGCGGTAGCGGTCGTTGACGCCGTGGAAAGCCTTCTGCTGCACCGGCTCGCGCGTGAACGACTGGACGACGCGCATGCCCGCGATGTCCTCGGCGAGCGTGGCGGTGACGAGGCCGAGGCGCTCGCGGACACGGCGGTAGGCGCGGTTCGAGCGGCTGCGGAACCAGGCCGTGAGCAGCGCCATCGGGATCAGCACGAGCAGCGTCGCCAGCGCCAGGCGCCAGTCGAGCAGGAAGAGGACGACTGCCGTGCCGAGCAGGAGGAGTGTGTTCTGGATCAGGCTCGTGACGCCGTCGGTGACGAGTTGGTCGAGCGCCTCGACGTCGTTCGTGATCCGGCTGATCACAACGCCGGCCCGGTTGCGCTCGTAGAAGCCGAGCGAGAGCCGTTCAAGGTGCGCGAACAGCTTGTTCCGGAGATCGGCGAGGACACGCTCGCCGACCCAGCCCGTGAGGTAGGTGTTCGCCGCCGACAGGACGAGCGCCAGCACTGCGGCGCCGAGGAAGAGGGCGATGATCCAGGTCAGCCGGCCGAGATCGGCTTCCTTGATCCCCTGGTCGATCGCGAGCTTTGCCAGGTACGGCGGTGCGAGCGCGACGAGCGTGTACGCGAGCAGCGTCGCGAGCGAGAGCACCGTTCGGCCGCGGTAGGGGAGTGCCAGCCGCAGGAGCAGGCCGAGCCGCCGGCGCGTGCGCCGCCACGACCAGTCTCGCACCTCGCCGCCGCGCTGCTCGGAGAGGTGCGACCCGGGCTGCCAGACCTTCATGCTGTCTCCTTCAGCAGGCCCTGCAGCAGCCCGTGCTCGTGGATCTCGCGGTAGATGGCGCTCGTCGTCAGCAGCTCCGCCTGGGTGCCACGCGCGGCGACGCGGCCGTGCTCGAGCACGACGATCTCGTCGGCGAGCGCGATCGTCGAGAGCCGGTGCGCGATGATGATCGTCGTCCGGCCGCGCATCGCCTCGGCGAGGCCGTCCCGGATCCGGGCCTCCGTGGTCGCGTCGACCGAGGCGGTGGCGTCGTCGAGGATCAGGATCCGCGGGTCGATCACGAGCGCGCGGGCGATCGCGAGCCGCTGCCGCTGCCCGCCCGAGAGCGTGATCCCGCGCTCGCCGATGACGGTGTCGTAGCCCTGCGGCAGCTCGAGCACGAACTCGTGCGCCTGTGCGGCCCGGGCGGCGCGCTCGATCTGCTCCTCCGTCGCGTCGAGGACGCCGAAGGCGATGTTCTCGCGGACGCTTGCGGAGAAGAGGAACGGATCCTGGGAGATGACGCCGATCTCGCGTCGGAGCGAGCGCCGGGTGACGTCGCGGATGTCGACGCCGTCGACGAGCACGCGCCCCTCGGTCGCGTCGTAGAAGCGAGGCACGAGCGCGGCCAAGGTCGTCTTGCCGGAGCCGGTGTGGCCGATCAGCGCGAACGTCCGTCCTGGCGCGAGTGCGAGGTCGATCTCCTCGAGCACCGGCCGGCCCGTCGCGTAGCCGAAGGTGACGTGCTCGAACCGGATCTCGCCCGGACCGGGCGGCAGCTCGCCGGCATCGGGCCGGTCGTCGACGCCCTCGGGCTCGTCCATGATCTCGAAGATCCGCTCGCCCGACGCGGTCGCGCGCTGCGCCTGCCCGATCCACATCCCCAGGCTGCGGAGCGGGACGATCAGCATCGCGAGCAGCAGGTTGAAGACGAAGAACTCGGACAGGCCGAGCGAGCCGTTCACGACCATCCGGCCGGCGGCGAGCAGGACGGCGCCCTGTGCCAGCAGCGGGAGGAAGGAGAGGAGCGGCACGTAGAGCGCACGCTGGCGGAAGGCGCGCACGGTCTGCTCGAAGACGGCGCCCGACGCGTGCTCGAACTGCGCCTGGCGGCGCTCCTCCTGCGCGAACGCCTTGACGACGTGGACGCCGACGATCGACTCCTCGGTCACGGTCGCGACATCGCCCAGCTTCTGCTGCACCTCGCGCAGGACCGGGTGCGAGACGTGGCTGTAGCGGTATGCCACCGCGACGATCACCGGCGTGATCGCGAGCGCGATCAGGGCCAGCTGCCACTCGACGACGAAGAGCACGACCATCACCGAGACGACGGTCAGCGCGTGCTGGAAGAAGAAGATCAGTCCGAAGCCGAGGAAGAACCGGACCGACTGCAGGTCGACGGTCGCGCGCGACATCAGCTGGCCCGTCTGATGGCGGTCGTAGAAGCCGAACGAGAGCCGCAACAGGTGCGCGTACAGCGCCTCGCGCATGTCCTTCTCGATCCCGAGTGCCTGCCGGCCGGAGATGATCCGGCGGCCGAGCATCAGCGCCGCCTTGATGATCCCGACGACGGAGATCGCGACGACGAGCCAGGCGAGCACCGTCGTCCCGCGGCCGGCCTCGATCCCCTCGATTGCCTCGCCGACGAGCAGGACGATCGCGATCGCGGCCGCCTGCGAGAGCACGGCCAGGATCGTCGAGACCACCAGCGACCAGCGGTACGGCCGCAGGAATCCGAGGAGGCGGATGAAGGTGCGGCGGTACGGGATCTGCTCGCTCACCGCGTGAATCTAGCTGCGAGGATGTGCCATGGAGCACGTGCCGGCAGACGTCTTCGGCGAGGACTATCTCTACTTCTACGAGGAGTGGCTCGACGACGAGTTCTCGGACGCGCAGGTCGAGCTGATCTGGGACGTGCTGTCCCTGAACGAAGGGGACGAGGTGCTCGACGTCCCCTGCGGGCACGGCCGGATCGCGAACCGGCTCGCCGGGCGGGGCGCGCGCGTGACCGGCCTCGACGCGGACACGATCTTCCTCGAGCACGCGCGGGCGGACGCAGCCGCGCGCGGCGTCGAGGTCGACTACGTCCACGGCGACATGCGCGAGCTGCCCTGGTCGGATCGGTTCGATGCCGCCGTCAACTGGTTCACGTCGTTCGGCTACTTCGACGACGAGGGTAACCGCGCCTGGCTCGAGACCGTGCTGCGGACGCTGAAGGCCGGTGGGAGGCTCGCGATCGACGTCCACAGCCGCGACGTCTTCATGCGCAACCGCACCAACGCGTCGGTGTACGAGCGCGACGGCGACCTCGTCGTCGACAGCCACAGCTTCGACGTCGAGACCGGTCGCGAGGCGACGGAGCGCTGGCTGATCCGCGACGGGCAGTTGCGGAAGACGGGCTACTCGGTCCGCTTCTACACGTACACGGAGCTGCGCGACCTGCTCCTCGGCGTCGGCTTCTCGTCGGTCGAGGGCGTCGGCCACGACCGGAAGCCGCTCACGCTCGAGAGCCGGCGGATGATCGTCATCGCGACTCGCTGATCCGCGCC
>DASQKK010000083.1:0-11524 GCA_035630545.1 Gaiellaceae bacterium
ACGTTGTCGAGCGCGTCCGGCTTGTGCGCGTAGTCGACCACGACGGTGAACGGCTGCCCGGCATCGACGGCTTCGAACCGTCCCGGCACGCCCGGGAGCGCGGCGATCCCCGCGGCGATCTCGTCCTCGTCGATGTCGAGCAGGATCGACGCGGCGATCACCCCGAGCACGTTCTCGACGTTGAAGCGGCCGCGCAGGCTCGACCGGATGTCGATCCCGCCGGCGCTGAAGTTCGCGCCCGACGGGCCGAGGTCGAGGTGGTCAGGGCGGATCCCAGCGTCGTCGGCGAAGCCGAACGTGACGAGCGGCGCACGGTTGACGTCGGCGAGCTCGTCGGCGAGGCGCCGGCCCCAGGGGTCGCCGACGTTGACGGCGGCCGGCGGCGGTGCGGCGCCTAGAAAGAGCTTCCGTTTGGCAGCGAAGTAGTCGTCCATCGACTCGTGGAAGTCGAGGTGGTCCTGGCTCAGGTTCGTGAACACGAGCGCGTCGAAGCGGACACGGTCGAGCCGGTGCAGCACCGCGGCATGAGAGGACGCCTCCAACGCGACGCTGCGATCGCCGGCGTCGAGCATCTCGCGGAACGTGCGTTGGAGGTCGATCGCCTCCGGGGTCGTGCGGACGACCGGGCGCACCTCGCCGCCGACGCGGCTCTCGACGGTTCCGAGCAGACCCGGTTTGCGGCCCGCTGCCTCGAGCACGGCGTTGAGGAGAAACGCGGTCGTCGTCTTCCCGCTCGTGCCGGTGACGCCTGCGACCTCGAGCTCGCGCGTCGGCTCACCGAAGAAGACGTCGGCCGCAGTCGCCATCGCCTGCCGTGCCGAGGGGACGACGAGCTGCGGGACGGCGGGCTCGACGGCACGCTCGACGACGAGCGCGACGGCGCCGTTCTCGACCGCCTGCGCCGCGAAGTCGTGCCCGTCGGCGCGCTCGCCGGGAACGGCGAAGAAGGCGGCGCCCGGTGAGACGGCGCGCGCATCGTAGGCAAGGTCCCGCACCTCGACGGGGTCGGGGCTGCCGAGAACCGCCTCAGGCGCGAGCGCGGCAACGAGGCGCTCGAGTTGCATGGCGCGACACGCTACCTAGCCGCGCAGGATCGGAATCCGCAGAAGCGGATCCCGATCGCGCCAAGATCCCTAAAGGGTCGCTTCGCTCCCTGAGTGGTTCAGGGGTTGGACGTCGCGTCCGGCGCGATCTCGAGCTCGACCAGGCTGGAGCGCGCGATGTCCGAGAACGCCGGCGCGGCGACGACGCCGCCCCAGATCGCCCCGACCGGCTCGTCGATCGAGACGAGCACGACGAGACGCGGATCCTTGGCCGGCACGACGCCCACGAACGACGCGACGTACCTCGTGGTCGAGTAGCCGCCGGGCACGGGCTTGGCGGCGGTGCCGGTCTTGCCCGCCACGGTGTAGCCGGGCACGGCCGCGGCTGCGCCGGTGCCACCCTCGGCCGAGACCACGTCCCGCAGCATCGCCATCATCTGCGCGGAGACCGTCCTCGAGAGGACGCGGCGCGAGGGAGAGCGCCGGTGAGGCTCTGTGCCGACTCGCTTGACGAGATACGGCGTGCGATAGACGCCCTCGTTCGCGATCGCACCGTAGGCGGCGGCCATCTGGATCGGCGTCACGCCGATGCCCTGGCCGATCGGCACGTTCCCGATCGTCGAGCCCGACCAGTAGCTCGGCAGCAGGCCCTGGGCCTCGCCGGGCGCGTCGACGCCGGTGACCCTGCCGAAGCCGAACCGGTCGATCCAGCTCTCGACCCGCGAGCGGCCGAGCATCTGCGCCAGGGTGATCGTGCCGACGTTCGACGACTGCGAGAGGATCTGCGCGACGGTCATCCGCTGGGTCGGCCGCGGCTCGTGCTCGTGGATGATCCGGTCGGCGACGCGGATCGACGTCGGCAGCGTGAACGGCGTCGTCGGGCTGACGACCTTCTCCGACAGCGCCGCCGCGACGGTGACGACCTTGAACGTCGACCCCGGTTCGTAGACGTCCGTGACGACGCGGTTGCGCCGCTTCGAGGCCGGCGTCGAGCCGAACCTGTTCGCGTCGAAGCCGGGCGCGACCGCCATCGCCAGCACGCCGCCGGTGCGCGGGTCGAGCACGACCGCGCTGCCGCCCTTGGCGCCCCACTTCCTGACGGTGTCGCGGAGCACCGTCTCCGCGTTCGACTGGATGCGATGGTCGATCGTCAGGAAGACGTCGTCACCGGCGCGCTCCGGCTTCGTCGCGATCACGTCGATCACGCGTCCGGTCGGATCGCGGACGGTCGTCTGGCTGCCGGGCTTGCCGACGAGCGCCTTGTCGAGCGAGCGCTCGAGCCCTTCGAGGCCGTCGTTGTCGATCCCGGCGTAGCCGAGCACGTGCGCGGCGACACCACGCTGCGGGTAGTAGCGCAGCTCCTCGGCGTAGAACCCGAGCCCGGGCAGGTTCAGCTTCTCCAGCGCCGCCGCCTTCGCGGGGTCGGCCTTCCGCTTGACGTAGACGAAGTGACTCGAATGGTCGGCGAGGAGCGGGTAGAGCTTCTCGGCGTCGACTCCGAGCGCATTGGCCGCCGCGAGCGCGACCCGGCGCGGATTCTTCACCTCACGCGGATCGGCATAGACGGTCGTCGCCTGCTCACCGATCGCGAGCGGCTCGCCGGTGCGGTCGAAAATCGTGCCGCGCCCGGCCGGAATCACGGTCGTCCCCTGGTGCTGCCGCTCGGCCATTCCTTCGAAGCGGGAGGCCTGCACGCCCTGAATCCAGACCGCGCGCGCGAGCGTCCCCGCGAAGACGAGGACGAAGAGGCCGAGCAAAAGGCGGATGCGGCGGTTGGAGAGCCGCTCGCTCACTTCGCGGGCGGCGCCAGCTGAACGTGGAAGGTCAGCTCCGGGTCGGCGCGGACGAGCCCGAGCTTCGACTGGGCCTGCGACTCGATCCGCGCGTTCGCGGATGCACTCGAGAGCTGCGAGCTGAGCCGCTTCGTCTCGCCCTGCAGCTCGATCCGCTCGCGCCCAAGCTCGTCGAGGCGGACGTTCAGCTGCAGCACGGCGACGTTGACGGCGACGACGCCGGCCAGCAGGACCGCGAGCACGACGATCCAGACGACGCCGCCGAACGGGCGCGTCCTCGTCCGGCGTCTGGGAGCGGTCCGCGCGCGCGGACGCCGCGGCCGGGTGACCGGCGGCGAGTCGACGCGGGCAGTGCCGGCCCAGCTCGCCATCACGGACCGACCTTCACGGCGGCACGGAGCTTCGCCGAGGCGGCGCGGGGGTTCGCCTCGAGCTCGCGGGCACCCGGCCGCACGGGCTTTCGGGTCAGGTCGCGCAGAACCGGCTCGTTGCCGCAGGTGCAGATCGGGAACTCGGGCGGGCAGGTGCAGCCGCGCGCCTGCTCGCGGATGAACTGCTTCACGATCCGATCCTCGAGCGAGTGGAAGCTGATGACGGCGATGCGGCCGCCCGGCCTGAGCATCCGCATCGCCGCCGGGAGCGCCGCCTCGAGGGCGCCGAGCTCGTCGTTGACGGCGATCCGGAGAGCCTGAAAGACCCGCTTCGCCGGATGGCCGTCGCCGAAGCGGGCCGGCGTCGGGATCGCCTGCTTGATCGTGTCGGCCAGGTCGGTAGTGCGCTCGAACGGCCGCTCCTCCCGCCGCCGGACGACGGCGCGGGCGATCTGCCGCGCGTAGCGCTCCTCGCCGAACCGCTTGAAGATCAACGCGAGCTCGCGCTCGTCGGCCTCGTTCACGAGCTCGCGCGCCGAGAGCTCGGCCGCGGTGTCCATGCGCATGTCGAGCGGCGCGTCGGCGGCATAGGAGAACCCGCGCTCCGGCCGGTCGAGCTGCATCGACGAGACACCGAGGTCGAGCAGGATTGCGTCCGCCTGCACGTCGTTGGCGGCCAGCTGGTCGAGGACGAGGGAGAAGTCGCCGCGAAGGAAGCGGGCCTGGACGCCGGCAGAGCGCGCCTTGAAGCGGTCGAAGTACGTGCGCGCCGACGGGTCGCGGTCGATCGCGATCAGCTTGCCCTCACCCTGAAGGTCGGAGACGAGCAGGCGCGAGTGGCCGCCCGCACCGAAGGTGCCGTCGACCACGGTCTCGCCCGGCTGTACCGCGAGAAGCTCGCGAACCTCCTCGGCGAGCACCGGGACGTGATCAGACGCGCTTCTCTGCAAGACGTTCGGCAACATCGTCAGCACTCCCTTCGACCTTGGTGACGTTGTCGTTCCAGGCAGCGCGATCCCAGATCTCGAGGTGGTCGTGGACGCCTGCCACGACGACCTCGCGCTCGAGCCGCCCGTGCCGGAGCAGCGCCGGCGGCACGAGCACGCGCCCCTGCTTGTCGAGTTCGGCATCCGACGCGGCGCTGAAGAAGAACCGCTTCAGGTCTCTCGCCTCTTTGGAGAACGGATCGAGCGTGCCGAGGCGGGCTTCGACCAGCGCGTTCCAGGCGCTGCGCGCGTAGACGTCGAGGCAGTCGTCGAGCCCACGGGTGAGCACGACCCCGTCGGCGAGCGCGTCCCGAAACCGGGCCGGCAGCGTGAGCCGGTTCTTGTCGTCGATTGTGTGCTCGTACTCGCCGAGGAACATCTGTTCATGCGCTCCTGTCTCCCACTTTGCCCCACTGTAAACCACGACTCCCCACTTGTCCACCCCGCCGACCCAGGATCACCCTTTCGCCCACAATCGCCTCCGTGACCCCTGTCCTCGGAAGACGGGCGCTCAACCGGGCGACGCTCGCCCGGCAGCTCCTGCTCGAACGTGCCGACCTGGCGCCGCTCGACGCCGTGCGACACCTCGTCGGCCTGCAGTCGCAGGTGCCGCACAACCCCTACACCGGCCTCTGGTCGCGGCTCGCGGGCTTCCGGCCGCGGTCGCTCTCGCGGCTCCTCGCCGAGCGGGAGGTCGTCCGGATCGGCGTCATGCGCGGGACGATTCACCTGATCACGGCTGACGACTGCCTCGTGCTCCGCCCGGTGACCCAGCCTGTCCTCGAAGGGCAGCTCTGGCGCCATCGAGATCTCTCGCCGCAGCTGCGCGGCGTCGATCTGGATCCGGTCGTCGAGGCAGGCCGACGCGCGCTCGAGGAGCCGCGCACCGGGACCGAGCTGCGAGCGCTGCTCGCGTCCCGATTTCCGACGCTCGATGCGGCAGCGCTCGCCTACGCCTGCCAGATGCGGCTTGCGCTCGTGCAGGTTCCGCCGCGCGGCCTCTGGGGGAGGAGCGCCCAAGTCCGGTGGACGACGGTGGAGGCATGGCTCGGGCGCCCGCTCGAAGCCGACCCGTCGCTCGACGACGTCGTACTCCGCTATCTCGCCGCGTTCGGGCCGACGTCGGTGTCAGACGTGACGACGTGGTGCCGGCTGACCGGTCTCCGCGACGTGGTCGAGCGCCTCCGGCCCCGACTCGTCACGTTCCGCGACGAGCGCGGCCGCGAGCTTCTCGACCTTCCAGATGCGCCGCGCCCGGGTCCGGACGTGCCCGCTCCCGTCCGCTTCCTCCCCGAGTACGACAACCTCCTGCTCTCCCACGACGACCGCAGCCGTTTCGTCTCGGAGTCGGATCGCGCGCTGCTAAGGCCGCTGTGGTCGATCGGCTGGGGTGCGGTGCTCCACGATGGCGCCGTCCGCGCGATCTGGCGGGCCGGGCCCCGCGGTCTCGTCGTCCGCCACGTCCCGCTGGCGAAGCGCGGCGTCGCGGCGATCGGTGCAGAAGGGCGCCGACTCGCGCGCTTCCTCGAGCTCGAGCCCGACGTGCGGCTCGAACCGGTCAGCCCGTGAGGCCGGCTCCGCGGCGGGTGAGCGCGAGCGCGCCCCGCTCCGAGGCGAACGCGAGCGCGTCCTGGATCTCCATCCCCTTCGCGAGCGCGAAGGTGAGCCCGGCGGCGAAGCAGTCGCCGGCGCCGTAGGCGTCCTCGTACGGGCCCGGCGCTTCCGCCGGCTTATACGGCCCGCCCGGTTGCGCCCAGCCGCCGAGCGCGCCGGCGGTCGAGACGACCAGCCGCGGCGGTGGATCGAGATCGCCGGCCTGATAGCGCTCGGCGTCGTCCTCGCCGCTCGCGACGAGCGCGTCCAGCTCGACTCCGGCCGCGTGCAGCGTCGGCAGCTCGCGTGCCGTCGCCACGAGCACGCGCGCCCGCCGCGCCTGCCGGACCGCTTCGGCGTCGCCGGCCGTGAAGTAGACGCCGTCGACGCTGTCGAGCTCCTCCCACTGCAGCGAACCGTCGCCGCCGGGCGGGCGCGGCTTGTCGCCGATGACCGTGATCGTGCGCTCGCCCACCTCGTCGACGTAGCAGAAGCCTCGCCGCTGGGCCTCGTCGCTGCGAGGGGAGTGGACGCGAACGCCGGCGGCTTCGAGCCTCACCCTGCTCTGCGCGCCGAGGTCGTCGCCGCCGAGCAGGCAGAAGAGCGCCGAGCGGCCGGCGAGCCGTGCCAGCTCCACCGCCGCAACGCCGCCGCCGCCCGCCGGCTCCGCCCAGACCTCTGTCGAGCTGACGATCTCGCCCGGCTTCGGAACGGCCTCGACGCGGAGGAACTCGATCCACTCCACGTGCCCGACGACGGCCATATTCATGGGCGCACTCTCACAGATGCGGCCGCGGCTGCGTTTGTAGCGATGATGGAGTCAACTGTGGCCGTCCCACCGTTCGAGAGCTTCTACGTCGAGCACCGCGACGTCGTGCTCGGCTTCCTCCGCCGCCGGCTGGGCCGGCAGGCGGCGGAAGATGCTTTTCAGGAGACGTTCCTGCGCGCGCTTCGCGCCTACGACCGGCTCGACCACGGCGAGCACCTGCGCGCGTGGGTGCTGACGATCGCGGCGCGGCTCGTGATCGACACCGGCCGGCGCTCGAAGCCGGAGTCGTACGAGCTGCCGGAGCTCCCCGTCGAGGACGGGCGGCCGGCGTACGCCCAGATCGAGCACCTCGCCGGCCGTCTGCCGCCGACCGAGCGCGCCGCCGTCGTGCTCCGCTATGCCTACGACCTCGCCTACGACGACATCGCGCTCGCGCTCGACTCCACGCCCGAGGCCGCCCGCCAGGCCGCCTCCTCGGGAGTCCGCCGTCTCAGAGCTGGGAGGATCCATGACCGTTACGCCTGATCTCGACCGCCGCTTCCGCGAAGCAGCGGCCGCGGAGGGCCTGCTCGACGTCGGCTTCGACGTCGTCGAGTCGCCGATCGGCCCACTGCTTGTCGCCGCCACCGATCGCGGCCTCGCTCGCATCTTCTTCGACGCCGAGCCCGAGCTGCATCTCGAGCTGCTCGCGCACACATACGGCCCGCGCGTGCTCCGCTCCGCCGTGAGCGTCGACTCGGCGCACCGCCAACTGGACGAGTACTTCGCCGGCGACCGCAGCTCGTTCGAGCTCGACGTCGACTTGCGAGGCGCTGCGCCGTTCGCGCAGCAGGTCCTGCACCAGCTCGCCCGCGTCCCCTACGGCCAGACGACCACCTACGGCACGCTCGCGGCGAAGGTGGGCTCCCCGCGGGGAGCGCGCGCGGTCGGCATGGTGATGAACCGGAACCCGATTCCGATCGTGCTCCCGTGCCATCGCGTCGTCGGCTCGAACGGGAGTCTCACCGGCTACGCCGGCGGGCTGGACGTGAAGGAGAAGCTGCTGCGGCTCGAAGGCGCACTGCTCCCGTAGCACTGCCCTTCGAGTTGGAGCCTTGGCGGCGCCCGGCGATCGCGGGCCTGCGACCTGCCGCCTCGCGGACGCCTAGCACTCGCGTTTCCATCAGCCGGAAGAAAGCGCGCGGCGCGGACGTCGTGTGGTGCACAAACGAGGAGGAAGAAGGAGCATCCATAGCTCCCGACACACACCTCCTCGACGAAGGAGGAAGTGATGACCTCGCTCGTTCATTCGATCCGCCGCAGCACGCTGGTGGTGTGCCTCGCAGTGGCTTCGCTCGCAGGAGCGAGTGGAGCGCTCGCGACCCTCGAGAGCGGCTCCGACTATGCCGCCCCCGAGGTCCTGCAGCTCGGCTACGGACCGGGCGGGCCCCCGTCCACCGCCATCAGAACGTCTGTCGGACTCCCTCAAGACCCGATCGTCGTGGTTTGCGACGCTTGGGAGGACGCGGCGTACATGCGTTGTGAGTAGGTCGGCGTCGTCTTCCGCGACTCTGGCCGCGCCGGGGGGACGATAGGCAGTGAGTGCAGCTTTCATCGGCGAACGTTGCGATGTGCCGCCGCTCCGTCCACATGTGGCGGCGGCGGCACTCGGCACGCCCAGCCACGCATCGCAGATAGGTACGCGGCGCCGCGAAGATGGGTAGCCGGCACCGATGACGGCGCGCCGGCGCAGCCGTACGGTCGATCGCAATGCACGAATCACCGTGCAACCGACACAGGAGACAGCGATGACCGACGTGCTCGAAACGCCCACGGAGCTGAGGAGGAATCCAATGACCTCGCTCGTCCATTCGATCGGCCGCCACACCCTGGTGGTGAGCCTCGCCGTGGCTTCGCTCGCAGGAGCGAGCGGGGCGCTCGCGAGCCTCGAGAGCGGCTCCGACTATGGCGCCCCCGACGTCGTGCAGCTTGGCTACGGGCCGGGCGGCCCTCCGTCCGCCGGAGTCTCGTCCTTGCGGGAGACGGCGAAGCACGGTGTCGGCCACGCCTACGGTTCGGCCGAGATCATGCAGCTGGGCTACGGCCCCGGAGGCCCGCAGGCATCCGCACGTTCGTGACGCCCTGCAGGTGCGCCGCCGCCCGCCCGACAGGCCTAACGGTGCGGCGGCGCACCGCGATCGTTCGGCGACACGAACGCCGAAAGCCCTTCGGAGCCGGGGGTTTCACGTTGTGGGCCGCTCGGTCAGGCGTGACGCGCCCTCAATCGACGAGCTTGTAGCCCACCCCCCAGACGTTGACGACGAAGCGGTCGCCAGCGATCCGCTCGAGCTTCTGGCGCAGGCGTGAGACGTGCGAGTCGAGCGTTCGGGTTCGCGTGAAAGAGCGGTAGCCCCAGACGTCGCGGAGCAGCTCGTCCTTGGTGAAGACCCGCTTCGGGTCGGCGGCGAGCGCCGCCAGCAGCTCGAACTCCTTGCCGGCGAGGTGGACGGCCTCGCCCCGCACGGTGACGACGCGGGCGGGGACGTCGATCGCCAGGACGCCGACCTCGACGCGCTGCTGCGCCGGCGGCGCGACCCGGCGGAGCACTGCCCGGATGCGGGCGACGAGCTCGTCGTAGACGACCGGGCGGTGCAGATAGTCGTCGGCCCCGCGCTGGAAGGCGCGCACGCGGTCGACCGCGTCGCCCTCCGCCGGGCCGAGCACGATCACCGGCACGTTCCGGTTCCACGTTCGTCCGGGCTCGCCCTCGCGCAGTCGCGAGCAGAGCTCGAGCTCGGAGCAGAGGACGAGGTCCGGGCGAGTGCGCTCGGCGAGTGCGAGCGCCTCGCCGCCGAACGCGGCCTGGAGGACATGGAAGCCGTCGCTCTGCAGCTGACGTTCGAGGTAGCCGCGGATCGCGGGCTCCGGCTCGGCGAGGAGCAGCGCGGCTGTCATGCTTTCGACGCTAGCAATGTGGTTTCGGAGCCGAAAGATGTCCTTTCCAACGATTCTGCGACGATCGCTCCCCAACCGGCTTCTGCTGACGATGGCCGTTGCACTCACGCTGGGCACGACGATCACTGCGCCGGCCGGTGCGATTCACAGGGGCCAGGACGCCTCCTTCGGGTCGTACCGCTTCATGGTTTCCCTGCGCCTTGCCGACGAGCCCGGTCGCCACCGCTGTGGAGGCACACTCATCGAGCCCGACATCGTTCTCACCGCCGCGCACTGTGTCGCCCGGGTCCCGGCGGGCGGGCTCGTCGCCGTCGTCGGAGCCGACAGCCCCGCCTGGCCGAAGGCGCGCCGGATCTCGACGCTGGGACACCGCATGCCCGAAACCTTCGACTTTCGCCTTGACAACCGCGATGACATCGCAGTCGTGCGCCTCGCGGTTCCGCAGAGGACGCCGCGAGTCCGCTTGGCGGCGGCCGAGCCCCGCGTCGGGGCACGGACCGTGACCGCGGGGTGGGGCTGTACGAACGCGCCGCCCGTCTGCAAGGTGAAGGCGTCCGAGCTCCGGGTCTCCGGCCAGAGCGTGCTCCCCGACTCGTCCTGCGGGACGGAGGTGTTCTGGACGCGGCCGACGTACAACGTCCGCACGAACATCTGCACGAAGGGCACGAAGGCAAGGTCGACCATCAACCGCGGCGACTCGGGCGGCCCGCTGCTCGTTCCGGTGCACAGCGGTGGCTTCCGCCAGGTCGGTGTCACGGCACTCGGCTCCGACAGTACGACCAAGCTCTATGCGGGCTTCACCTCGATTCCCGTCGAGCTGAGCTGGATCACGGCCGCGATTCGGTCGTTGCGGAGGCCGCCGGCGGCGCTCGCGGGGGGCGGCGCCTGGCAGCGGCACGCGCCGCTGCCGGAGCCGCGTACCGAGGTCGCCGCCGGCGTCGCCCGCGGCGAGATCGTCGCCGTGGGGGGATTCACCGCCGACGGCGGCAACTCCGCCCGCGCCGACGCCTACTCGATCGCGCGGGACGTCTGGCGGCGGCTGCCTGACCTCCCGGTCGCCGTCGACCACGCCGCCTCGGCGAGCGCGAACGGGAACGTCTACGTCGTCGGCGGCTACGGCGGCGACCGCAACCCGCTCAAGACGGTGTTCGTGCTCGGCCAGGACGAGCGGTGGCGGAGCCTGCCGGCGCTTCCCGACGCGCGGGCGGCGGCGGCTGCCGCGATCGCCGGCGGCAGGCTCTACGTCCTCGGCGGCGTCGACGGCCGGCGGGGGCTTGCTCGCGTCGCCTTCGCGCTCGACCTGAAGACTCGGCGGTGGTCCCGCATCCCCGGCCCGTCGCCGCGCGAGCACCTCGCGGCAGCCGCTGCCGGGACGCGCGCCTACGCCCTCGGCGGCCGGAGCGCGGGGATCGACACGAACACGCCCCGTTTCGAGGTCTACGACGCGAAGGCGCGTCGCTGGACGCGGCTGGCTCCGATCCCGCAGGCGCGCGGCGGCACCGGCGCCGCGTACGCGAACGGCCGGATCGTCTCGATCGGCGGCGAGCGTCCGCAGGGGACGATCGCCGCCGTCTACGCCTACGAGCTGCGGACCCGGCGCTGGCGGCGGCTCCCGGACCTGCCCTCGCCGCGCCACGGGCTCGGCGTCGTCGCGCATGCGGGCCGGGTCTACGCCGTAGCGGGCGGCCCGCAGCCGGGCCTGACGGTCAGCGGCGCCGTCGAGTCGCTGCGGCCCTAGATCCGCCCGCTGCGGAGGACGCCGATCAGGAGCCAGGCGCCGAGCACGCCGGACAGGACGAAGCCGATCACCGAGAGGAAGTGGATCCCGAAGATCTGTGGGCCGTCGGTGGCAAGGATCCCGATCAGCGACGAGCCGAGCAGTCCGCCGGCGACGACGAGCGCGATCACGAGCCGGTTGAAGACGACGTCGAGCTTGTGCATGAACTCGTCCAGCCCCTTGTGCACGAAGCCGACCTCGATCTGGCCGTCGCGGATCTCCTGCAGCACGTCGTGCACCTGGTACGGCAGGTCGTTC
>DASQKK010000084.1:0-68079 GCA_035630545.1 Gaiellaceae bacterium
CTTCCACTCGCGGCTGAAGGGCGGCAACAACGAGATCTTCTGGGTCAACGCGAACGGCACCGGGCTGACGCGGCTCACCCGCAGCGCCGCGAGCGACTCGAATCCGACCTGGTCGCCGGACGGCCGGCGCGTCGCGTTCGAGTCCAACCGACACGGCGACCGGCGCGGCTATCAGGACTCGGACGTGTTCGTGATGAACGCCAACGGCAGCAGCGTCCGCGAGTTGACGTTCTCGAACCGCTTCGACGGCGATCCGCCTGGTCTCGCCAGAACACGATCGCGTTCGAGAGCGAGCGCAACGGCGTCGCCGACGTCTACTCCATCCGCGCCGACGGCAGTGTCGAGCGGCGCCTCACCGCCTCGCCCGCGTTCGACGGCGACCCGGCCTGGTCGCCGAACGGCAAGCGGATCGCCTTCACGAGCGAGCGCGACGGCGGCGACCGCGAGGTGTACGTGATGAACGCCGACGGGACCGATCAGGTGCGCCTGACGACGAGCGCCGGCATCGACCAGAACCCGTCCTGGTCGCCGAACGGGCGCCTGATCGCGTTCGACTCGCTGCGCGACGGCAACCTCGAGGTCTACGTCATGAACGCCAACGGCACCGGCGTGCGCCGCGTCACCGACCATCCGGCGATCGACGCGATCCCGGCGTGGTCGCAGGACGGGACGCGGATCGTCTTCGTCAGCGAGCGGGTCGCGAAGGGTCAGCGCCGGCTCTTCTCCGTCTCGGCGAACGGCGGTCCGGCACGACAGCTGACGCGCGGCGCCTACGACATGTCGCCCGACTGGTTCCGGGGCTAGGAGGGTCTGGCGGAATGGCGCTCGTCGCCGGGGTGCGCTGGTCGTTTCGAGGCAAGGACGCAGGGAGCGCCGATAGACGAAGCTATCGGCGCGACTGAGGACGCCGCATCGGGACGACCAGCGAGGCCCGGCGGCTCAGCCGCCATTTCGCCAGACCCTCCTCAGTGGCTGCCGCCGCGGCGACGCCGTGCGACGCGTGACAGCTCGCCGAGCGCGATCACGCCGACGAAGATGAGCCCGACCACGAGCATGCCGGTGATCACGTTCTTGCCCTCTTCGGCAGCGTTGGCCAGCAGCCAGGCGGTCATGGCGCGAGCTTAGCCGACCCGCTCGGCGTGCGCAGCCAGAGAGCTCGAGACGGCGACGCCGCTGGGATCGCCACCCAACCGGCGGACGCAGGCGACCCAGGCGTCGCCGTCTCCGGGCTCGCCCTCGGCGCGGAGGGCGGCGCACGTCGAGATCAGCTCGGCGAGCGCCGCGACCGCGTCGAGCTCGCCGGTGGCGGCGATCCGGACGAGGCCGTGCGCGTAGAGGTAGTCGCCGAGCAGGATCGCGACGTCCTCGTCCGGGGGTGCGAACAGGCGCGGCCCGCCGTAGTGGAGCAGGTACCCCTCGTAGATCGTCTCGACGCCGAGCGCGAACCGCTCCTGCACGAGCATCCCGAAGACGTGCACGCCGTCCGGGTCTGCACGAAGCGCGTCGCCCCAGAGCGGGCTCTCGGCCGCGGCCTCCGCTGCGATCGTCTCGAAGAGGTCAGTCGCGGAAGAAGTCGCCAACGGCCTCGATGGTGCGGTCGATGTCCTCGTCCGAGTGCGCGAGCGAGACGAAGAGGCACTCGAACTGGGAGGGAGCGATGTAGATCCCGCGCCCGAGCAGGTGGCGGAAGAGTGCGCCGTAGCGCTCGGTGTCGCTCGCCTGCGCGTCCTCGAACGTGCGCACGGCGCGCTCGCGGAGGAAGAGCGTCGCCATCGCGCCGACGCGCTGGACGTGCCCGAACGGGGCGAGCCCCGCCTCGAGCAGGGCGCCCTTCGCCTCGAGCGCCTCGTAGACCTCCGGCTCACGGAGGCGCCGCAGGACGGACGTTCCCGCCGCGGTCGCCAGGGGATTCCCCGAGAGCGTGCCGGCCTGGTAGACGTCGCCGGCGGGAGCAAGCCGCTCCATCACGTCGGTGCGGCCGCCGAACGCGGCTGCAGGAAGGCCGCCGCCGACGATCTTGCCGAGGATGGTCAGGTCGGGGATGACGCCGAAGCGCTCCTGGGCGCCGCCGCGGGCGACGCGGAAGCCGGTGATCACCTCGTCGAAGATCAGCAGCGCGCCCGCCGCGTCGCAGAGCGTCCGCAGCGCCTCGAGGAAGCCGGGCGCCGGCGGCACGACACCCATGTTCCCGGCCACGGGCTCGACGACGATCGCGGCGAGGCCCTCGCCGTAGCGCTCCACCGCCGCCGCCGTCGCGTCGAGGTCATTGTAGGTCGTGACGACCGTGTCGGCGGTCGTGGCGGTCGGGACGCCCGGGCTGGACGGGATGCCGAGTGTCGCCAGGCCGGAGCCCGCGCTTGCCAGCAAGCCGTCCGCATGGCCGTGGTAGCAGCCGGCGAACTTGATGATCCGGTCGCGCCGCGTGAATCCGCGGGCGAGCCGGATCGCGCTCATCGCCGCCTCGGTCCCGGACGAGACCAGCCGCACCATCTCGACCGAGGGGACGGCGTCGACGATCTCGGCGGCCAGCTCGACCTCGCTCTCGGTCGGCGCGCCGAAGGTCGTCCCGCGCTGTGCCGCCTCGGCGATCGCCGCCAGTGTCTCCTCGTCCGCGTGCCCGAAGAGGAGCGGCCCCCAGCTCAGCACCCAGTCGACGTACCGGTTCCCGTCGACGTCCTCGATCGTCGAGCCGCTGCCGCTGCGGACGAAGACCGGCTCGTCGAGCCCGACGCTCCGCATCGCCCGCACCGGGGAGTTGACGCCGCCCGGGATCAGCTTCTCCGCCCGCCTGGCCAGGTCCGACTTCTGCCTCAGAGACTGATTCATGACAACCAGCGCGCCAGATCCTTCGTCCAGTAGGAGAAGACGAGATCGGCGCCCGCCCGCTTGATCGCCGTCAGCGACTCGAGCGCCGCCTGGCGCTCGTCGAGGTGGCCGGCCGCGGCCGCGGCCTTCACCATCGCGTACTCGCCCGAGACGTTGTAGGCGGCGACCGGGCAGTCGAAACGTTCGCGGACGGCCCGGATCACGTCGAGATAGGGCAGCGCGGGCTTCACCATCAGCACGTCGGCACCCTCGGCCAGGTCGAGCTCGCATTCACGCAGCGCCTCGCGGAGGTTGGGCGGGTCCATCTGGTAGCCGCGCCGGTCGCCGAACGACGGCGCCGACTCGGCGACGTCACGGAATGGGCCATAGAACGCCGAGGCGTACTTCGCGGCGTAGGCGACGATCGGCGTCTCCGGGAGAACCTCGCGGATCGCACCCACCCGGCCGTCCATCATGTCGCTCGGCGCGACGGCATCGGCACCGGCGTCGACATGGCTGCTCGCGGTCCGCGCCAGCAGCTCGAGCGTCTCGTCGTTCGCGACCTCGCCGTCCCGAACGACGCCGCAATGCCCGTGCGCGGTGTACTCGCAGAGGCAGACGTCGGTGACGAGGACGAGCTCAGGATGCTCGGCGCGCAGCGCTCCGAGCGAACGCTGCACGATCCCATCCTCGTCCCAGGCGCCCGAGCCCTCGTCGTCCTTCTCGTCCGGGACGCCGAAGAGCAGCAGCGCCTTGACGCCGAGCCCGGCGAGCTCGCCCGCTTCGGCGACGAGGTCCTCGACCGAGTAGCGGCTCATCCCGGGCAGCTCCTCGTTCCGGACCGTCGAAGGCCCGGCGAAGAGCGGCATCACGAAGTCGTCCAGGTCGAGCCGCGTCTCGCGCACGAGGCCCCGGAGGGCATCGGTTCGGCGCAGCCGCCGCAGGCGTGTCGCAGGGTATGCGCTCACGCCGACACTGTACGCAGGCAGCCGCGCTGGGGGGTCGCCGCCGCCGTCGGATCGGAGCCGCTAGGCGCCGGTGATCCGCACCTGGAGCGATGCGAACGGGGAGTTCCTGAGCTTCCGCTTGAGCTCTGCCACAGTCATTCTCGTTCCGCCTTTCCGCCGCAGGGAACCAGTCCGGCGCAGCATCGGCGACCGCCGTCACCCGTCATCACCCCGACGGGGCATTCACGGTGCGTCCGGGCTCCTCCCTAGGGTGGGCGGCGACGGGAGGATGAGTGCGTGACGACGCGAGATTCGAATCGTCCGACGCGGAGAGAGCGTGCCGCACGCAGCGGAGGGAATTGGAAGCCTTCGGCAGGGTCGGCTATGGTGCCGCCCATGGCTTCGGCCCCCACCCGCCATGCGGTGCCGCCGCGCGCTTCCAGGGTGCGAGACCGCAGGGAGATCGACCGGCTGCGCGCGCGCCGCCGGCGGCCCGAGCGGCACGCCGCGCGCTTCCTGCTTGCCGCTCTTCTTTCGGCAGTCCTGCTCCTGACCCTGCTTCTGACCGCATTCGGGACGTGGAGCGCAGAGCCGGTCGCGACGAAGCCGCTGGCGACGTCGGCCGTGCTGCCCGGTGGCCAGCCGTTGCGCCAGATCGTCGCGACTGCTGGCGGCCTCCACCTGCAGCTGCCCGTGTCCCAGAGCGCCGTCACCGCGATCGGCTACCACAACGCCGGCGACGGCTCGCTCATGCTCGACCCGATCGGTCGGCAGGGGAACGCAGGTCTCTTCGCGCGGCTCTGGCACAAGCTCGCGGGCACGAGCGAGACGAGCCTCGTCTGGTACCAGCTCCGCGGCGACCGCGGCCCGGGCACGTCGGTGCTCTCGGTCGGCGCCGCGCCCGGGACCGACGTCTACTCGCCCGTCGACGGCACCGTGGTCGGGATCACCGACTACGTGCTCTCGAACCGGACGTACGGCGCCCGGATCGACATCCGGCCGCTCGACGCGCCCTCCGTCGTCGTCTCGATGACGCACCTGCGCGCCGACCCGGCGTTGACCGTCGGCTCGACCGTCGAGAAGGCCGCGACCAAGGTCGGCATGATCGTCGACCTCACCGCCGTCGAGCGCCAGGCGCTCGCGCGGTACACGCAGGACGCGGGCAACAACGTCTCGCTGTCGGTGAAGCCGGCCGCGCTGCTGTCGGTTCGCTAGCCGGCGTTCCCTGGCGCGTGATGAAGGTCCTCTTCGTCGGAGACGTCGTCGGCGCGCCGGGCAGGCGGGCCGTCGAGGAGCGCCTGCAGCAGCTGAAGGAGGAGGTCGGCGCGTCGTTCTGCATCGTCAACGGCGAGAACGCGGCCGACGGCGTCGGGATCACGCCCAAGCTCGCGGCGCGGATCCTGGCCGCCGGCGCCGACGTGATCACGCTCGGCAACCACACGTGGCGCCGCTCCGAGATCGCGCCCTACCTCGGAACCTCGGAGCAGGTGATCCGGCCTGCGAACTTCTCGACCCTCGCGCCGGGGCGCGGGCTCGTCGTCCGGCCGGCGGCGGACGGGACCCCGGTCGCGGTGATCAACCTGCTCGGCTCGCTCTTCCTCTCGCCCGCGGTCTCGATGTTCGAGCTCGTCGACGACCTTGTCGCCGAGGCGCGCGAGCAGGCGCAGGTGATCGTGGTCGACGTCCACGCCGAGGCGACGAGCGAGAAGGTCGCGCTCGCGCACTGGCTCGACGGCAAGGTGACGGCCGTCGTCGGCACGCACACGCACGTCCAGACCTCCGACGCGCGCATTCAACGCGGCGGCACTGCCGCGCTCACCGACGTCGGCATGACCGGCCCGCACGACTCCGTCATCGGCGTCAAGGCCGACCTGGCGATCCACCGGATGCGCACGGGAATGCCCGTCCGCTTCGAGGTCGCCGAGGGGGGCGTCAGGATCGAGGGCGCGGTGATCGACTGCGACGAGTCGGGCCGCGCTACGGCGATCGAGGCGATTCGCCTCTCGTATCCCTGACCAGCACGACGAGCAACGCGACCAGGACGAGGTCGCGGAGCAGGACGAGCGTCGAGGGCAGCGGGTCGAGCTCGCGCGCCAGGTCCCAGTAGCGCGAGGGGAACCAGAGCTGCGTCAGCACGAGTGCCGCCGCGAGCAGCACGGACGCGCGGAGGCCGCGAAGGCCGCCGACCAGCGGCACGACGGGCGCGAGCCAGATCAGAAACTGCGGCGAGAGCACCTTCCCGAGCGCGACGAAGGCGACGAGGGCGGCAGCGCTCCAGCGGACGAGCTCCTCCGTCTCCGCCGGCCGTCTCAGCCAGATCCAGGCGAGCACCGCGATCTGCACGAGGCTGAGCACGGCCGCGGTGAAGGCCGTCCCCGACGCGTACAGGTTCTGCGAGCCGTGGCCCGAGCGCATCTCGACGTCGAGCCCGACCAGATGGTGGGCGGCGAGGTAGAGGGCCGCGCCGAGGCTCTCGATCTGGAGCGGCCGGGACAGTTGCCGCCCCAGGCTGTGGGCGACGCCGTCGGGCGCGACGAGGAGGAACGGCAGGAACGCGAGCGCGACGACCCCGGCGCAGAGCGCCAGGCAGACGAGCGCCTCGCGCCGGCCGCGGCGGTTCCAGACGTAGCCGAGCGCGACGGGCACGAGCACCGCCGGGTAGAGCTTCACCGCCACCGCCCCCCCGAGCAGCGCGAAGCCGAGCCGGTCGCGCCTGTGCACGAGCGCGGCGAGCGCGGCCGCCACGAACGCGACCGGGTAGAGGTCGAACCGCGTCAGCACGACCGAGCCGAGGAGGAGCGGGAACGAGGCGACGAGGGCGAGCGCCCCGACGGTTCGCGCCCGCGAGGCATTCAGCCCGCGCAGCGAGACGGCGGTGAGCAGCACGGTGACGACGCCGAGGAGCGCCATCAGCCCCTCGAAGACGTCCCTGAACCCCCGCTCGTCGTCGCTCAGGAGGGCGGGCACGACGAATGCGGGCAGCGCGCCCGGCGGGTACTCGGGCCGGACGTCGCGATACGGGACGGCACCGTCCTCGATCGCGGTGCCGTAGGAGGCGTAGACCGGGATGTCGACGATCTCACTTTCGTCGTACCAGGCCGTGTGCAGCGCGAGCCACGACAACAGGAAGAACGCCGCAGCGGCGACCGCCGCGAGCTCAGTGAACCTGCGCGGTGGGATCACGTCGATGGAGCAGTGCGAAGGCGACGAAGGGGAAGAACCAGGGGATGTAGAGGTAGAACCAGTGCGTCAGGGCGAGCTCGAAGCCGATCAGGACCGCCGCGGTGAGCGCGGCGAGCTGCAGGATCGACTTCTGCCTGGGCACGAAGGCGGTCAGGACCGCCCCGGCGACGACGAGCACCTGCACCACCTGCTGCACGACATGCAGGTCGGGCACGCCGGCGGCGTGGTACTGGCCCCAGCCCCAGATCGAGAACGGCGAGTCACGGTCGAGCTGGAAGCCGAACGTGCGCTCGGCGAAGACGCGCGCCGCATGCAGCGGCTCCGGCTCGAGCAGGAGGACGAGAAACGCCGCGGCGGTCGCGCCCGCGAAGCCGAGCGCGAAGCGGCGCACCGGTGGGCGCAGGCCGTTCGGATAGGAGAGCCAGAGCGGCGCCAGCAGGAGCGCGGCGAACTTGGTCCAGCCCGCGAGCGCGACTGCGGCCCCTCGCGCCCAGGCCGAGCTCGCGAGCCAGAACCCCCAGATCAGGAAGGCGGGCATGATCGCGTCGTTCGTGTTCGAGTTCGACGCATAGAGCGTGAACGGGTACGCGGCCCAGGCGAACGCGAGCGTCGCCGCCAGACGTGGGCCGCCGTACCGCCTCCCCACGAGCGCCAGCCCGAGGATGCAGAGCGCGTCGAAGAGAAGCGAGGTCGCGTGCGCCGCCCAGAGCTCGTCCCACTTCCCGGACCAGCCGAAGACCGCATACCCGGGCAGGTAGGCGAGGTAGGACACCGGTCCGTATGTGTCGCCGCGCGGATTCGACGCCTCGCAGCGGCCGTTCGTCTGGATCCGCTCGCGGATCTCGCCCTCGGCGTCGGCGGTGCCGCACGCCTTCAGACTTCCCTGCTCGGGCATGTGGCCGTACGGCATCTCGCCGTTCGCGATCCGCTGCGCACCGACGACGCCGGCGAAGCCGACGTCGATCACGCTCCGCTGCGCCTCGACGTTGAGCCCGACGCGGAACCCGACGAGGAAGACGCAGGCGGCCGCGAGCAGCCAGACCGGCCAGACGGGGGCGGAGGCACGCGGCGGCCGGTCGCGCCTGGCGACCCAGAGGCACCGGCCGAGTAGGTACACGATCGGCGGGTAGGCGAGCGGCGCGCTCCAGAAGATCTCGCCCTCGTTGAAGAAGCGGAGCGAGATCGAGAACGAGAGCAGCGCCAGGAGGTCGAGGTTGCGGAGCGAGAACGGCCGCCGCAGGTCGGCCAGGCCGACGAGGAAGAGCGCGCAGAACGCGAGCCAGAGCCAGACGCCGTTGATCGTCTTGCCCCCGAACGCGCCCGCGCCGCCGCGCGCCATCGACCAAGCCACCTGCGGCCCGGTCCAGGCCTCCGTCACCTCGCCGGTGCTGTCGTCGACCTTGCCGAGCACGATCTGGCCGGCCTTGCCCGACCAGGCCTTCACCACCCATTCGTCGTTCGCCGGCCGGTACTCGGCGTCCGTCTGCGGCTTCGGCGGGTAGCGGTCGAGCCAGTCGGCGACCTTGCCGTTGCGGAAGAGAATCGCGGTCGCCTGCTCCTCGGTCAGCCGCGCGGCACCCTCTGCGGGCACGAACGGGGTCTCGACGAGCCTGCCGTCGTCGTCGTAGACGGGCTCGGTCGGCGCCGTCGCCGCTCCCGCCGGAACGGCGAACGCCAACGCCGCCAGCGCGGCCGCTAGGGCCGGGAGCCGCGCCCGAACGACCAGAGCTTGTTCCCGACGAAGTTCCACGGGGTCACCAGCACGATCGCGATCGCCTGGGCGAGCACCTTGCCGACGCCGGCGGAGTCGACGAGCAGATGCAGGATGAGCAGGTTGGCGGCGAGCGCGATCGTCGAGACGACGAGGAAGCGCAGGCCCTGGTAGGCGACATGGCCGCGCTGGCCGCGGAACGTCCAGAGCCGGTTCCACGTGTAGTTGTTCGTCACGGCGACGAGGAACGATGCCGTCGCGGCGAGCAGGTAGTGGACGTCGCCCACCTTCAACAACAGCGTGTAGACGGCGAGGTTGACGACGTACCCGCTCGCGCCGACGAGGCAGAAGCGGATCAGCTGCAGCCAGTTCTCACGCCGGCCGAGCGCCCCCCGCGTGCGAGCGAGCGCAGCCGAGGCGCTGGGAGCGGTGGAGCGCTGCATCGCCGCGCGAGCCTAGCTAACGATGCGCCGAAAGCGGAATCACGAGCGCCCCGTCCGGCTCGATCCGCGCCTCGGCGAGCTCGGGAACGCTCGTGAGCGGGCGGCCGTGGGCGCGATAGAACTCGAGCTCGCGCGAGTCGAGCAGGGTGAACGTGCTGTCGATCTCGATTCCGTGTGCGCCGCGGCGAGCCGTCGAGAAGGGGAGGAAGCGGTTGGCGCCGTCGCCGCAGTGGACCTCGAGCCCGAGGATCCGCGGCTCTTCGGCGTCGAGCAGCACGGTCTCCACTTCGCCGAGGCGAATCCCGCGCGTGAGCACGGGCGCACGCAGCAACGTCGATGGCGTCTGCCCTCGCACCACGATCGCTCTACCCGCCCCCGGGCTCGTCGAACCCTGCCGAGCCGAGCAGCGGCACGAACCGGCACGGCACGGTCCGCGTCCGGACGGGTCCCTGCGGCCCCCGCTCGACGATCTCGAGCCACTGGTCGCGCCGCGACCCAACCGGGACGACGAGACGTCCGCGTGGCGCGAGCTGCTCGTAGAGCGCGTCCGGGACCGCCGGCGCCGCAGCGGCGACGACGATCCCGTCGAAGGGCGCTCGCCCGGGCACGCCGAGCGTGCCGTCGCCGACCCGGACCTCGACGCGGTCGTAGCCGGCGCCCACGAGCGTGCGCCGCGCCTCCTCTGCGAGCTCCGGCACGCGCTCGATCGTCACGACCTCGTCGGCGAGCTCCGCGAGCAGGGCCGCCTGGTAGCCGGAGCCCGTGCCGACCTCGAGCGCGCGGCCCCCGTCGAGCCTGAGCGCTTCGAGCATCGTCGCGACCATGTACGGCTGCGAGATCGTCTGCCCGGCACCGATCGGGAGCGCGCGGTCCGCATAGGCGTGCCGGCGGAGGTTCTCGGGCACGAACAGCTCGCGCGGCACGGCCGCGATCGCCGCCAGCACCCGCTTGTCGCGGATCCCCCGTAGGGCCATGAGCCTCGCGAGCTCGGGCCCGTCGCTCATGCCTTCGCGGGCGTTCGCGCGTACGCCGGCGCCGGGACGCCGAAGTGGTCGAGCACGGCGGGCATCACCTCGACGATCGAGGCCGGCAGAGCGTCGAGCCCGACGGTGAGCATCGGTACCTCCGAGTCGCCGGTCAGGAGCGAGCCGTGCGAGCCGCCGCCGGAGTGATGGCGTCCGGCGAGGTCCGCGAACTCCCAGCCCGCGGCGGCCGAGATGATCAGCTCGCCCGCGTTCGGATTGACCAGCGCCGCCGCCGCGCGGGCGGCACCGTCGGGGTGGTCGAGCTGCGAGACGTCTCCGTCGGCTCCGTCGCGCCGAACGACGAGCCTGTCGCCGTCTCGCCGGAGGACGACGTCGACGGCCGGATTGCCGTCGAGTCGGCGCGCGAGCGGCGCGGGATCGTCGTCGGTGTAGATCATCCCGGCGCGGTTCGAGGCCGTCACGATCGCGTCCGGGAAGACGTCCTGCAGCCGCGCGACCTCGCTCACGGGCGTCTGGCCATGGTCGGAGCAGAGGATGACCGCGTACCGCTCGAGGAACTCGTCGGCGCCGCCTGCTGCCTCGATCAGTGCCCCGACGGCGTCGTCGGAGCGGGCGAGCGCAGCGTGCGCGGCGTCCGGGCCCTGGGCATGGGACGCGTAGTCGTAGTCGGAGAGGTAGAAGACGAGGAAGTCGAAAGCGTCGCGCGTGACCAGCCAGCGGCCGACGGCGGCCGCATACGCATCGATCGTCCCGCGGGGCCGGTTGCGCACGGACAGCGGCGCTCCGGTCACATCCGACTCGAACAGGTTGTAGAAGAAGAAGCGGCTCGGGCCGTGCGCGGGACGCGTCAGGAACGGGACGGTCGGCCGGTGCGGGTGCCGCCCGCGGTAGCAGGTGATGTTGATCGCAGCGGCCGTCAGGCCGGCGTCTTCGAGCGCCTCGTAGACGGTGACCGCGCCGCTGCCGAGATGGCTCGCATTCAGGCCGTAGATCGTGTCGACGAGCGACTGCTTGGCACCGGCCGCGCGTACGGCGCCGAACGAGGAGCCGTACTCGACGAGCCGCTGCTCGCCGCGGTGGTACCAGACGAGGTGCGGGATCTCGTGCACGTCGGGGTGGGCGCCGGTGGCGAGCGCCGAGAGACAGACCGGCGTCAGCGAGGGGAAGGTCGAAAGCGCCCGGCGGTAGCGGCCGTGCTCGGCGAGCAGCCCCAGCGACGGAGCCGCGCCGCGCTCGAGCGTGTCCTCCAGCATCGACGGCGTCAGGCCGTCGATCACGATCAGGATGAGCTTCTTGGTGGCTCGTCCGGTCATGACGGTGCGCCGCCCATGGCCGGGCGAGCCACCTCAGTCGCGGGCAAGGCTGCGGAGGCCGGCGTAGCGGTCGGCCTGGGTGCGGCGGAGGCGGGCGGCGAGGCCCGGCAGCGCGACTGCCTCGAGATAGCCCGCGCCGGGCACGAACGCGAGGCCGGCGAGGCCCGCGGCGACGGCCGCGACGATCAGCGCGAGACCACCGCGCGTTCCGCCGCGCCGCAGCGCGCCGGCGACGACGATCACCGCTGCGGCACCGCCGACGAAGCCCCCGACCGCTCCGGCGAGGACCTCGGTCCAGTCGTCGATCACGAACCCGACGGCTGCGCCTGCGGCGCCGCCGAGCAGGACTGCGGCGATCCGCCCGAGCGGCGTCGACGAGAGCAACCCCGCGAAGAGCACGCCGAGCGAGGTGCCGAGGCCGAGCGCCAGGCCGATCGTGTACCAGTCCCCCATTGCGGGGCAGTGTAGAGGCGTCCTGCGTTTCGCCAGGGCGTTTTCTGGAAATACAACGCCCGACCCGTACGACCGCTTCGGAGGAGGAGAATCCGTGAACGACGACCGGCCGCTGCTCGTGTTCTTCTGGTCCGAGCGCTCGGGCCCCGCCCGACGGATGGAGAGCCTGCTCGCCCACCTGGAGCGGAAGGAGCGGGACCGCCTCCGCGTCCGCCGCGTCGACGTCGACCAGAGCCCCGAGATCGCCGACCGCTTCCGCGTCACGGTCGTCCCGACGCTCGTGCTCGTCAAGGACAAGCGGGTCGTGTCACGGCTCGACGGGCGCACCAGCGCTCCGAAGATCGAGGCGATGCTCGAGCCGCACCTGCGCCAGCTAGCCGCGGCCTGATTCGCAATCCATCCGCCGGGTATCCGAGTAGGGACCTGTGGCGGCCCAAATCAGGGCTTGCCCGGCCAACGACCGAAGGATGGAGGTTGGTATGTCGAAGCTCGCAGTGCGAGGGCTCGTCCTGGGAACCGTGATCGCGCTGCTCGGCGTGGGCTCGTACGCCATCGCGGGCGGTGGGTCGAAGAACTTCAGCGGCAGCCCGATGACCGGATTCGAGGAGAACCCGGACCTGTCGACCACGGGGAACGGGTTGTTCACGGCACGGCTATCCAATGACGGCACCTCGATCCACTACAAGCTCAGCTACTCCGGGCTCGAAGGAACCGTGACGCAGGCACACGTCCACTTCGCGAAGCGGGCGCTGAACGCGGGTATCTCCTTCTGGCTCTGCGAGACCGCCACGAATCCGTCGCCGTCCGCCAGCACCCCGGCCTGTCCGATGCCGGGCGGCACCGTCGAGGGCGACATCACGGCGGCCGAGGTGATCGGTCCCGCCGCGCAAGGAATCGAGCCAGGAAACCTGGCCGAGATTCTCGCGGCGATGCGCGCCGGCCACGCGTACGCGAATGTCCACTCGTCCAAGTACGGGGGTGGCGAGATCCGCGCTCAGATCAAGAAGGGGCGCGGCGGCGACCATGACAAGGGCAAGAAGAGGCACGACGACGACGATTAGCCTCGTCGGCTCGAGGTGAAAGAGAGGGCGGCGCCGCAGAACACGGCGCCGCCCCCGATCCCTCCCCCTCTACTTGATGTCGCCCCGGATTTCCCCGCTGGGGAACGCGACTGTGTGCACGTTCACGTAGGCACCGCCGTTGTTCATCCTCTCGATCACGTCCTCGAGGGTGGCGATGCCCCCGGGGCACGCCGCTGAGTCCGGACGGGCGATCACGTTTGCGTTGGTGATCGTGCCTTCGCTGAGCACGCCGTTGGGCGAGACGGTCGGGCCGAGGCCGTACAGAAAGACCACGACCGGCCCGTTGACGCCGGGTGCGCCGCAGTGGATGTGCGACTGGGTCACGTCGACGATATTCGAGGCGATCAGCTTGAAGTCTAGTGAGCTGCCGTCTTCCGACAGGTGGAAGACCGCCTGCGCCTGCCCCTGGCTGTCTCGAACAGGCACTTCGGTGTCGCCCTGGGAGTGGGTGCTCCAGTTCCGGTTCACGCCACCGACGGCGAGCCCGACAGCTGCCAGGCCGACCAGAAACGCTGCTGCGAGCCCTGTGCCTCGTTTCATGCGTCCCTCCCTTTTCCCCCCGCGGAAGTGAGTACGGACCACTGCTCCCTACGACTACGGGCGCGACCCCGGATCGGTTTGCCTATGGCGCGGCCTCTTCGAGTCGGCGGATCACGTCGAGCGTGAACGCCGCCGCCCGCGCCCCGTCGACGACGCGATGGTCGAAGGTGACCGAGACGTTGCCGATCTGGCGGACGACGATCTCTCCGTCGCGAACGACGGGGCGCGGACCGATCCGGTGCAGACCGAGGATCCCGACCTGAGGGTGATTGACGAGGGGGGTCACGAGCACGCCGCCGAGCTTGCCGGCACTCGTGACGGTGAACGTGCCGTCGCGGAGCTCCTCCGGCTTCAGCGTCCCGGCCCGCGCGGACTCGGCGAGCCGCGTGACCTCGGCGGAAAGCGCCTCGAGCGGCTCGGTGTCGCAGGCGTGCACGACCGGGACGACGAGCCCCTGGTCGGTCTGGACCGCGACGCCGATGTCGACACGGTCGAGGTAGACGATCTCGTCCCCGTCGAGCCGGGCGTTCAGCTCCGGGAACTCCTGCAAGGACGCGGCGACCGCTTTCAACGTCACCGGCAGCAGAAGCTTGACGTCGACGTCGGTGAAGTCCGCCTCCTCGACGAACGTGACGGCGGGAATCTCGCGGTGGGCCTGGGTCAGGTGCTCGACGATCTGCCGGCGCACGCCGCGCACCGGCTCGCGCCGGCCCTCGGAGGGCTTGTGTCTATCAGACACAAGCTCCCCTCCGGCCGCGCCGCGGACATCCTCCTCCGTGACGCGCCCATTCGGTCCCGTACCACTCAACGACGCCAGATCGACGCCGAGGTCCTGGGCGACGCGGCGGACGACCGGGGTGGCCTGAACACGAGCTTGTGACTGATAGACACTTGCCGTCGGGGCCGCCTCGGGCATCCGCCGCTCCTGTGTCGGTGCTCGCTCGGCGGCTGGCTCGGTGGCGCCGTCGCCGCCGATCACGACGAGGACGGTGCCGACCGGAACGACCTCCCCTTCGGCGACGAGGATCTTCGTCACCGTGCCCGCCGCCGGCGAGGGGATCTCGACCGTCGTCTTGTCGGTCGCGATCTCGACGAGCGGGTCGTCCTCGGCGAGCTCTTGACCCTCCGCGACGAGCCAGCGGGCGATCTCGCCCTCGGTCAGACCCTCGCCGAGGTCCGGCAGCTTGAACTCGTACGCCATCGCGCCCGCAGGCTACCGGGGGGTGCCGATCCAGGCGCCGGCGGGTGCGATGAGGACGCGCAGTCCGCCCTCGACGCGCCAGAGCGAGAGCGCCTGCTCGTCGCCGGCCAGCTCGGGCGCGACCGCCGCCGGGACGTAGCCGACCTGCAGCGTCCGTTCCTCGTTCCAGATCGCGACCGCATTCGGGTCGTGCTCGTTCGACGGCTCGGGAACGAGCGCGAGCCGGCGCGGCGGGTCGAACGAGGGGTCGGACAGCGCCTCTGGGCGGTAGCTGACGCCGGCCGCCGCAACGACCCGGATCCGCGGATCCTCCCAGCCCACCGGCTCGCCGGTCGCCGCATCACGGAGGCGGTACCCGCTCGCGCCACGCTCGAGCCAGAGCCGCAGCCGCTCCGTCACAGCACGCGTGCGCCGGCGGCGTCGAACGCCGCGACCGGCGCCGCGGCAGAGGGAGAGCTGGCGTAACCGTCGCGGAAGATCGTGAAGACGACCACGTCGCGCGGCTCGCCGTCGCCGCCGGGGAGGCGCCTGCGCAGGCGCGCCTCCCGCTGGTAGCCGAGCTTGTGCGGGATCCTCGCACTGGGCTCGTTCGCCGGGTCGACGCGGATCTCGACGCGGTCGACGTCGCACACCTCGAAGGCGACCTTCGTCAGTGCGGCCGAGAGCTCGGTCGCGAGCCCGGCCCCGATCCGGCTCTTCCTGATCCAGTAGCCGATCTCGAACGCGCCCGCGCCCACCCTCGTGTGCAGGCCGGTGCCGCCGACGACCTCGGAGCCGTCCTGCGTGAAGACGCCGTAGACGAAATCCTGACCGAGGTCGAACTGACCTCGGAACCGACGCAGCAGCGACACCTTCTCCTCGTGCGGCCGCGGCTCGTCGCGCGCCCACGGCATCCACGGGCCGAGGTGGTCGAGGCTCGAGTCGATCGCGTCCTTGAGGCTCCCTGCGTCGGTCGGTTCCCAGCAGCGGATGAGCAGGCGCTCGGTACGAATCGCGTACGGCGGATCGACGACCTTCGCGGGCAGCACTAGAACGCGAGCAGCGAACGGGCCGCGTCGACCACCCGCTCGACGGACGGCATGTACGCGTCCTCGATCTGCCAGTACGGGTACGGGACGTCGTACCCGGTGACGCGGACGACCGGCGCCCGCAGGTCGAGCAGCGCCTTCTCGGCCAGGATCGCCGCCAGCTCGGCCGCGTAGCCGCACGTGCGCGGCGCCTCCTGCACGAGCACGACGCGGCCCGTCTTCGCCGCGGTCGCGAGCAGAGCCACTTCGTCGAGCGGCTTCAGCGAGCGGAGATCGAGCACCTCGACCGAGGCGTCGAGCGCATCAGCCGCCTGCTCGCAGACCGGCACCATCGCCCCGTACGCGACGAGCGTGACATCGGTTCCCTCCCGCACCAGACGTGCCTTCCCGAGCGGGACGACGTGCTCGCCGCCAGGCACTTCGCCTCGCTCGGTCCTGTAGACGAGCTTCGGCTCTAGGATCACGACCGGGTCCGGATCCCGGATGGCGGCCGCGAGCAGCCCCTTCGCATCGGCAGGCGTCGAGGGGACGGCGACCTTGATCCCGGGCGTGTGCACGTAGTACGCCTCGGGCGAGTCGTCGTGCAGCTCGGGCGCGCGCACGCCGCCGCCGTACGGCATCCGGATCGTGATCGGGAACGTCATCTTCCCGCCGGTCCGCCAGCGGTAGCGGCCGACGTGGGTGATCAGTTGGTCGAGGCAGGGGTACGAGAACGCGTCGTACTGCATCTCGCAGACCGGCCGGTAGCCCGCCATGCAGAGCCCGACCGCGGAGCCGAGGATGCCCGCCTCGGCGAGCGGGGTGTCGACGCAGCGGTCGGGGCCGAAGCGGTCGCGGAGCCCTGCCGTCGCGCGGAAGACGCCGCCGGCGCGGCCGACGTCCTCACCGAGGACGAGCACGTCCGTGTCGCGCTCCATCTCGACGTGGAGCGCGTCGTTGACCGCCTCGACGAGAAAGAGCTCAGCCACTCTCGCGCTCCTGGCCGGCTCCCGCTCCCGCCGGGCAAAGCCCGGCTCCGCGGGCCCCTCGCCACGCTGACGGCCCCGGGCTCTTCGGCCCCGTACCGCCGTACTGTGACCTCCGGCCCAGCCCCGTCAGCACGGCGCCAGGACCACAAGAGCTGCGTGACTCCGTCACTTGCCGAGGATCCTGCGCAGCTCGGCGAGATCGTGGGCGAACGAGTCGGGCGGGTTCGCGAGCGCATGCTCGAAGACGAGGCCGGCGTCGGCCGCGGGCTCGGCCTCTGCGGCCGCGATCCCCGCGCGCATGACGTCCGCCGCCTCGGACTTGATCTGCTCGTCGAGCGCGTCGTGCAGGATCCCCTGCCGGCGCAGGTAGCCGGCGAAGCGGCCGACGCACTCGTTCGCCCGCTCCTCCTCCACCCGCTCGAGATCGATGTACGCCTTCGGGTCGTCGGCGGTCGCATGTGGCGCCGCGCGATAGGTGACGGCCTCGATGAAGGTCGGCCCGTCCCCGGCGCGGGCGCGCGCAACGCCCTCGCGCGCGGCCTCGTAGACGGCGAGCACGTCGCCGCCGTCCACACGGGTCCCGGGGATCCCGTAGCCGGCGGCCTTGTCCACGAGCGCCTCCGCCCGCGTCTGGGCCGAGAGCGGCGTCGAGATCGCCCACTGGTTGTTGTTGCAGAGCAGGACCAGCGGCGCGCGCATGACGGCGGCGAAGTTGGCGCCCTCGTGGAACGCGCCCTCGGAGGTGGCGCCGTCGCCGAAGAAGGTCAGCGCGCAGGCGCTTTCGCCGCGCAGGCGCTTGCCCCACGCCAGCCCGGCAGCGTGGGGAACCTGGGTTGCGATCGGGACGCAGATCGAGGCGACGTTGTAGTCGGCGGGGTTCCACCAGCCCGCGGGATGCCCGCGCCACCAGGAGAGGATCGTCGCCGCCGGCATCCCCCGCAGCAGCCCGATCGCCGACTCGCGGTAGCTCGGAAAGATCCAGTCGTCGTCCTCGAGCGCATGCACGGCGCCGGCCTGGATCGCCTCGTGGCCCCAGAAGATCGCGTACGTCCCGATCCGGCCCTGGCGGTGGTACACCACCGAGCGCTCGTCGTAGGTCCGCAGCAGCACCATCGAGCGATAGAGCGCGAGCAGTTCCTGCTCGCCGACGCCTTCGACCTCTCCGTCCGGGATGGTGTCGCCGTCGCCGATCACGCGGCGGAGGTCTCGCTCCGCGGGCATCGTGCTCGCCATTCCGGCGCGGACGATACCTCTCAGGGAAGGGCCAGCGCCCGCGCGAGCACCGGATCCCTGCCGGCGAGGACGTCGGCCGCCGTGGGCTCGACGGCGACGTCCGGCTCGACCGCCAGGCGTTTGTCGCCGGGCGCGACCTCGACCCATTCGGCGGCGACGTAGGCGGTCACGCCGGCGCGGGGGAGCTCGATCGGGATCCGATCGCCCCACTGATTGGGAGCTCCTCCGGTCGGCTCGCCGACGAGCATCGCATTCGTCTCGTGATCGACCGACGCCACGAAGTTCCCCGCAGCGGAGAACGTCATCCGCCCGGCCAGGACCGCAACCTTGCCGCGCTCCCGGAGCGGCCCGCTCTTCAGCAGCTCGACCAGCGACCAATAGGTCGTGTTGTCGCCGCCGCCGTTGTAGCGGGCGTCGATCACGAGCCGATGGAAGTCGGGCCGCCGCGCCGCCGCGAGGATGCGGTCGAGCAGCTCCTGCGGCGCGCTCTCGACGTGCCGGTACCCGAGATACAGCGAGCGGCCGCGCTCGAGCGGCTCGAGCAGGAAGGACTCGTCGAGGCCGCGGTACTGAAGCGGGTCGCCCGGCACCGGCAGCGGGGCGAACGCGGTCCCGAGCGCCTGCGCATACACATGGGACTCCACCGGCTCGAGCGTGACGCTGCTGCCGTCGGCGAAGCGGTACGTCGCCGCGCCCTTGACGGTCCCGAGCCCCCGCAGCACCTCGGCGCAGACGAGGTACTCGGGCAGCAGCAGCCGCACCGTCGAGGCGTTGTCGCGCGGAATCAGCGGCTCGACCCGGTCGACGACGTCCTCGATCGGGACGCCGTCCACGGAGACGACCCGTTTCCCGACGTGTGGCGTCCCGTCCAGCTCCGCGACGACATGCACGCCGTCGGCGAAGTCGTGGACGCGCAGCGGGAAGAAGTGGAACGGCCGCGCGTGTGCCGGGTCGTGCAGGAAGATGCCGCCGTGGCCGTCGCGCTCCCCGAGCGTCGTCAGCCGGAGAAGGCCGACGACGAGCTCGTCGCGTGTGAGCTCGGGCGCCTTGGCGGCCAGGGCCCGCGCCTCCGCCCGCAGCTCATTCAGCGGCACCTGATGGTCGGCCTCCGGATGGAGGCTCGCCATGTCGGTGACGAGACCGGTGATCTCCCGCTGCAACGGCGTGGGCGCCGCCTGCTCCTCGTCGCCGCCGCAGCCCGCGACCACCAGTGCCAGCGCAGCGGCGGCGAGTGCGCGCATCTAGCGCGCCAGGTGTTCCCGGAGGAAGGCGAGCGTCCGACGCATGACCGCGCGGGACTTCGCGTCCTTCGTCGTCTCGAAGCCGTGCGGCCCGGTCGGTTGCACGACGAGCTCGACCCGCGCACCGACCTCCTTCGCCCGGGCGATGTATCGGTCGATCGACCGGTTGATCGCGGGGTTGTCGCGCCCGGCCTTGGCGACCAGCGTCGGCGGTGCATCCTTGCGCACGTACGCGAGCGGCGAGAGCTGGTCGAGCTCCGCGTGCAGGGGCCCGTAGTAGCCGACCGTGCAGCGGAGCGCGCCCAGCTTGCGCTGGAGCGCCGGCAGCATCGAGAGCTGGACGCCGGCGGAGAAGCCGGCTACACAGAGCCGGCTACCGTCGATCCCGAGCCGGGCGGCGTTGCGCCGGACGTAGCGAACGGCCGCCTCCACATCGGCCGGATCCTGCTGGTGGTCGAACGTGACTCCGGCGAGCCCCGACGCGGCCGCGAGCTGGCCCCAGCCGACGAAGACGCCGTCCGCCTTCGGGCTCTGCGAGCCGCGCGGAGTCCCATGCACGAACAGCACGGCAGGCAGGCGTCCACTCGCGCGCGCCGGACGGTAGACGTCGAGGGCGAGGCCCGCCTTGTAGAGGACGTTCCGCTTCACCTTCGCCAGGTGCATGCCGGGGACCTGGAGCGCGACGACGGCCCCGGCCGTCGGGTTGCGATAGTCGCCGGCGAGCGCCGTCGGCACGAGTGCGAGGAGGAGGGCGGCGACGAAGGCCCTCATGCGTCGAGCTCCCGTTCGACCTCGTTTGCCCAGTCGATCACCGCGCGCGCGTACGCGAGCCCGTACCTGCGCGTCAGCGCGGCGTGGAAGTCCGTCGATGCTCCGGCCGACCGGGCGTCGCGCTGCTCGAGATCCTCGCGGAGCGACTCCGCCTCCTCGCGCTGGGCACGCACGTGCCGGGCGAGCGCCTCCGGCGAGGCGAGCGCTCCGAGAAAGACGCGGAGCAGAAACGGCGACCGGTCGCCGCCCGGAGCCGGCGACGCCTCGAGCCACGCCGTCACCGCCGCACGGCCGGCCTCCGTCACCTCGTAGACGTGCTTGTCGGGACGGTCGGCCTGCTCGACCTGCTCGCGGGTCGCGAACCCCGCGTCGACGAGCCGCGGCAGCACGGTGTAGATCTGCGTCTTCGCAGGGCCCCAGAAGTAGCCGACACCGTTGTCGACCGCCTTCCGCACGTCGTAGCCGGAGAGCGGGCCCTTGAGGGCGAGCACGCCGAGGAGCGCTGCCTCGGTGGCGGTGAGCGTCGTCGTAGTTCGCGCCGTACTAGTCCGCACCGGACTAATATAGCACCGAGATCGCGTCCCGCTCCGCCTCGAATGCGACGTCGGTCACGTCGCCGAGATCCTCACCGTCGAGCTGGAGCGGCAGCGGCGCGTCGCACCGGATCGCGATCCGGTCGGCGTCGTGCAGCTCGACGAGCGGCAGGCGCGTCCGGCCCGTCACGAGGTAGCGCACGGCCCCCGGGAGCGAGCGGAGGCGCAGCGACCGCGGCGCGAGCAGGTCGAGGCCGCCTTCGAGCCGTGCGCCGCGCGGCAGCCGAAGCGGCAGCCGCCCGAGATAGGTGTACGGGTCGGCGTTCGCGACGAGCGCGAAGGCGGCGCGGCCGTGCCCCTCGACCTCGAGCGCAGGGTCGAAGCGGACGCGCGTCTCTGCGAGCGTCTTCACGGCCGTCCACGCGAAGACCGCATCGCCAGGTCGCTTGCCGTCGGCCCCCCGGCCACGCCTGTCCATGCGGCGGATGAGCTCGGCGTCGAGCCCGACCCCTGCGGCGAAGCCGAACCGGCGTCCGTTCGCGCGCCCGAGCCCGATCCGCCGCGTTCGTCCGATGGCGAGCTGCCGCGCAGCCGCGACCGGATCGCGCGGAAGCCCGAGCGCCCGCGGCATCACGCTCGTCCCACCGCCGGGGACGAAGCCGAGCACCGTCTCCGGCCGGGCGCCGTTCAGCGCCTCGTTGAAGCCACCGTCGCCTGAGAAGACGACGACCGCCTCGGTGTCGGCGTCACGCGCGAGCTCGGTCGCATGTCCGGCGCGCTCGGTGAAGACGACGGTCTGGGCACCGAGGGCCCCGGCGACGAGCTCGGCGAGCTCGGGTGTGACCTTGCTCGCATACGGGTTGACGATCAGCGTCGTCCGCATCAGCGCGGCGGCGCGTAGCCGCGGATCCCGTCGACGAGGATCGCGGCGAAGGAGTCGGCCAGTGCGTCCGTGTCGCGCCCGGGAGTGAGCCACGTGTACGCCCAGTTCGCGGCCGAGAGGACGAGCAGGGCGGCAGCGCCGTCGTCGAGATCGGTGCGGAGCTCGCCTCGCTCGCGGCCCTCGCGGAAGAGCGCCCGCAGCCGCTCCTCGTAGCGCCGGCGCTCGGCCACGATCTCCTCGCGGCGCTCGCCCTCGAGGTAGCGCCACTCGCGGATGAAGACGGTCGCCATGTCGAGCTGCTCGACGACGACACGGAGGTGCGCGCGGAGCGCGAGCCGGATCCGCTCGGCGGCGCCTGCGTCCTCGGGGATCGCGTCGAGACCGGCGTGGAACGCGGCCGCCCCCTCCCGCATCGTCTCGTAGAGGAGCTCCTGCTTCGAGTCCGTCAGCGAGTAGAGCGAGCCCTTCTGCACGCCCATCGCCTCGGCGAGGTCGCCCATCGACGTGCCGTGGTAGCCCTTCTGCGCGAAGAGCCTGGCAGCCTGGCGGGTCAGCTCGTTCCTGCGAGTGCCGATACACTCAATGCTAACGACCGTTCGGCAGGGAGGCCAGACCGTGGAAGCGCGTGAGCAGGAGTTTCTCGACTACGTCCAGTCCGGAGGCCTCGTCGAGACCGACGACTGGATGCCCGACGAGTACCGGCGGCGGCTGATCAAGTTCATCGAGATGCACGGCAACTCGGAGCTGATGGGCGTGCTGCCCGAGCGCGACTGGATCCTCCGCGCGCCGACGCTGCAGCGAAAGCTGGCGCTGACGGCGAAGATCCAGGACGAGGTCGGCCACTGCCAGCTGATCTACCGAGTCGTCGAGGATCTCGGCAAGCCGCGGAGCGCCTGCCTCGACGATCTGGTCTCGGGCACGTCGAAGTTCCACAACGTCTTCCACTACCCGACCAAGTCCTGGGGCGACGTCGGCGTGATCGCCTGGCTCGTCGACGCGGCCGCGATCATCTCCCAGAAGGCGCTCCTCAAGTGCTCGTACGCGCCCTACGCCCGCGTGATGAAGAAGGTCTGCTGGGAGGAGTCGTTTCACATCCTCCACGGCCGCGACACCGTGCTCGCGATGGTTACGGGAACGCCGGAGCAGCGCGAGCTCGTCCAGGAGGCGCTCAACCGCTGGTGGGAGCCGCTGATGCACTTCCACGGCACCCCGATCGCGGCCGAGGAGGATCCGATGGTGATCTGGCGGATCAAGAGCCAGGGCAACGAGGACGCGCGGCAGCAGTTCCTGGAGGGCTACGTGCCGCAGATCCTCGAGCTCGGCCTCGAGATCCCAGACCCGAAGCTGCGCCGCAACGACGAGGGCGTCTGGGAGTACACCGAGCCCGACTGGGACAAGCTGCTCGCCGTCGTCACCGGCCATGGCCCGGCGTCGCAGGAGCGGCTCGACTTCCGCCGCCTCTCGCGGGCCGAAACCGACTGGGTCTCGACTGTGGTCCTCCCGGAGGCAGCGTGACGTTCCCGCGCTTCCTGGCGCGTTCCTCGCGGTGCGCGGCGGGAGAGGACAGTACGGGAGTACGGATTCGGAGAGCCGCGTGCCGCGAGGGACGCGAGGCCGCGCCGGAGGTCGGCTTTGCCGACCGGGAGGCGCGGCCGGCCAGGGGGCGCGGGTGATCTGGGAGGTCTTCAGGCAGGAGCGCAAGGGGCAGCCGTTCACGCACGGCGGCTCGTTCCACGCGCCGGATCAGGCGTTCGCGGACGCATACGCGCGCGAGTTCTACGCGCGCCGGCAGGAGTCGGTCGCGCTCTGGGTCGTGCCGCGCGAGGCGATCACGACGATCGAGGAGTTCCCGGACGAGTTCGACCTCAAGTACCGCCGCGTCGACGGCTACTCGATCAAGGCGAGGCTGAAGGAGGCACGCGAGCGCGTAGGCTCGACGGAGCGCTCAGGCGCGGAGATGCCGGGTTTGCCGGCGTCGGAGCGGGAATGAATCGCGAGCGGGCACGGCTGCTGCTGGAGATAGCTGACGACGAGCTGATCCTGGGCTGGCGCAACTCCGAGTGGACCGGGATCGCGCCATTCCTCGAGGAGGACGTCGCGTTCTCGTCGATCGCGCAGAACGAGATCGGGCACGCGCGCGCGCTGTACGACCTCGCGGCGGCCGAGCTCGGCACCGATGCGGATGCGCTCGCCTTCGACCGCAGGCCCGCGGAGTACTGCTGCGCGCCTCTGGTGCAGCTGCGGCTCGTCCCCGACTGGGCCCGCACGATCGCGCGCCACGTCCTCTACGAGGCGGCCGATGCGATCCGGATCGAGCACCTGAAGGGGCACGAGGACGCCGAACTCGCCGGCATCGCCGCCAAGATCGACCGCGAGGAGGTCTACCACCGGCTCCACGCCGAGATGTGGCGCGAGCGCCTGCAGGGTGAGAAGCGCTACGTGGCGGCGGTCGACGACCTGTGGCCGTACGCGCTCGGCGTGCTCACCCCGGAGCTGCGCCCGGCGCTGGCCGAGCGGCTCGGCCGCGACGAGGTCGAAGCGGTCGAGCGCTCGACGCCGGGCGACGAGTTCGCGGCGCTCTGGGAGGAGATGACGATGGTGCGGCGCTCGGCCCCGGTCGGTGCGCAATGGTGACCGAGGCCGCGGTCTGGGAGGCGCTCGCCGGGATTCCGGATCCGGAGATCCCGGTGATCTCGCTCGTCGACCTCGGCGTCGTCAAGTCGGTCGAGGTCGAGGCCGAGCGGGTCCGGATCGAGTTCACGCCCACGTTCATGGGCTGCCCCGCGCTCGACGCGATGCGGACGCAGATGGAGGCGGCCGTGAGCGCGCTCGGCGGCGAGCCGGAGGTGGACGTCCTCCTCGACGACTCCTGGTCGACGGACCGGATCACACCGGTCGGCCGCGAGAAGCTGCGCGAGGCCGGCTTCGCGCCACCGACGCCACGGGCCGAGGGAACGCCGACGCTGCTACAGCTGCAGCAGGCCGTCCACCGCTGCCCGTACTGCGGCTCGACCGAGACGCGCCTCGACAACCTGTTCGGCCCGACGCCGTGCCGCTCGGTTCGCTACTGCACGACCTGCAAGCAGCCGTTCGAGCAGTTCAAGACGATCTGAGGCGTTTCTCTCCGCCTGTGATGAAACGAGCGGCCTCATCGACCAGTCAAGCGACCTCGACGCCTCAAGGGCAGCGATACGCGCGATGAAGGCGATCAGCGACCACGTGTACTGGTTACCGCCGGCAAAGCCCGACAGACCATCGCTGTGTGCTGTCGTCGGCGAGCACGCCACTCTGATGCTCGACGCCGGTGCTTCGGCTGCGCACGCCCGCCTCTTCCTTGACGCGCTCGCCGCCGAGGGCGTCCCGCCGCCGATCGCGGTCGTGCTCACGCACTCCGACTGGGATCACGTCTTCGGCGCCGTCGAGGTGGGCGCGCCGGTGATCGCACACCAGCTGACGGACGTCGCCCTGGCCGAGCTTGCCGCGACCGACTGGAGCGACGAGGCGCTGGACGCGCGGGTCGCGGCGGGGGTGCGGAGCCCGGAGCACGCGGCGAACATCAAGGCGGAGATGCCCGCGCCGCGGGACGTTCGGGTCGCGCGCGCGGACACCGTCTTCGAGCATGGACTCGACCTCGAGCTCGGCGGCACCACCGTCCAGGTTCGGCACGTCGGCGGCGACCACGCGGCCGACAGCACCGTGATCTACGTGCAGCAGGACCGGCTGCTCTTCCTCGGCGACGCCCTCTACGAGTCGACCGGCGGAGAAGCCGGAGGAGCAGCGCGCACCCTGACCGCCGAGCGCGCGTTCCCGCTCCTCGACGCGGTCATCGCCTTCGACGCCGAGCTCTACGTCGAGGGGCACACCGACACGGTGATGCCGCGTGCGGAGGCCCTCGAGCTCCTCGCTGCGATCCGCTGGGCAGGCGAGCTCGTCAGCAAGTCCGTGGCGGACGGCCGCTTCCTCGACGAGGCGGCCGCGCTCGCGGCCGCCCGCGACGACCTCCGCTCCGAGCCCAGTGAGCTGCAAGCGGATCTCATCCGCGCGTTCCTCGCAGGCCGCCGCCCAGACGGTCCCTAACGCGCGACCGTGGGGCCGCGTGCGTCGACTCGGCCCTCGCGGATGTGGATGCCAGCTCCGATTGCCGCGATGGCCGTGCTCAGCATGGCGGCCTCGGCCTCGGATTCTCGGATGCGACCGCCTTGGATTTCGTGGCTGGCTGCGTGAACGACCGCTCGGATCACGGCGAGGTGCCAGGCGACGGGGAGATCGCTCCGGAAGACGCCTTGTTTCTGGCCGCGTTCGATCAGGGGCTCGAGCTGGTCGAGCATGGGGACGTGACGGCGGCGGAGCTCCGCGGCGGAAAGCCGTGCGGTGTTGAGTGCGAGGAGACCGTGGAACTGCGCGAGTTGCCGCCAGGTGGCTCGTAGCACTCGCTCCAGCGCCTCGACCGGCTCGCCGCGGTGGGGTTCGGCGCCGCTCATCGCTTCGACGACTTGGTTGACCGCGTATTCCATGACAGCGTCGAGCAGCGACTCACGTGTCGGGAAGTGGACGTAGATCGTGGCGCGGACGACGCCTGCGCGGCGAGCGATCTCCGACATGCTGCTGTCGGGATCGCTCGCCAGCGCTTCGAGGGCGGCGTCGAGGATGGCGGCGACGCTGCGTTCCGCGTCGGCCCGGCGGCGCTTCGGGGCTGACGTGTCGGCGGGTGTCGTCGGTCGTGCCATCATCAGTGGCTCGGCATCGCGCTGGGGTTCAGCCGCAGCTTCGGCACGAAGTGGTGTGCCCGCGGCAGCACGGCCAGAGCAACCATGCTCGCGACACTAGCGAGGAGCCCAGCTGCGACGAAGGCGTGCGCGATCCCGGACGCGGCCTGCGGTCCGGCGATTGCGCCGCTGCCGGCTGCGATCGTGGAGAAAATCGCGATTCCCAGAGTGCCGCCGATCTCGTGGCCGGTCGAGTTGAGGCCGGAGATCATTCCGGTCTCCTCGTCGCGGGCGCCGGTGAGGATGGCGATCGAGACGGAGACGACGGCGACGCCGAGTCCGAGTCCGGCGACGAGCATTCCGGGCAAGACATCGTGGAGATAGCTGCCGTTCTCTCCCACGTGGGCGAGCATGGTCATCCCGGCCGCGGCGATCAGGAAGGCGGCGGCGAGTGGGCCGCGGACGCCGTGCTTGCTGACGATGTGCCCGGCCGCGTGGGCGCCGACTCCTGCCGCGAGCGCGAGTGGGATGAAGGCGAGGCCGGTGGAGAGCGGGCCCCATCCGAGCACGTTCTGCAGATAGAGCGAGCTGAGCAGGAAGAGGCCGAAGATGGAGCCGGCTGCGGCGAGCATCAGGAAGAGGCCGCCGCCGACGGCCCGATCGGCCAGCCGCTCGATCCGCAGGAGCGGCGTCTCGGTCCGGCGCTCGAGGGCCGCGAAAGCGGCGAGGCCGGCGAGGCCGCCGAGGCCGAACAGGTGGCTCTGGGCGGACGTCCAACCTTCGCCCTCGGCCTGGGTGATAGCGAAGACGATTGCGCCGAGGCTCGTGGTTGCGAGCACGGCGCCGCGGAGGTCGAGCCCATTCCAATGGGGCTTGCCGGTGTCGGCGGGGATGGTCTTCAGCGCGGCGATCGCGAGGGCGGCTGCGACGGGGAGGTTGACGTAGAAGATCGTCCGCCAGTCGGTGAACTCGGTGAGGACGCCGCCGACGAGGACACCAATCGCAGCGCCTGCGCCGCCGACTGCGCCCCAGGCGGCGAGCGCCTTCGCCCGCTGCTTGCCCTGGAAGGCGGACATGATGATCGCGAGGGCGGCGGGGGAGAGCATCGCTGCACCGACTCCCTGGCCTGCGCGAGCGGCGAAGAGCGCACCTGCGGTGCCGGCCATCGCGGACGCAAACGAGGACACGGTGAAGACGCCGAGACCGGTCAGGAACATCCGGCGCCGACCGAGCAGATCGGCTGCCCGCCCGCCGAAGAGCAGCAGGCTGCCGAAGATGAGCGAGTAGCTCGTGATCGTCCAGCTGATGCTCGATCCGGTCAGCTCGAGGTCGCTGGCCAGGCTGGGCAGCGCGATGTTCACCGCGGTGATGTCGAGGATGACCATCAGCTGAGCAATTAGCAGCACGAACAACAGGAGACCGCTCTTGCGGGTGGTCGGCTCGGGATGGGCGGTGCCGTGACGATGGCGGCGGCCATGACCCCGCTTCGGTGCTGACGTGGCGGGCTTGTGTCGTTGCAGCATCTCGTGCTCCTCTCTCTAACTCAGACAGTGTTGTCTGAGCTAATAAATCAGACACTGTTGTCCATGTCAAGAGCCGCATCCGAGCAACAGGATGCGGCGGAGGGGAAGCAGGGGAGTACCGTGGCTCTCGTGACACCCGGCCGATCATGATCGCGATCACGCTCGTCGCGATCGTGAGCACCCGTGCGTTCCGTCGAAGCGGTTGTCCAGGCGCAACAATCCTCGGTCCGTTGGGCCTCTGAGCTTTCGCCGAGTGACCTGTTCAGGCGGCCGCGACCGGCAACGCTCCGCTACGGCACCCTTGAGAGGCGTGGAAGATCCGACAGGAGCCCGGGTATGCGCGTAACGGTGCTCGAGAACTGCTCATCTGCAGCGAGTTTGAGTTGAAGAATCTCCCTGACGTGCCCGACTGGACGGACGAGAATCGGTCCGATCCGGGCGTGACGTTCGCACAGCTGTTCCCCTGGCTCGCCGGCGCGCTTCTGTTCGCGTTCGGCCTGCGCGCGCACCTCACGCGCCGGCGTGGCCGCAGACGCCCCAAGCCCTGACGACGCGCTTACAGTTTCCTCACTGCGCTTGACCCGTTCGGGTCTGGGCGGTGCGGGTCTGCCATGACGAAGATTGCCCGCTGAAGCGAATCAGGCGCCCCCGCCGGGTGGTCCCGTCTCTATGCCCCGGTGAACAGCGCCGTCTGGAGGTACTCGAGCATGACCCGACGCCCACCTCGTGGCGCACCGAACGCCGTCGTCGCACTGCTCGCGCTCGTACTCGCGAGCGCGATCCTCGCTGCGCCAGGAAGCGCGGCCGCCGACCCGCACAAGCCGCTCAGGAAGCACGCGGCGAAGAGGCACGTCGAGAAGCGGGTGAGTCCCGGCCTGCGGGCCGTTCGGATCGCGAGCAAGCTCACCGGCATCCCGTACCGCTGGGGCGGCGCCTCGCCGGGGGCCGGCTTCGACTGCTCCGGGCTCGTCCGGTACGTGTACGGAAAGGTCGGGATCGACCTTCCTCACTACGCCGCCGGCCAATACGGGCGCGGGCGTCGCATCTCGCGCCACTCGCTGCGGGCGGGCGACCTCGTCTTCTTCTCCGGTCTCGGCCATGTCGGCATCTACGCCGGCGCCGGGAAGTTCATCCACGCGCCGCGGAGTGGCACGACCGTCCGCTGGTCGCGGCTCTCGTCGCACGCGAGCTACTACGGCGCCACGCGCCTCTTCGCGGCCTAGGAGGGTTTGGCGGCGGCTCAGCCGCTACTTCGCCAAACCCTCCTTAGAGCGGCTTGCAGCCGTTGCCGCTGCGGCCGGCGAAGATCTGCCGCTGGTGCGCGTTCGCCTGCTTCTCGCGGGCCAGGTCGAACGGACCAGCGGGCTCGCCTTCCCACATCACGTCGGGGACGACACCGGGGCCGATCACCGTCGCGCGATAGCGCGTCCCGTTGCCGACCGGCCGCGAGCCGTGTGGATAGAAGCCGTAGCAGAACGCCCCGTTCGGCCGCTGGGCGAGAAAGCTGTTCTCCCGCCGCCATCCGGCTCCGTACCGCGAGTCCCGCGTATCCAGAAAGAGGTTGCGGCCGTAGTCGTCGAGCGGGCTTCCCTGCGGTGTCGCCCGGAAGCCGTGCACGGGCCGGCCCTGATAGCTGTAGCGCCCGTAGAGATGGTCGAACCGCCGATACGCCCAGTCGGTCCAGACCTCGAGCACGGGAAGCGGCCCCGACCAGTGGGAGAGGCGGAGCTCCCAGCCGCCGGTCGTGCCCCCGTAGTTCGGCTTCAGCCGCTGCCAGCGCTGCAGCGCCCAGTACGAGCCGTCCGGGGCCTTGCACGCGGCGACGACCCAGGCGAGCGGCGGCCCGTCGTAGCGGCCGCAGCCCGCCCCGGGAATCGAGGAGGCTCCGTAGCGGAGGTGGAAGGAGACCTGCGGCACCCCGGGCCGGGGCGGGCGGGCGTTGATCGCGTTCCCGGCGACGGCGTGGCGCGTGGCGCCGTCCTCGGACCAGCTGACGTGGGCCTGGCCGGCGCCGTTCACCTCCAGGCCGGCGCGGCCCCCGTCACGGCCGATCAGCTCGGAGGCGGCGGCGTCGCCGGCGAAGACGAACGCGGCGAGTGCAAGCGTGCAGGCACGGGCGAGCATTGGCTCCTTCCGTCGCTGGCGGGTCACGGTAGCGCAGATCAAACGGCAACGACCCGGTTCCGGAGCGTCCCGATCCCGTCGATCTCGGCCTCCACCACGTCGCCCGCGGCCAGCGAGCGCGGCGGCTCCATGAACTCGCCGCACCCCCAGGGAGTTCCGGTGAGCAGGACGTCGCCGGGCTCGAGCGTGAAGCTATGCGAGCAGAACGCGAGCAGCTCGGCGACGCCGAAGACCATCTCGGCGGTCGAGGACTCCTGCATCACCTCGCCGTTGACTCGGGTTCGCAGTGCCAGCGCCTGCGGGTCGGCGATCTCGTCGGCGGTGACGACGACCGGCCCGAGCGGGCAGAACGTGTCGAAACTCTTGGCCCGCACCCACTGGCTCTCCGAGAACTGAACATCCCGCGCCGAGACGTCGTTGCCGACCGTGTAGCCGAAGACGTGGTCGAGCGCGTCGCGGGCCGCGACGCGCCGCAGCGTCCTACCGACGACGACCGCGAGCTCGACCTCCCAGTCCACGCGTGAGGTGAGCGTCCCGTCGAGCTCGATCGCGTCCGTCGCGCCGATCACGCTCGAGGGGAGCTTTGCGAACACGAGCGGCCGCTCCGGGCGCTCGAGGCCGGACTCGCGAATGTGGTCGAGGTAGTTGAGCCCGATCGCGACGACTTTTCCCGGCCGGAGCGGAGCAGCCGGCACGCCGTCGACCGGCTCGCAGACCTGCAGCTGCCGCGGGTCGTCGCCGCCGCGGAGGAGCGCGGTCAGGTCGGCGGACGTGTCGAGCCGCCGGTGGCCACCGCCGCCGGCGACCGCCAGGCATTCGCCCCCGTCCGCTCGGAGTGTCGCGAGCCGCATGCGACCAACGTACAGTCGCACCGTGGGAGGCGAACAGGAGGCGCTCCGTCGTCGCGCGCGGGCCGGGCTGGCCGCCGCCGCCGAGCGCGCACCCGCCCGAGCGCACTTCCGCGCGATGGGGATCGACCCGGCGCGCCTCAGCGGTCCGGTCGTCGGCGTCGCCTCGACGTGGACGGGGACGATGCCGTGCAACCTGAACCTGCGCGAGCTGGCCGACCGCGTCGGTGAGGGAGTAACCGCAGCCGGCGGCATCGCGCTCGGCTTCAACACGATCGCCGTCTCCGACAACCAGTCGCAGGCGACGCCCGGGATGCGCGCCTCGCTGATCTCGCGCGAGGTGATCGCCGATTCGATCGAGCTGATGGTGCACGCGCACGACTTCGACGGTGTCGTCTGCCTGGTCGGCTGCGACAAGACGGTCCCGGCGGCGCTGATGGCGCTCGCGCGGGTCGACAAGCCCGCAGTCGTCGTCTACGGCGGGCCGATGCGCGCCGGACGCTGGCGCGGCCGCGAGGTCACGATCCAGGACGTCTGGGAGGCCGTCGGCGCGGAGGAGCGCGGGCTGATGCCGCGGGCCGACCTCGACGAGCTCGAGCAGCACGCCTGTCCGGGCCCCGGCACGTGCGCCGGCCACTTCACCGCGAACACGATGGCCGTCGCCCTCGACTGCCTCGGGCTCGCGAGAATCGGGGACGGGCTGATCCCGGCAGACGAGCACGAGGCGAAGAACGAGGCGGCGACCCAGGCCGGCGCGCTCGCCGTGCGCCTCGTCGAGCAGGGGATCACGGCGCGCAGCTTCCTCGACCGGCGCGCGCTCCTGAACGCGATGGCCGGGATCGCGGGAAGCGGCGGCTCGACGAACGGGATCCTGCACCTGCTCGCGATCGCGCGCGAGGCCGGGACGCCGCTGTCGCTCGCGGACCTCGCCGGGGTGGCGAGCCGGACACCGGTGCTGGCGAGCCTCGCGCCGTCCGGACACTTCATGGCGGAGGACTTCCACCGGGCGGGCGGCACGGCCGCGCTGATCCGCGAGCTCGTGCGAGGCGGCCGGCTCGACGGCTCGGCGCCGACGGTGACGGGCCGGACGCTCGCGGAGGCCACGGCAGACGCAAACGCGCCGGACGGCGCGGTGCTCCTGCCGCTGGAACAGCCCTTCAAGCCGAGCGGCGCGCTCCACGCGCTGCACGGCAACCTCGCTCCCGAAGGGAGTCTCGTCAAGCTCGCGGGCACCGAGCGCCGCGTGCACTCCGGCCCTGCGCGCATCTTCGACAGCGAGGAAGCGTGCACCGACGCCGTCCGATCGGGGCAGGTACAGACCGGGGATGTGCTCGTCGTCCGCTACGAGGGGCCTGCCGGCGGACCCGGGATGCGGGAGCTGCTGAGCGTGACCGCGTCGGTCGTCGGCGCGGGCCTTGGCGAATCGGTCGCGCTCGTCACCGACGGGCGCTTCTCGGGCGCCACGCGCGGACTGATGGTCGGCCATGTCGCCCCGGAGGCTGCGCGCGGCGGCCCGCTCGCGATCGTCGCCGACGGAGACACGATCACGATCGACCTCGAAGCCGAGACGCTCGCGGTCGACCTCGACGACGCCGAGATCGCCGAGCGCCTCGCCGCCTGGCAGCCGCCGCCGCTCCGCTACGCAGGCGGCGTCTTCGCGCGTTATCGGGCACTCGTCGGCTCAGCGTCCGAGGGCGCCGTCCTCCTCCCCCAGGTGACGTGACCGGCTCAGCCCGCGAAGAACGGCTGCGCCGGCGGCCCCGAGACACCGGCGTCGGTGACGAAGACGCTGCCCGCCAGCGGCTGGCGGCTTCGCCGCTCGGCAGGCAATTCGACCGAGGCCGATGTCACGTAGAGAGAGCGGCCGTCGTCGCCGCCGAAGCAGCATGCCGTGACGTTGTCCGCCGGCACGTCCAGCACCCGGATGAGCTCGCCGTCCGGGCTGTAGCGGCGGATGGCGGCGCGTCCCCAGAGCGCGACCCAGATGCCGCCTTCGTCGTCGACAGCGAGGCCGTCGGGGATGCCGGCGCCTCGCTCGATCACGATCACCGGCCGGCGCTCCGAGATCGCACCGGTCGCCAGGTCGAAGTCGAAGGCATCGACGCGGTAGGCCATCGAGTCGATGTAGTACATCGTCCCGCCGTCGGGCGACCAGCCGAGCCCGTTCGAGAGCGTCACGTCCTCGAGCACGCGGTCGAGGCCCTCGCCGCTCGAGTAGCGGTAGAGCGCGCCCTGGCCGGGGGCGAAGTCGAGCGCCAGGCTTCCCACCCAGAACCGGCCGGCCGGATCGCAGACGCCGTCGTTCAGCCGCAGCCCCTCACCGTGCGGGATCTCGACCAGGGTGCGGGCCGACTCGCTGCCGAGATCGACCACGGCCAGTCGTCCGGCGAGTGCGACCAGGACGTCGCCGGCGGTCGTCGGGGCGGCGGCACCGACGCGGTCGTCGAACAGGATCGAGCGATCGTCGCCGCTCGCGGGATCGAAGACGTGCAGCGCGCGCGACTCGATGTCGACCCAGAGCAGTCGTCCGGTTGCGGCGTCCCAGCGTGGACACTCGCCCAGCAGCGCGCCGACGCCGATCGCAACTTCCATCGGGAGAACGTCGCATGAATGCGGCCGTCCTGTCGCGAGAGCTCGCCGCGGCCGTCGATGCGCCCGTGCTCGACGGCGATGCGGTCGCCCCGTATCTGCTCGACGCGACCGAGGCGCGCGGGCTCCGCGGCCGCGCGGATGCAGTCGTGCTCGCGAGGACGGCCGACGACGTCGCCGGCGTCCTGACCTGGTGCTACGAGCACGACGTCCCGCTCACGACCCGGGGCGGCGGCAGCGGCTACGCCGGCGGGGCGGTTCCCGACGGCGGCGTGGTCGTCGCACTCGCGGGCCTGAGGTCGGTGCGGTCGATCGAGCCGCTGCAGTGGCGAGCCGAGATCGAGAGCGGCGTGACGACGCATGAGGTGCACCGACTCGCGCTCGAGAACGGGCTCTACTACCCGCCCGACCCCGGCGCGGCCGAGCAGTCCCAGCTCGGCGGCAACGTGGCAACCAACGCGGGCGGCCCTCACGCGTTCAAGTACGGCGTCACCGGCGCGTGGGTGACGGGTCTCGAAGTCGCGATCGCGCCGGGCGAGCTCGTCACCTTCGGTCGCGGCCTGCGCAAGGACGTGGCCGGCTACGACGTCCGCTCGCTCCTGGTCGGATCCGAGGGCACGCTCGGGATCGTGACCGCCGTCCGTCTGAGGCTGATTCCACCGCCGCAGGCCCGGCGCCCGGTCGTCGCGTTCTACGGCGACGCCGCTGCGGGAACGGCCGCCGTCGTGCGCGCGATGGCGAGCGGGACGGTGCCGGCTGCGATCGAGTTCCTCGACGGCGCCGCGTTCGCGATCTCCGGACGCGCCTTCCCGCTCGCCGTCGAACGTGCGGGCCGACCCGCCTTCGTCGTGATTGCCGAGGCCGACGGCAGCGAGGAGGAGGCCGCGTCGGGCCAGGTGCTGCTGCGAGAGGCGCTCTCGGCCGATGCAGAGGACGTGCTGACGCCGTCGCGGCCCGAGGAGGTCGCCGCCCTCTGGCGCTGGCGCGACGGCATGGGGATCGCCGCCGACGGCTACCGGGGCGGCAAGGTGAGCGAGGACGTCGGCGTCCCCGTGGAGCGGCTGGCCGAGGTGATCGCGGCGACTCACGAGGCGGCGGCCGCGGGGCAGCTGGACGCGTGCTGCTGGGGTCACGCCGGCGACGGCAACGTGCACTCGTCGTTCCTCTTCGACGGCGGCGACGCCGCTGCGGGTCTGCGGGCCGCTGCAGCCGCCGAACGCGTCTTCGACGCCGCGCTCTCGCTCGGCGGCACCGTCACCGGCGAGCACGGGATCGGGCTGGTCAAGGCGGCCCAGCTCCCGAAGCAGCTCTCAGCCGCCGCCCTCGGGATCCACCGCGCCGTCAAGCAGCTCTTCGACCCGAAGGGCCTGCTCAACCCGGGTAAGAAGGTCGCGTGAACGACCGTCACCTCAGCCGCCGCACGGCGCTCGTCACGGGTGCGGGCTCGGGGATCGGAGCAGCCGTCGCACGTCGGCTCGCCGGGGACGGCACCAGGGTGATCCTCGCCGACCTCTCACGGGACGCGGTCGAGGCTCTCGCCGCGGAGCTCGGCTCCGAGGCCCGCGCCCTGCAGCTCGACGTGCGCGATGAGGAGCAGGTCGCGCCGGCGATGGCCGGCCTCGACGTGCTCGTCAACGTCGCGGGGATCGGGTCGACGACGAACGCCCCCGAGACGCCGCTCGAGGTCTGGGAGGACGTCTTCGCCGTCAACGCGCGGGGCACGTTCCTCTGCTGCAAGCACGCGATCCCCGAGATGGCCGCGCGGGGCGGGGGGTCGATCGTGAACGTCGCGTCGGTCGCCGCCCTCGTCGGCCTTCGCAACCGCGCCGCCTACTGCGCGTCGAAGGGCGCGGTCGTGGCGCTGACACGCGCGCTCGCCGTCGACCACGTGGCCGACGGCATCCGCGTCAACGCCGTCTGCCCCGGCACCGTCGACTCGCCCTGGGTACGGCGCCTCGTCGAGGAGGTCGGCGAGTCGCTCGACGCGCTGCGCGCCCGGCAGCCCCTGGGACGGCTGGGCACGACCGACGAGATCGCCGAGGCCGTCGAGTTCCTCGTCTCCGCCGAGTTCGCGACGGGAACCGTGCTCGTCGTCGACGGCGGCCTCACCGCCGCCTGATGCAGGCGCTCGTCGTCACGCCCGGCGAGGCGCAGTCGGCGCGCGTCGCCGACGTCCCGCAGCACGCGGTGCGCGAGGGCGAGGTGGCCGTGCGGACGCTCGAAGTCGGCGTCTGCGGTACCGACCGGGACATCTCCGCGGGACTCTTCGGCGTCGCCCCCGAGGGAGACGACCTGCTCGTTCTGGGCCACGAGTTCCTCGGCGCCGTCGAGCAGGACGGGCACGGACTCTCGCGCGGCGACCTCGTCACCGCGATCGTGCGCCGCTCGTGCACGCATTGCCTCGCGTGCAGCGAGGGCGCTCCCGACTCGTGCCTCACCGGCGACTACAGCGAGCGCGGGATCACACGTCTGCACGGGTTCGCACGGGAGCTCGTGGCGGAAGACCCGGCCCAGCTGATCAACATCCCGCCGTCGCTCGGACGGCTGGGCGTGCTTGTCGAGCCGGCGTCGATCTGCGAGCGCGGGATCCGGCACGCCCGCTCGATCGGCGGCCGCCAGCCGTGGGAGCTCCAGCGCGCGCTCGTAGTCGGGACGGGCGCGATCGGGATGCTCTCGACGTACCTGCTCCGCCTCGCGGGACTCGACGTCTGGACGGCCGCCCGCAGCCCGGCGGACAACCCGCGGGCCCAGCTCGCGGCCGCGTCGGGCGCCCGCTACGTCTCGACGGCGGCAGAGCCCCTGGCAGACCTTCGAGCAGAGGTCGGCGGCTTCGACCTCGTCGTCGAGGCGACCGGCAACGCCCAGGTCATGGCCGACACGATCGGGCTGCTGCGCCGGAACGGCGTCGCCTGCCTGCTCGGACTCGACCCGCGCCGCCGGAAGGTCGAACTCGACGCAGACGTGATCGGGGTCGACGCGATCCTCGAGAACCGCGCCGTCTTCGGCAGTGTCAACGCGAACCGGAGCGACTGGCTCGCCGCCGTCGAATCGCTCGGGCGCGTCCACGAGCGCTGGCACGACGAGATGCATCGGTTCGTCGGCCTGCGCGTCCCGCTCGACCGGTTCGCGGAGGCGTTCGACCACACCGGGGTCAAGGCCACGCTCGTGCTCCAGGACTGACTGGAGCGGCCTCCGGGTGGAGGCCGCTCCGAAGCCGGGCTTTTCAGCCGCGCTCTCCGTCGTGACGGAAGCCGTACTTCGCGACGACCCACGTGCCGAGGAACGCGAACAGCGCGACGGCGACGGCCGACGGGACCGTCGTGGAGTCACCGGCTACGCCGTGGCTGACGATGTCAGGCCCGTAGACCGCGTCGAACAGGACCGAGAGCCACATGACGATGATCGTCAGCGAGGCCCACATCTCCGGCACGAGGAGCCTGGACGACGTGCGAGGGGTCTCCTCGACGACCCGCGGCGTCTCGTGCGGAATCGTTGTCATCTCACACCTCCTTCGACCTACCGATGGCCCCGCGGCGACCCGTGGAGCATCCGGGGTGCCCCCGATCCGCGATGCGTACATCCGCGCAACCGACCGCGCGGGGGGCGGATTGCGGCTCAGCCGCAACCCGATTCACGGGATCCCCCGATGGCGTCGAGGCACCGCTGAGCGATCTTGTGCACAACCGCACGAGGGAGGGACACCATGAACATCGGGCTAATCGTCGTCTTCGCCGTCGTGATCGCGGGCGCGCTGTTCGTCGCGTACGGCCTGATCCGGCCGTTCACGCATACCCACCACGACCACCGCGATGTCTTCCACCCGCCGCACCTCGACTGACAGGCGGAGCGGCGGCGGCTAGCTCGGAGCGAGCCGCCGCCGCGCCTCGTCGATGACCTGCTCGGCCTCGGCGCGGTTGCCGTAGCCCCGCGTCTCCGTCTTCTTCTCCTCGAGGTCCTTGTAGACCTGGAAGAAGTGCTCGATCTCGTCACGGAACTCGGAGGGGATGTCGTGGATGTCGTGCACGCGCATCCACGCCGGATCCTTGAGCGGGACGAGGATCACCTTCTCGTCCGGCCCCTTCTCGTCGGTCATGTGGAAGACGCCGACGACGCGGGCCCGGATACGGCAGCCGGGGAACGTCGGCTCACCGACGAGCACGAGCGCGTCGAGCGGGTCACCGTCCTCGCCGAGCGTCCCCTCGATGAAGCCGTAGTCGGCCGGATAGCTCATCGAGGTGAAGAGGCGCCGGTCGAGCACGACGTGGCCCGTCTCGGCGTCGACCTCGTATTTGTTCCGCGAGCCCATCGGCACCTCGACGAAGACCATGACGTCCATGGTCGCCGAGCCTACACTCGGTCGGATGGACCCGAACGCGCTCGACGTGCTGGAGTTCCCGGCGATCCAGGAGCGGGTTGCGCGTGCGACTGCGACCGACTTCGGCGCTGCGCTCGCCGCCGGCCTCGAGCCGTCGCCCGACCCGGAGGAGGTCGCCCGGCGCCAGGCGCTGACCGCCGAGGCGATCGGGCTCCTGGAACACTCGCTCGAGCCGCCGCTGGAGGGGATCCGCGACGTGCGCGAGCAGGCGGCGCACGCGGCGCTCGGCGGCGCGCTCTCGCCCGCGGCGCTGAGGCACGTCTCCGACACGGCCGCCGGCTCGCTGCGGGCGCGCGCAGCGCTCGACGACGCCCCGGCGCCGCTGCTCCGCGCACTCGCCGAAGCCGTCGACCCTGCGCTGGCGGCTGTCGCAAAGGCGATCGACCGCGCCGTCGAAGAGGACGGCTCCGACCTGCGCGACAACGCCTCGCCGAAGCTGCGCAAGTTGCGCGGCGAGCTCCGCACCGGGCGGCAGCGGGTGCGCGACAAGCTCGAGCAGCTCGTGCGCTCGAGCGAGCTACGCGAGCACCTGCAGGAGGAGTTCATCACCCTGCGCGGCGGCAGGCCGGTGCTCGCGGTCAAGGCGAGTGCCCGCCGCAGCGTGCCCGGGATCGTCCACGACGCCTCCGACTCGGGCCAGACGCTCTTCGTCGAGCCCTTCGACGTCGTCGAGCTCTCCAATCGCCAGTCGGAGGCGGTGAGCGCGGAGCGGGACGAGGTCGAGCGGATCCTGCGGGAGCTCTCGACCGCCGTCGGCGAGGCGGCCGCACTGCTGACGGCCGGCGTCGAGGCAACGGGCCGGATCGACCTGTCGCTGGCGCTCGGGACGCTCTCACGCGGCTGGAAGGGGGCGGCGGTCGAGGTGTCGGAGGAGGTGCGGCTCGCGGCGGCCCGCCACCCGCTCCTCGACCCGAAGCTCGCCGTTCCGATCGACCTCGATCTCGGCACCTTGCGCGCGCTCGTGATCAGCGGTCCGAACACCGGCGGCAAGACGGTGGCGCTGAAAACGCTCGGGCTCGCCGCGCTCCTGCATCAATCAGGCCTCCGGCCTCCGGCTGAGACGGCCGCCCTGCCCGTCTTCGACCAGGTGCTCGCCGACATCGGCGACCGGCAGTCGATCGAGATGAGCCTCTCGACGTTCTCCGGCCACGTCGCCAGCATCGTCGCGATCCTGAACGCCGCCGGCGAACGCTCGCTCGTGCTGCTGGACGAGCTCGCCTCGGGGACCGATCCGGTCGAGGGCTCTGCGCTCGCGCAGGCGCTCGTCGCGCGGCTCGCCGAGCAGGCGCGGCTGACGCTCGTCACGACCCACTATCCCGAGCTGAAGGAGTGGGCGAGCGCGAGCGAGGGTGTCGCCAACGCGGGCACCGGTTTCGATCCGGAGACCGATGCGCCCCTCTACCGGATCGCCCTCGGCAGGCCGGGAACGTCGCATGCGCTGCAGATCGCCGAACGCCTCGGGCTGGACACCGGCGTCGTCGCCGACGCGCGCGAGCTCGTGACACCGGAGCGGCTTCGGATTCAAGAGCTGCTCGCGGAGACGGAGTCGGCCGAGCGGGCCGCCGTCGACGAGCGCGCGTCGGCCGAGGCGGAGCGGGCCGAGGCCGCCCGGGTCACAGAGGATGTGCGCGAGCGGGAGCGGGAGCTGGAGGCCGAGATCGCGGCGGTGAAGGCGTCGGCCGCCGCGGAGCGTGAACGGGCCGCGGCGGAGGCGCAGCGAGATCTGGCCGCCGCCCGGGAGGAGCTTGCGGCGCTGCGTGAGGAGATCCGGGTCGCCCGACGGCGCGACCGCGAGTCGAGGCGGGCGACCCCGGCCGCCGCCCGCGAGCGCGACCGCCGCCTCGGGGCCGCCGCGGATCGCGCGGTGCGGGCGGAACGGGCGATCCGCGAGCTCGACGAGCCGCTCCCCTTCACTGGGCCGCTCGCGGCCGGCGATCCGGTCGAGGCGCCGGGGCTCGGCGTGCACGGGACGATCGCGGCGATCGAGGGTGACGAGGCCGAGGTGGTGGGGGCGGCCGGCCACCGGCTGCGGATCCCACTCGCGCGGCTGCGTCCCTCGCGCAAGCGGGAGCCGGAGCCGGAGGAGGTCCCGGTCACGGTCGTCGCGATGGCGAGTGCCGACGTCTCCGACGAGCTCGACGTGCGCGGGCAGCGGGCGCAGGAGGCGCGGGAGGCCGTCCGGTCTTTCGTCGACGACGCGGCCCTGGCGGGACTGCCGAGCGTCCGCGTCATCCACGGCCGCGGCACGGGTTCGGTGCGGGCTGCCGTGCGGGAGGAGCTGGACGGCCATCCGCTCGTCGACCGGCGCGAGAGCGATTCTGCCGACGGCGCCACGATTGTCCACCTCGAGGGCTAGACCGGCTCCTCGACCACCTTCGCTGCGTAGAGCTGATACGGGAGCGCCTCGAGCACGCGCAGGCGTGGCTCCGGCACGTCGAAGAAGCGCGCGAGCGCGAGCGGCTGCAGCCACGCCAGGTCGGCTCGCGACTCGAGCACGCGGGCGACGGCCGCGCGGTCACCGCCGAGTGCGACGCGGTCGACGCGTTCCCGCCAGGGACCGAGCACCCGGGCCGCCTCGGACGCCGCCGCGTCGACGAGCTCCCGCTCCTGCTCACCCCGCCGGCGGCGAAAGCGGTTGGACGAGGAGCCGCCCTTCTTGTGCCGACCCTTGACGAATCGCGTGCCGACCTTCGACGCGACGAGGCGCTCGCCCTCGAAGACGCCGGCTGCGTACCCGCCCATCCGCACGAGCAGGACGGCGACCGTCGGCGCGGCCGCCAGCGCGTCGAGCAGCGGGTCGACGCGGAGCACCTCGTACTCGCCGTCGTGATCGAGGCCGAACGGCGGCGTCACGGTCAGCACGGCCTCGTCGAGCTCGAATCGGGCGCTGCCGGCGGCATAGAGCGCGCGACCCGGTGAGCCCGAGAAGGCGCGGACCCGCTTCGCGACGTTGTCGCGACCGATGTAGCGAGTCTCCGTCACCGCGGCCACAATGGCAGGATGACAACGACACACGGAACTTCGACCGCGAACCAGCCGCCGCCGCTCGCGGGCTACAACCTCTACGAGCAGGACATCGCCCTGGTCGAGGGGCTGCGCCGGGAGGGTGGCAGCCCCTGGGAGGAGAGGGTCGCCGCGTTCGGCGAGCTCCTCGGCGGCGAGCCGCTCGAGTGGGGCCGGCTCGCAAACGAGCATCCGCCGCGGCTGCGGTCGCACGACCGCTACGGCGAGCGTGTCGACGAGATCGAGTTCCACCCGGCCTGGGACTCGCTGCTCCGGGTCGGGCTGAAGGCGCAGGTGCAGTCGCTGCCCTGGGCGGAGCCGGCGACCGGCGCCCACGTCGCACGGGCAAGCCTGTTCATGCTGCTCGGCCAGGTCGAGGCCGGTGTCGGCTGCCCGCTCTCGATGACGTTCGCCGCCGTGCCGGCGCTGCGTACGCACCTCGACCTCGCCGAGGAGTGGATCCCGCGGCTGATCGCGGGCGAGGCGCTCTGCGGGATGGCGATGACGGAGCGTCAGGGAGGCTCCGACGTGCGCGCGAACGAGACGACGGCGCGGCCGGTCGGGGAGGCGTGGGAGCTGAACGGTCAGAAGTGGTTCTGCTCGGCGCCGATGAGCGATGCGTTCCTCGTGCTCGCGCAGGCGCCGGCCGGGCTCTCCTGTTTCCTGCTCGAGCGGCCGCAGCCCGGCTTCCGGATCGAGCGGCTGAAGGACAAGCTCGGCAACCGCTCGAACGCCTCGGCCGAGATCGCGCTCGACGGCGCGGTCGCCACCCTCGTCGGCGAGGAGGGGCGCGGCCTCCGGACGATCCTCGAGATGGTCAACCACACGCGGCTCGACTGCGTGCTCGGCTCGACGGCGCTGATGCGCCGGGCTGTCGCGGAGGCGACGCACCACGCCGCCCACCGCGCCGCCTTCGGCAAGCTCCTCGCCGAGCAGCCGCTGATGCAGAACGTGCTCGCCGACCTCTGCGTCGAGTCGGAGGCGGCGACCGCGACGGCGCTCCGGCTCGCACGCGCGCACGACGAGGACGACGGCCCGTTCCGGCGGATCGCGACCGCGGTCGCGAAGTTCTGGATCTGCAAGCGGACACCACCCCTCGCCGCGGAGGCGCTCGAGTGCCTGGGCGGCAACGGCTACGTCGAGGAGTCGCAGCTGCCACGCCTCTTCCGCGAGAGCCCGCTCAACTCGATCTGGGAGGGATCGGGCAACGTCAACGCGCTCGACGTCCTGCGGGCGCTCGGCAGGGAGCCGGAGACGGCGGAGGCCTTCCTGGCCGAGGTGCGGCTCGCGGCCGGAGCGGACGCGCGTCTGGACGCCGGCATCGCGCGTCTCGAGCACGAGCTCGCCGATCCCGAGGAGCAGAGCGCCCGGCGGCTGCTGGAGCTGCTCGCGGTGACGCTGCAGGGCTCGCTGCTCGTCCGCCACGGTGCGCCGGAGGTCGCGTCGGCGTTCTGCGCTTCGCGGCTCGACCGCCCCGGCGGGGTCTACGGGACGCTGCCGGCGGGCCTCGACCTGGAAGCGATCGCCGAGCGGCATCGCCCGCGGCTCGACGGCTAAGCTCGGCTCGTGGCCGTCGAGATCCACTACTGCCCCGTCTGAAGCGGCTACGACCGACGGGCCGCGAGTCTCGCGGCCGTGCTGAACGGCAACGGCGTCCCCGCCGAGATCGTCGAGGGCGCGAAGAGCCAGTTCGACGTGATCGCCGACGGCGAACTCGTCTTCTCGAAGCAGCGCGAAGGACGCTTCCCCGAGGAGGATGAGGTGCTCGGGCTGCTCGCTAGCTCCCGCTGAAGCGGGGCTCGCGCTTCTCGAGGAAGGCCTGCACGCCCTCGGCAAAGTCGCCCGTCTCGGTCGCGGCCTGCTGCAGCTCCGCTTCGAGCTCGAGCTGCTCCTCGAGGGTCGCGTCGTAGGCGTGGTCGAAGAGACGCTTCGTCATTCCGATCGCGCGCGTCGGCAGCGCCGCGAAGGTCGCCGCCACCTCGGCCACGTGCGCGGCGAGCCTGTCCGCCTCGACCACCTCCGCGACGAGCCCCCAGGCCTCTGCCTCGGTGGCGCTCAGCCGCTTGTTGGTCGTCATCCAGTCGAAGGCGCGGGCGAACCCCAGCAGGCGGTGGATGAACCAGGATCCGCCCGAGTCGGGGATCAGGCCGATCCCGATGAACCCGGGCACGAACGTCGCCGCGTCGGAGGCGATCCTGATGTCGCAGGCGGCGGCCAGCGACAGTCCCGCACCCGCGCAGGGCCCGTTGACCGCCGCGATCACCGGCTTTTCGAGCGCGCGGATCAGCCGGATGTTCGGGTGGTAGGTCTGCTCGAGCCGGTCGCGAATCGAGCCCGGGGCCTCCTGGAACTCCTTCAGGTCCTGACCGGAGCAGAAACCGCGGCCCGCGCCGGTGATCACGACCGCACGAACATCCGACGAGCGCGCCTCCTCGAGCGCCTCGTGCAGGCGCGCGTGCAGCGCCGCGTTGAAGGCGTTGAAGACGTCAGGCCTGTTCAGCGTGATCGTCAGGACGGCGCCGTCGCGCTCGCTCAGGACTTCGCTCATGAGACCGACCCTAACGCGGAGCGGTCGAGCTCGTAGAGCTCGCCGCCCACATGGCGCACGCCGGGAACCTTCGCGAGCAGACGCAGCGACTTGTCGTTCGTCTCCTCGACACCGGCGTAGATGCGCTCGCGCCCGACACGCTCGAAGAGGTCGCGCGCGACCGCCGCCCCGGCCTCGAGCGCGATCCCCTGGCCCCAGCGGTCGGGGTGGAGAACGACGCCGAGCTCGAGCTCGTCCGGATCGACGCCGCTGTCCTCGCCGATCGGGTGCACCTCGACGAAGCCGATCGGCTCGCCGTCACGGAGGATCAGCCAGGAGCCGAAGCCCCGCTCGCGCCAGCTCGCGACGCGGCGTCCGACCTGACCGGCCATCCGCTCGCGCGAGAGCGGCTCCTTTGTGTTCGTCGTCCCGACCACCGCCGGCGCGTTGCGGACCGCAAGCATCGCGTCGACGTCGTCCTCGGTCACCGGCCGGAGCACGAGGCGCTCGGTACGGAGCTCCACCTACTTCGAGCGGTCGAGGAAGCTGCGGACCGCGCCCTGGGCCTCGTCGCCGAGCATCGAGAGCGCCAGCCAGTCGCGTGCGTGGCCGACCGTCTCGTGCCATGAGATGTCGCGCCACCAGTTCAGTTGCTGCTTCGCGTACCGCGTCGTCTCGGGCAGCTTCCGGGCGAGGTTCTCGACCCATTCGTCGACGACGGCGTCCAGCTCGACGGCCGGCACCGCGCGATTGACCAGGCCCCACTCCGCTGCCTGCGCGGCGGGCACCTCGTCGCAGAGCAGGATCATCTCGCGAGCGCGGCGGTCGCCGATCATGATCGGCAGCCACTGGGTCGCACCCCCGGCGGGCACCGAGCCGTGCTCGAGCCCGACGTGGCGGATGAAGGCGTCGTCGACCATCACCGAGAGGTCGCACCCCATCTGCAGCTCGTTGCCGCCGCCGACGGCGATCCCGTTCACGCGCGCGATCGTCGGCTTGCCGATCTCGCGCAGGCGGTCGTGCATGTCCTTGAACGCGCCGAACCACTTCCAGTACTCCTTCGAGTTCCCGAGCAGGTCCTCGCCCCACGCACGCAGGTCGGCCCCGACGCAGAACGCGCGGCCGGTGCCGGTGACGACGACGACCCGGATCTCGTCGTCCCAGGACGCGTCCTCGAACGCCCGCGCGAGCTCGCGCAGCATCCGGAAGTCGAACGCGTTCAGCACGTCCGGTCGGTTCAGCGTCACGGTCGCGCGCGGGTAGTCCTTCTCGTAGACGATCCGCTCGAAGCCGAGCTCGTCCGGGGGTAGCGGACGGGGCTGGTCCGGCTCGGCCACTACGCGATCTCGGCGAAGGCGACCGTGAACGGAATGCCCATTTCCATCGCGTCCTTGCCGCTCGCAGCGAACTCCTCGGAGCGGACGGCCGCCTTGAACGCGTCCATGTCGGCCCACTCGAACTCGGCGTAGTACGCGAACGGCGGGTCGCCGAACGGGGAGCCGAACACCTTGCCATGGCGGAACGCGTCGCATGGCACCGGCCGCGTGAACTCCTCCAGGTGCCGCGCATAACGCTCCGGCTCCGGCTCGCGCTCGTACTGGATCACCGCTCGCACCATCGCTCCAGCTCCTTTCGCCTAGGGACGTGCGGGAGCGTATAGCTTGCGCCCGTGTCCGGAGGAACGGCTGCCGCAGCGACACTCGCGTTGACCGCGGGCCTCGCAGGCTCGATCCAGGTGGCCGTGATGGGCCGCTTCGGCGAGCGGATCGGCTCCTACGAGGCGATCGCCGCGAACCTCCTCTTCTCGACGCTGATCGCGACCACGCTGCTGCTCCTGCTCCGCCAGAGCCTGGCCGGCTTCGGCGACGCACTTCACTCGCCCTGGTGGTACTGGGTCGGCGGCGGCGGCATGGGCGTCGTCGTCGTGTTCACGATCACCGTCGTGACACCGCAGATCGGCGCGACTGCGACAATCGGGCTCCTGATCGCGGGGCAGCTCGCGATGGGCGTGCTGATCGACCGCTACGGCTGGTTCGGCGTCGAGCAGGTGCCGCTCAACTGGCCCCGCATCGTCGGCGTGCTGCTGTTGGCGGTCGGCGCGCTGCTCGCCCTGCGCCGCTAGAGGCCGACGACGTCGTCCGGGCGGACCGGGATCCGCGCCAGCTCGCGACCGGTCGCGTCCCGGAGCGCCGAGACGACCGCCGCCGACGAGACCACGGTCGGAGGCTCGCCGACGCCCTTGACGCCGTAGGGAGCGTCGGGCTCGGCGTCCTCGATCAGCTCGCTCTCGACCGGCGGCATGTCGAGCGCGGTCGGGATCAGGTAGTCGGTGAAGCTCGCGTTCGTGATCAGCCCGTCGCGCGTGCGGATCTCCTCCATCAGCGCCAGGCCGAGCCCCTGGGCGGTGCCGCCCTCGATCTGCCCCTCGACGGCGAGCGGGTTGATCGCCTTGCCGACGTCCTGCGCGGTGCCGATCCAGACGACGCGCGTGAGGCCGAGGTCGACGTCGACCTCGGCGACGACGCGCATCGCGGCAACCGCGAATGAGACGTGCGCGCGCTCGCCCGTGACCTGACCGGTCTCGGGGTCGAGCGGCGTCGTCCGCGGATGGCGGTAGATACGCTCGACGTCCACCTCGCCGCCGGAGCGCTTCTGCTCCTCGAGCGCGGCCCGGCACGCATCGCGGACCGCCCCGGCCGCCATCCAGGTCATCCGCGAGGCGGAGGCCGACCCGGCGGAGCCGACCGCGGCGGTACCGGGGGCGGCGAGCACGACGTCGTCGGTGCCGAGCTCCGTGCGCGCGACCTGGAGGATCACGTCGGTGACGCCCTGCCCGACCTCGGCCGAGGCGCAGTGGATCTCGGCCGACCCGTCGGCGCGCAGCAGCACCCGGGCTGCAGTGAAGTCGTCGAAGCCCTCCGAGTAGCAGATGTTCTTGAACCCGACGGCGAAGCCGACGCCGCGCTTGACCCCCTCGCCGCGGGTCGTGTTGCCCGCGCCGCCGGGCAGGCGGATCGCGTCGCGCGGCAACGGCTCGGCGTCTGGCACGGGGAGCGCGGCGGCGCGGCGGATCACCTCGGCGGTCGGGAGGACGCCCTCGATCACCTGACCGGTCGGCAGCGTGTCGCCGCTGCCGAGGGCGTTCAGGAGCCGGAGCTCGACAGGGTCGATCCCGAGCTCGTCGGCGAGCTTGTCCATCTGCGCCTCGGCGGCGAAGCAGGTCTGGACGGCGCCGAAGCCGCGCATCGCGCCGCAGGGCGGGTTGTTCGTGTAGACGCAGGTCGACTCGATCAGCGCGTTCGCGACCTTGTAGGGGCCGATCGCGAAGCAGGCCGCATTCGAGGCCACGGCCGTCGAGCTGGAGGCGTAGGCGCCGCCGTCGAGCAGGATCCGGATCCGCACGCTGACGAGCTCGCCGGCACGCGTCGCCCGGTGCTCGCACCAGATCCGCGCCGGATGACGGTGGACGTGGCCGAAGAACGACTCCTCGCGGTTGTAGACGATCTTCACCGGCCGCGTCGTCTGCAGCGCGAGCATGGCGCCGTGGATCTGCATCGAGAGGTCCTCGCGGCCGCCGAACGCGCCGCCGACGCCGGCGAGGTGGATGCGCACCATCTCGGGCGGCAGGCCGAGGCACGGCGCCACCTGGTCGCGGTCGACGTGCAGCCACTGCGTCGCGACGTAGACGTCGACGCCCCCCTCTCCGTCGGGGACGGCCAGGCCCGACTCCGGCCCCAGGAACGCCTGGTCCTGGATGCCGACGTCGTAGACGCCGCTGACGGTGATATCGCCCTCGGCGTCCGGGTCGCCGTGCCGGATCACGAGGTGGCGGACGACGTTCGGGCGCTCGTCCTCGCGGTAGCCGTGCGCCATCGTCGGCCGGTCGGTGTGGAGCGGCGGTTGCTCGGTCGCCCGCTCCATGTCCACGACCGGCTCGATCACCTCGTACTCGACGCGGACGGCGGCGGCGGCGCGGCGCGCCTGCTCGGGCTCCTCGGCGGCGACCAGCGCCACCGGCTCGCCGTAGTAGCGCACCCGCTCGGCGGCGAGCACCGGCTGGTCGGCGAACTCGAGCCCGTAGGTCTTCTGGCCGGGCACGTCCGCGTGCGTGAGCACCGCGTGGACTCCGGCCATCCGCATCGCCTGGGAGATGTCGAGCTCGACGATTCTCGCATGCGCGTGCGGGCTGCGAACAGTGACGCCCCAGAGCATCCCGGCCGCGTTGAGGTCGCTCGAGTACGCGAATTCCCCGGTTACCTTCGGCGTCGCGTCGTGACGAGCGACCGCGTCGCCGATGCGCCCGAGCTGGAGCTTGGTCGGCTGGGTCGTGCTCATGCTCGGGAGGCGGCGAGCCGGACGGCGTCGAAGATCTTGGCGTAGCCGGTGCAGCGGCAGAGGTTCCCGGAGAGCTCCTCGCGGATGACGTCGTCGCTCGGGCTCGGCACGCGCTCGAGCAGCGCCGCGGTCGCGACGACGAGCCCCGGCGTGCAGAAGCCGCACTGGACGGCGCCGGCCTCGACGAACGCCTGCTGGACGCGGTGGAGCCCGTCCTCCGAGCGGAGGCCCTCGACCGTCGTCACCTCGTGCCCGTCCGCCTGGGCCGCGAGCACGAGGCAGGCGCAGACGAGGTCGCCGTCGAGGAGGACCGAGCAGGAGCCGCACTCGCCCTGCTCGCACGCGTTCTTCGAGCCCGGCAGCTCGAGCGTGTCGCGCAGCGCCGTCAACAGGCTCTCGCCCGCCCAGACGTCGGCCTCGCGCGCCTCGCCGTTGACGACCAGCCTGATCTTCATGCGAACCGTCTCACACGAACACCCTGTCCAGTGCGCGCTTCGTCAACACGCGTAGCGCGTGGCGGCGGTAGGCAGCGGTGCCGCGGACGTCGTCGATCGGGCTGGACGCGCCGGCGACGAGGTCGGGGAAGTCCTCGCGCGCGTCGAGCGGCGCGGTGACGAGCGCGGGTACGGGCCCGGCCGAGCCGTAGGCCGCACGCAGCTCGCCGCGCACGCGGTCGATCCCGACGGCGAGGGAGCAGACCGCGATCACCATCGCGTTCCGCGGCCCCACCTTCATGAACGTCTGCGGCTGTCGGCCGGGATCGACCCTGACGGCGAGCACGAGCTCGTCCTCCGCGAGCGCGTTCCGCTTCGGGCCGAGGAAGAACTCGGTCAGCGGCAGCGTGCGGACACCGCGCGCGCTCCCGATCTCCACCGTCGCGTCCTCGACCAGCAGCGGCGGGTGCGCGTCGCCGGCGGGGGACGCGGTACCGAGGTTGCCGCCGATCGTGCCGCGGTTGCGGATCTGCGGCGAGCCGACCGTGCGCGAGGCCTCGGCGAGTGCCGGGAGGAGCTCGGCCAGCTCCGGCGCCATTGCCTCGGTGTAGGTGAGACCGGCGCCGAGGCGCAGCGATCCGTTCTCCCGCACCCAGCCCTTCAGCTCCGGGACCTCGGCGAGATTGAGGATCGTCTCGGGCCGCGTCCGGTCGAAGTTGAGCTCGACGAGCAGGTCGGTGCCGCCTGCGATCGGCCGCGCGTCCGGCCGCTCCGACTTCAGACGCAGCGCCTCGTCGAGGGTGCGGGGAGTGATGACCTCCACGCGGCCAACGATACGGTACCGAGCGTGAAGTCCCTGCTCACCGACGCGCACGTACTGACGATGGACGACGCGGAGACGGAGCACGAGGACGGCTGGATCCTCGTCGAGGACGGCTTCGTGGCGGCCGTCGGGACGGGTCCGGAGCCGGACGCGGACGAGCGCACGGGCCTCGGCGGCGCGCTCGTCACGCCGGGCCTCGTCAACACCCACCACCACCTCTATCAGACGCTCACGCGCGCCCGGGCACAGCAGGCGACGCTGTTCGAGTGGCTCGTCGAGCTCTACCCGACCTGGGCGCGGATCGACGCCGAAGCCGAGTACGCAGCGGCGCGGACCGGGATCGCCGAGCTGATGCTCTCGGGCTGCACGACGGTCTTCGACCACCACTACGTCTTCCCGCGTGGCCGCACCGGCCTCGTCGAGGCCGAGGTGGAGGCGGCCCGTGAGCTCGGCTGCCGGCTCGTCGCGTCGCGCGGGTCGATGGATCTCGGGGTCTCCGACGGTGGCCTGCCGCCGGACGAACTGGTCGAGGACGTCGACGCCGTGCTCGCGGACACGGAGCGTCTGGTCGCCGAGCTGCACGAGGCCGGCGCCGGAGCGCGGATCCAGATCGCAGTGGCGCCGTGCTCCCCCTTCTCCGTCACCGGACGGCTGATGACCGAGTCGGCCGACCTCGCGCGCCGCCTCGGGCTCAACCTGCACACGCACCTCGCCGAGACGGTCGAGGAGGAGACGTACTGCAAGGAGCTGTACGGCTGCACGCCGGTCGAGTACCTCGACTCGCTCGGCTGGCTCGAGGGCGACGTCTGGTGTGCGCACTGCGTCCATCTCACCGCGGCCGAGATCGCGCGCTTCGCCGAGACCGGCACCGGCGTCGCCCACTGCCCGACCTCGAACCTCCGCCTCGGCGCCGGCGTCGCGCCAGTGCGGGAGCTGAGCGCTGCGGGGGTGCGGGTCGGCCTCGGCGTCGACGGGTCTGCGTCGAACGAGCGCAGCCATCTCTTCAACGAGGTCAAGCAGGCGCTGCTCGTCGCGCGCGGCCGCGGCGGCCCGACGGCGATGACGGCGCGCGAGGCGATCCGGCTCGGGACCCGCGGCGGGGCAGCCGTGCTCGGGCGGGACGACATCGGCGCGATCGCCTCGGGCCGCTGCGCCGACCTCGCGGTCTGGGCGACCGACGGGCTCGAGCTCGCGGGCGCCGCCGACCCGGTCGCCGGGCTCGTCTTCGCCGGCGCGCATCGGGTCGACCGGCTCTACGTCGGCGGCGAGCTCGTCGTCCGGGGTGGAGCGCTCGTGCGCGCGGAGGAGGCGGAAATCGCTCGCGCCCACCGTGCACAGGCGAGTAGATTCGCGCCATGACGACTGCGGCGATCTCCCTCTCGACGCACGTGCTCGACACCTCCGCGGGCACGCCTGCGGACGGGGTGCTGGTCGTCCTCTACCGCGGCGACATGTTCATGGCCGAGACGCGCACCGACGCCGACGGCCGGGCGCAGCTCTCGGACGACCTCGACCCCGGCACGTACCGGCTCGTCTTCCATCCTCCCTCCCCGTTCTTCAAGCGGGTCGAGCTCGAGGTCGCCCTGGACGAGGGCCACTACCACGTCCCGCTGCTCGTCTCCCCCTACTCGTGCGCGAGCTACCGCGGCAGCTGAGCGTCGAGGAGCTGACGCCGCTGTTCTCCGGCCGGACACGGCTCGTCGACGAGCTCGCAGCGAGGACCGATCCCCTGGCCGTCGCCGAGGAGGTGGCGCTGGCGCTGCCCGAGGCCGACCAGGTCGCGGCGCTCGCGACGCATCCGCGCATCGGCGAGCCCTCCGAGGAGCAGCGCGGCGCCGAGCCGGAGGTGCTCGCCGAGCTCGCCCGCCTGAACGACGCGTACGAGCGCCGCTTCGGCTTCGAGTTCGTCGTCTTCGTCGACGGCCGCACCCGTGCGGAGCTGCTGCCGGTGCTGCGCGAGCGCCTCCAGCGCACGCGTGCCCAGGAGCTCGAGACGGGGCTGCAGGCGCTCTGCGCGATCGCGAGGGACAGGTGGACGCGGACTACCTGAGAGACCTCGCCGACCTCCTGCTGCGGATGCTGCACGTCGTCGCCGGGATCGCCTGGATCGGCGCTTCGTTCTACTTCATCCGGCTCGACCTCGGCCTGTCGCCGCCGAAGGAGGAGAAGGAGGGGGTCGCCGGCGAGTACTGGGGCGTCCACGGCGGCGGCTTCTACCACTCGCAGAAGTACAAGCTCGCGCCGCCGCAGCTGCCGGACCAGCTCCACTGGTTCAAGTGGGAGGCGTACACGACCTGGCTGTCCGGCTTCGCGCTGCTCGTCGTCCTCTACTGGCTCGACGCCGACACGAGGCTCGTCGACCCGACTGTCGCCGACCTCAGCGGCTGGCAGGCGGCAGCGCTGTCGGCCGCAGGGCTCGCGCTCGCCTGGGTCGTCTACGACCTCGCGTGCCGCGTCCTGATCGAGGACCGGCTGGTCGCCGTCGCGGTCGTGGCGCTCGTGGCCGTCTCCGCATTCGCCGCGGGCGAGCTCTTCGCCGCGCGGGCGTCGTACCTGCAGGTGGGCGCGATGCTCGGGACGATCATGGCCGCAAACGTCTTCTTCGTGATCATCCCGGCGCACCGCGAGCTCGTGCGCGCCAAGCAGGAGGGCCGCGAGCCGGATCCGCTGCCGGGGCTGCGCGCGAAACAGCGCTCGGTGCACAACAACTACCTGACGCTACCGGTCGTGTTCACGATGCTCGCCGGCCACTTTCCGCTCGCGTTCGGCAGCGACCACGCCTGGCTCGTCCTGCTCGCGATCTTCGCCGTCGTGGCGGCGATCCGGCACTTCTTCAACCGCTGGCACTCGGGCCGGCGCGACTGGTGGATCCTGGCCGCCGCAGCCGTCGGGGCCGCGGCGCTCGCGATCGTGCTCGCGCCCGACGAGCCCGATTCGGCAGCCGTGCCGAGCGACGACGAGGCGGTCGCGATCGCAACGCAGCGCTGCGCGGGCTGTCACTCCGGCGCCGCAGCGCCGCTCGGCGTCCAGCTTGGTACCGCCGACCAGCTGCAGCAGCACGCCGACCAGGTCCAGGCGATGCTCGAGTCGGGAGCGATGCCGCCCGGGAACGCGACCGGCCTGACCGACGCCGAGCGCGCGCGGTTGATCGCCTGGGCCGCCGCGCACGGATAAGGTCACGGCCGTGCTCGAGATCACCGCCGCCGGGATGCGCTTCGTCGCCCGCTGGGAGGATGAGCTGGCGCCGAAGACGGTCGCGGCCTTCAAGGGGATCCTGCCCCTCGACGACCGGATCATCCACTGCCGCTGGAGCGGCGAGTCGAACTGGATCCCGTGGGGCGACCGCGACCTCGGGATCGGCCCCGAGAACGCGACCAGCTACCCCCACCCCGGCGAGCTCGCGCTCTACCCGGGCGGCGAGAGCGAAACGGAACTGCTCTTTCCGTACGGCTATTGCTCCTTCGCGAGCAAGGCGGGGCACCTCTGGGCGAACCACTTCGCCACGCTCGTGGAGGGCCAGGAGCAACTGAAGGAGCTCGGCCGGCTGACGCTCTGGGAGGGCGCGCAGCCGATCTCGTTCCGCGAGTTGTAGACGCAGCCGCGGTCGGGTCGTAGGGTGGCCGTGCCATCAACGCCCCGAGGAGGCGATATGCGCGTCACGATCTGCTCGCTCATCTCTGCGGCCTCCCTGACGATCTTTGCGGCGCTCGCCGGCACTGCGACGGCGGCGACCGCTCCATCAGGCCCCCCGACCGCGACTGGCACGGGCGGCGCCGCCGCGACCGTGGAGACGCTCGCGACCCAGGCGGCCATCGACACCCTCCGTCGCGGCGGCAACGCCGTCGACGCCGCCGTCACCGCCGCCGCGGTGCTCGGTGTCACGGAGCCGTTCTCGTGTGGTATCGGCGGCGGCGGCTTCCTGCTGCTCCGGACTGCGGGCGGCGCGGTCACCTCGATCGACCACCGTGAGACCGGTCCGGCGGCGATGCGCGTCGACTCGTTCTGGGAGAACGGGGCGGCGCTCCCGTTCACGCCGGCCCGCTACAGCGGCCTCTCCGTCGGCGTCCCCGGCACGGTCGCCGGCTGGGCGAATTCGCTCGACCGCTACGGGACGATCTCGCTTGCGGAAGCGCTTCAGCCCGCGATCCGGATCGCGCGCGAGGGCTTCGTGATCGACAGCACGTTCTTCGACCAAACCCAGGGCAACGTCGACTTCTTCGACGACGTCCCCGCTTCGGCCGCGCTCTTCCTCGACCCAAATGGGACACCGAAGGATGTCGGCACGGTCTTTCGCAACCCGGACCTCGCGCGCGCGTACGAACGGATTGCACATCTCGGCGCGAAGGGCTTCTACCGCGGCGCGATCGCCGACGCGCTCGTCGAGACGGTGCAGAGCCCACCCGTGACGCCCACCGCGAACCATGTCTGGCGCCCGGGCCTGATGACCATGCGCGACCTGCACACGTATGTGGCCCCCGAACGGGCGCCGACGCGGGTGTCCTACCGCGGGCTCGACGTCTACGGGATGGGCCCGCCCTCGAGCGGCGGCTCGACCGTCGGCGAGGCACTGAACATTCTGGAGGGCTATCCGCTCGCGACGGAGACCCGCGAGCGGCAGCTGCACCTGTTCCTGGAAGCGTCGCGCTACGCGTTCGCCGACCGCGGTGCGTACCTCGGCGACGCCGACTTCGTCCGCGTGCCTTTGCGCGGGCTGCTTTCCGACGGGTTCGCCGCCACGCGCCGTGCCCTGATCAAGGAGACCGCAGCCCCCGGCGCCGTCGCGGCCGGCGACCCCTGGCCGTTCGAGGACGCCGTCGGACTCTTGCTCGCTGGGGCGTCCGTCGACCAGGAGGGCCTCTCGACGACGCACCTCAGCGTCTCCGACCGCTGGGGCAACGTGGTCTCGTACACGTTCACGATCGAATCGACCGGCGGAGCAGGGCTCGTCGTCCCCGGCTGGGGGTTCCTGCTCAACAACGAGCTGACCGACTTCGACTACGCGCTGCTCAACCACCCGAACAGCGTCGCGGGCGGCAAGCGTCCGCGTAGCTCGATGGCTCCCACGATCGTGACCCAGGGCGGCCGCACACTGCTGACAGTCGGATCACCCGGCGGCTCGACGATCATCACAACCGTCCTGCAGCTCCTCCTCGATCGACTCGACACGGGAATGACCCTGCCGCAGGCGATCGCAGACCCGCGAGCGACGCAGCGGAACGGCGCGACGACGCAGGCGGAGCCGGCGTTCCGCGCTTCGCCGCTCGCCACGGCGCTCGAGGCGCGTGGGCACCAGTTCGTGACGAACCCGGAGATCGGCGCCGCGACCGGAATCGAGTTCCTACCGGCCGGAGGCGTCATCGCGGTCGCGGAGCCGACGCGTCGCGGGGGCGGCAGCGCGATGGTGGAAACGCCGGCGCCGTAGCCCAAGCAGAAGCGCCGGAGAGCGACCCCGAGGGCGTCGACCGCCCCGGGGTCGCTCCCTCCTCGGCTTAGGCTTCGAGCCTGAGGTCGAAGCCGGCCGGCGCGTGGATGTTGACCATCCGCACGACCGCGTCGCCGTCGTTCCGGAATGTGTGCTGCAGGCCCGGCGGGACGAGCACGAACGTGCCCGGGCCGGCGACGACGACCTCGTCCTCGACGGTGAACGTCAGCTCGCCCTCGAGGATGTAGAACGAGTCGTCCTCGGCCGCGTGCGCATGGATCGGCGGCCCACCCCGGTGCGGCTGGATCTCGATCACGGCGAGGTTGAAGCGCGGCGTGTCGGCACTGCGGGCGAGGAACTCGACGTTCCCGACGCGATGGCCTTCGCCCGGCTTGACGACGACGGCCTTCATGCCACGAGCCGCGTCAGCGTGCCCGTGAGCGCGTCGAGCGCGAGCGCGATGTCGTCGGGGGAGCTCAACTCGGCCGGATTGTGACTGACGCCGCCGTTGAGGCTGCGGACGAACAGCATCCCGGACGGGATCCCGGCACTCGCGAGGATCCCCGCATCGTGCCCCGCGCCGGAGGGCAGCTCCAGGACGGGCACGCCGAGCGCCTCCACCTCGGCGCGCAGGGCGGCCCGGATCTCCTCCGACATCGGCGATGGCTCGGTGCGAATCGGCTCCTCGATCTCGAGCGCATCGGCGAGGCGGTCGAGCCGCGCGGCGTCCGGCGCGCGCGCGTCGACGGAGACGACGACCCGCCCTGGGATCACATTCGTCCCGCCAGGCTCCACCGTGACCTGGCCGACGGTCGCCACCGCGCCGTCGATCCCGCGGGCAACCTCGCGCGCGTGGAGGACGAACTCGGCCGCCTCGACGAGCGCGTCCTCGCGGACGTCCATCGGCGTCGTGCCCGCATGGCCGGGCGTGCCCGCGAACGTGCGCCGGCCGCGCACGTAGCCGACGATCGCGGTGACGACGCCGAGCGGTGCGTCCGCGCGGAGCAGCGTCGGTCCCTGCTCGATGTGGAGCTCGACGTAGGCATCGGGGCGCGCGGTGCAGCCGCGGCTGCCGGCGCAGCCGCGCTCCTCGTCGCGGAAGACGACCACGCCGAGGCCGGGAGTCCCGAGCCGCTCGACCGCCTCGATCCCGGCGACGACGCCGAGCGTCCCGTCGAACCGGCCCGCCCCGGGAACCGTGTCGAGATGCGACCCCGTCCAGACCTGGCGCGCCCCGCCCGGGAGGCGGCCGATCAAATTTCCCGGCGCGTCGACCGCGACCTCGAGCCCGGCCTCGAGGAACCAACCGCGCGCGAGCTCGTGTGCCGCGTCCTCCTCGGGCGAGTAGCCGATCCGGTCGCCGAGCGCCGCCAGCCGATCGAGTCGCTCGAGGATCCGCACGCCTCGGAACCTATCGCGGCCGCAGACCCGCCTGGTCCAGCTCGGCGGCGACGAGGGCGTCGTAGCGACCTGCCTCGAGGTCGCCGAGCGGATCCTTGGTGAAGCGCAGCAGCTCGCCGTAGGGCAGCCCGAACGCTGCCCGCATCGCCAGCAGCCGGCGCCGCTCGTCCGAGAGCTCGCCGACCGCCTGAGTCGCCGCGTTCAGCCGGCGCACCTGGCGCACGCGCGGCGGGAGGGCGAACAGCAGGAGCAGAGCGGCCGGGAGGGCGAAGAAGAGGAAGCCGAGCAAGTTGGCGAGATCGTGCGCGGCGCCGGAGCCGCCGCGGCCGAGATCCTCGACCTCGCCGCCCGACCCCTCGCCGGCTCCGCGGAGTGCGTCGCCGAGCTCGTCGCCGATGAGCGGCGTGCCGTCGACCGCGTCTGCGGCCGCCTCGAAGCCGCCGCTCACGCCTCGGCCCGCTGATTCGACGCCCTCGCCCAGCACCGCCAGCCTGTCGACGGCATCGTGCACCTCCAGCGCGATCAGCCCGAAGAGAACGAGGGCGAGCACGACGGCGAGGTCTCGCGCCATCAGGTCGATCCGCCGGCCGGTCTGGTCTGGGTAGATACGCATGATTCAGTGCGCCGCGAGCGGACGGAGGAGCCATGCGCCCGCGAGCGGGAACACTGCCGCGAGCGCGAAGGCGATTGTCCAGGAGGTGCCGGACACCACCGCCGCGAATGCGACCGGCGCCACGACGCCGATCGCCGCGAGCACCGTCTGCTGAAAGCCGATCGCGGCGCCGCTGCGGCGGCCGCCGAGCTCGGCGGCGATCGTGTACGAGAGCCCGTTCCACGCCATCGACATGCCGGTCGCGAGCACGAGCGCCGGCACCAGCAGCCAGGCCGGCGAGTCCGACAGCACCGCCACGGCCGCGAGCGTGACCGCGATCACGATGCCGATCGCGCGGAGGGGCCTGACCCGCGTACCGAGCACGTCGGACCAGTGGCCGACGCCGATCCGCAGCGCGGCTGCGAGCCCCTGGCCGACCGCGAAGACGGCGGCCGCCGCACCGGTGGAGAAACCGTGCTCGTCGTGCAGGAAGAGGACGGCGAACCCCATCATCGCCACCTGCGCGACGAGGTAGAGGCCGCTGGCCCAGCACGCGAGCCAGAGCCGGCGGTCGTGGAGCGTGATCTCGACGTCCGTCTTCTCGAGATGCTCCTCGGTGCCGGCGCGAAGCACGAGCGCCCCGGCAAGCGCTCCGGCGAGGACGAAACCGGCGATGAAGAGGAGCCCGGCTTGCGGGGACTCGAGCACGGGCAGGACGAGCGCGGCCACCGCACCTCCGATCGGCACCGCCGTCTGGCGGACGCCCAGGGCCAGCCCACGCTCCCTGGCCGAGAACCAGCGCATCACCGCGCGGCCGCTCCCCGACTGGACGCTGCCGCCGGCGGCCCCGGCGAGGCCGAGCAGCGCGACGAGCCAGGCGAAGCTCGGCGCGAACGCGGCTGCGGTCAGGCAGGCGGCGCAGAGCACGAGGCCACTCGCGAGCGTCCAGCGCTCCCCCCAGCGGTCGACGGCGAAGCCCCACGGCAGCAGCGCGATCGTCAGGCCGACCCACTCGGCGGCGAGGACGACGCCGATCTGGGTCAGGGTGAGCTCGTACTCCTCCCGCAGCGCCGGCGCGAGCACCGCGATCGCGAACGAGATCGACGAGAAGGACGCCTGCGCGACGGTGCCCGCCGCCAGCACCGCCCAGCGGTAGCTCACCGCGGCACGGTCCCGGTTTGCGGTGGCCACCCGCCAGCATGGTGCTCCCCGGGAATCGGGATCGTGCCGCGGTTAGAGGCCGAAGGGGTTGATCGGGCGTGCGCCGGTGTTGATGGTCACGCTCTTCGTCTCGAGATAGAGGTCGAGCGCGTCGATCCCGAGCTCGCGGCCGAAGCCGGACTGCTTGTAGCCGCCGAACGGCAGCCCCGGAAAGGCCGTGTACGGCATGTTGATCCCGACCGTGCCCGCCTTGATCCGCGCGGCCAGCCGGTGCCCGCGCGCGGGATCGCCAGTCCAGACGGATGCCATCAGCCCGTACTTGACGTCGTTGGCGATCCGGATCGCGTCCTTCTCGTCCTCGAACGGGATGATCGTGACGACCGGGCCGAAGACCTCCTCCTGCGCAATCGTGGACGAGTTCTCGACGCCGGCAACCACGGTCGCCGGGTAGAAGGCGTGCTCGCCCGGCTCACCGCCGAGCACGATCTCGCCGCCCTCGTCGCGTGCTTCCTCGACGAACGAGTGCACGCGCTCCCGGTGCGCCTCCGAGATCAGCGAGCCCATTTGCGTCTCGGCGTGGAGCGGGTCGCCCACCTTCAGCCGCCCGGCCTTCTCGGTGAACGCGGCGACGAAGTCGTCGTAGATCGAGCGCTCGACGAGGACGCGGGAGCGCGCCTCGCAGCTCTGTCCCGCCGCGTAGTAGATCGACCAGACGGCGCTCGGGATCGCGGAGTCGAGGTCGGCGTCGGCGAAGACGAGGTTGGGGCTCTTGCCGCCCAGCTCCAGCGTCAGCCGCTTGATCGGCTCCGAGCAGAGCCGCATGATCTCGCCGCCCGTCCTCGTCGAGCCGGTGAACGCGACCTTGTCGACGCCCGGATGCCTGACGAGATAGGCGCCGGTCGTCGGCCCGTCGCCGGCGACGATGTTGATCGCCCCGGCGGGAAAGCCGACCTCGGCGGCGAGCTCCGCGAGCCTGAGCGCGGTCACCGGCGTCTGCGGATCGGGCTTGAGCACGACCGCACAGCCAGCCGCAAGCGCCGGCGCGAGCTTCCACGTCGTCATCAACAGCGGGTAGTTCCAGGGGACGATCTGGCCCGCGACGCCGACCGGCTCCTTCAACGTGTACGAGAGGAGCGAGCCGCCGATCGGGTTCGAGCGGCCGCCGATCGAGGCGATCGCGGAGGCGAAGTAGCGGAAGTTCTCGACCGCGCCGAAGAGCTCCGCCTTGGTCGAGGAGATCGCCTTGCCGACGTTGCGCGCCTCGAGCTCGGAGAGCTCGTTCCGGTTCGCCTTGACGGCGTCGGCCAGCGCGTGCAGGAGCCGCGACCGCTCGGTCGCGGCTGTCTTGCCCCAGTCGCCGTCGAGCGCGCCCCGGGCCGCCTCGACCGCTCGGTCGATCTCCGCCTCGCCCGCGAGCTGCGCCGTGCCGAGCACCTCGCCCGAGGCCGGCTCGATCAGGTCGCGGGACGAGGAGCCCTCGACGGTCTCGCCGTTGATGAAGAGCCCGAACTCGTTCGTCGCGACTGCCACGGCAGGACGATAGCGGCTTACAGTTCGCGCATGAGCAGCACCGCTCCCGACGGCAGCCCGGTCGGGCTCTACGCCACGCTCGCGCCGCTGGGCGAGCCGGAGCTGATCGACGCGGCGATTCCGGCGGGCTGCGAGATCCTCGAGCTCGGCTGCGGTGCCGGCCGGATCACGCACGAGCTGCTGGCACTCGGCCACCGCGTCACGGCCGTCGACAACTCGGCCGAGATGCTCGCCCACGTGCGGCGGTCAGGTGCTGCTGGAGCGGATGCCGCCTCAATGGGAGCCGAGCCCGCAGTCGAGGACGGTGGGCGGGGTGGAGCTGAGGCTGCGCGACGCCGTGCCGGAGGGCGAGCTCGTCTCGGCGGTGGTGGAGTACCGGGCGGCCGGCGAGCGCTGGACGCACGCCTTCCGCGCGAGGCTGATCTCGGACGACGACGTCGACGCCGCGCTCTCGCGCGCGGAGCTCGAGCGAGTGCGCTGGCTAGACGAGCGTCGCACGTGGCTCGAGGCTCGGCCGCTCCCGGCTACGACCCGAGGTGGCGGAGGCTGACCTGGAGCGCCGGCGGCGTCACGTCGTCGGGCAGCAGGAGCGAGTTCCGAAACTCGGTGACGGCGAGCTCGAGCCGGCCCGACGGCGCCCGCCTCTCGGCGAGGAAGCCTCGCTCGCCGCTCGTCCCCGGCTGGGTCCAGCCGGCGGCGAGGGCTGCCTCGCGCGCCTGCTCGAGCGCCCGTGCCGAGGCGGCGGCGCTGAGCTCGAACATGCGCGTGTACTGGGCGGATACAGGCTCGCCGAGCGATGTGCCCTCGTTCCGCGAGTCCGTGTCGACGAGTGTCCCGCCGTCCGGCACGTAGGTCGCCATCGGATCGTCCTGCAACGCCTGCAGCTGCGCGCTCGACTCCTCTCCGCCCCGGGAGAGCAGGAGCACGAGCGCGGCCAGCGCCCCGACGGCCGCGAGGAGCTTCGTGCGGGTGCTCACCGCTCGAACAGTGCGGCCTGGCCCTGGCCGACGCCGACGCACATCGTCGCGACGCCGTAGCGGCCGCCGCGGCGGCGGAGCTCGTGCAGGAGGCTGACGACCAGCCGCGCACCGCTCATCCCGAGCGGGTGGCCGATCGCGATCGCGCCGCCGTTCACGTTCACCTTCTCCTCGTCGAGGCCGAGCTCGCGGACGACCGCCAGGCTCTGCGACGCGAACGCCTCGTTCAGCTCGACGAGGTCGAGGTCGCCGACGCCGATCCCGGCTCGGTCGAGCAGCTTGCGCACCGCCGGTACCGGGCCGATTCCCATCACGCGCGGGTCGACCCCGGCGACGGCGCTGGCCACGAAGGTCCCGAGCGGCTCCGCGCCCCCCTCTCCGTAACCCAGCGCTCGCGCCTTCTCCTCCGACGCGATCACGAGCGCGGCCGCGCCGTCGTTGAGCCCGCTCGAGTTGCCGGCCGTGACGGTGCCGCCGTCGCGGAACGCAGGCCTCAGCGCAGCGAGCTTCTCGGCGCTCGTGTCCGGCCGCGGGTGCTCGTCCCGGTCGAGCTCGCCGACGGACACGAGCTCCTCGGAGAAGTCCGCTTCCGCCCAGCGCTGCTGCGAGCGGAGCGCGAACGCGTCCTGGTCCTCGCGAGACACCTCCCACCGCTCGGCCACGTTCTCGCCCGTCTCGCCCATCGTCTCGAGCGGGAACCGCTCGGCGAGCGCAGGATTGGGGAAGCGCCAGCCGAGCGTCGTGTCGTACATCGTGCGGTCGCCGCGCGGATAGGCCGCGTCGGGCTTCGCGGTCACGAGCGGCGCGCGGCTCATCGACTCGACCCCGCCGGCGACGAAGAGGTCGCCGTCGCCGGCCGCGATCGCATGACACGCACCGACGACGGCCGAAAGGCCGGAGGCGCAGAGCCGGTTCACGGTCACGCCGGCCACCGATTCCGGCAGCCCGGCGAGCAGCGCCGCCATCCGGGCGACGTTGCGGTTGTCCTCACCCGCCTGGTTCGCGCAGCCGAGGTAGACGTCCTCGATCTCACCCGCCTCGACGCCGGCCCGCTCGACCGCCGCTGCCACTGCGATCGCCGCGAGATCGTCCGGCCGCACGCCCGCAAGGGCGCCACCGTAGCGACCGACCGGTGTCCGGACCGCCGAGATCACGACCGCCTTCACGTCGCGTACCCCTGGGGACAGTCCCGGGGCCTGTCCCCTGTTACGAGATTGCAACTCGAGCGGCGAGACGTGAGCGCGAACGGCGTAGCCAAGCGGCCGGAGGTGGGGACAGTCCCCACCCAACTCGGTGCGCAACGGAGCCCGGGCGACATCAGGAGACGTAGTCGAGCCGGACGGGCTCGGGAAACGCGCCGATCGCCTCGCCGCGGCGCAGCAGCTCTTCGACCGCGCGGCGGCCCTCGTCCCCGTAGTCGCACGTCAGCTCGTTCACGTACATGTCGACGAAGCGCTCGTTCGTCGCCGCGTCGATCCCGCGGCCGAAGCGCATCGCGTAGCGCATCGCGTCGCGCCGGTTGTCGAGGCCGGCCCGGATCGAGTCGAGCAGGACCGCCGAGAGGTCGCCCATCCGCTCGCCGACATCGCGGCGGGCGAGGTTGACACCGAGCGGCAACGGCAGCCCCGTCTCGAGCAGCCACCACTCGCCGAGGTCGAGCACCTTGTGCAGCCCGGCCGACTCGTAGGTGAGCTGCCCCTCGTGGATCACGAGCCCTGCGTCGGCGCGGCCGGACGAGACCTCGTCGAGGACGCGGTCGAACGCCAGCTCGCGGTGTGCGAACTCGCCGAGCGCGAGCCGCAGGGTCAGGAACGCCGTCGTCATCCGCCCCGGAACGACGATCTCGGCGAAGCGCAGCTGCTCGAACGTGAGCGGCTCGCGCGCGACGAGGATCGGCCCGTAGCCGGACCCGATACTGGCGCCGTGCGGCAGCAGCGCGTACCGGTCCTGCACGAACGGATACGCGTGCAGCGAGGTCGCCGTCACCTCCAGCCGCCCCTCGAGCGCCCACTCGTTCAGCGTCTGGATGTCCTGGAGCACCTGCTCGAACTGGAACCCGCGCGTGTCGATCGCGCCCGCGGCGATCGCCCAGAACATGAACGCGTCGTCGGGGTCAGGGCTGTGTCCGAGCCGAATGAGCACCGAGCGAGGCTACCACCGGCCTACCTCCCTACACTGGCCCCGTGGCGAACGCCCACCTGAGCGACGCGATTCAGGACTACCTGAAGGAGATCTACAAGCTCGGCACCGAGAGCGAGCGAGTCTCGACATCGGCGCTCGCCGAGCGCCAGCAGGTGTCGGCGGCGTCGGCGAGCGCGATGGTGAAGAAGCTCGCCGCGCTCGGCCTCGCGGAGCACGCCCCCTACCGCGGCGTCACGCTGACCCACGCCGGCGAGCAGGTCGCGCTCGAGGTGATCCGCCACCACCGCCTGCTCGAGCTCTACCTCGCCGAGACGCTCGGGATCGGGGTCGACGACGTCCACGACGAGGCCGACCGGCTCGAGCACGCACTCTCCGACGAGCTCGAGGCGCGGATCGACAAGGTGCTCGGCTTCCCGACGCACGATCCGCACGGCGACCCGATCCCCGACGCCAACCTGGAGTGGCCGAAAGAGGGCTGACCTCCGGCGCAGGCAAGGATCGCTGAGGGGCCGCGTCGCGGGCCCGGAGTCACGACCTCAGCGTCTGCCGAAGAAGAAGCGCTCCAATACCGGCAGCACCTCTTTCCTCGTGAACGGCTTGATCCGCACGGTCGAGCCGTCGTCCTCGAGCACGCGCGCGTCGTCCTCGAGCGCACCGTTCGCGGCGTCGAGCGCGTCGCCGAGCTCGTGCCCCTCGAAGAGGTAGTCGTCGTCCCGGGGCTCGCCGCTCGGCCGGTGCTGCGGATTGACGGCGCGACCGACCGCCCAGAGCGCTCCTTCTTTGCGCTCGAGCCAGATCACGATCCGCTCCGCGCGCCCCGCGTCGTCGAACCCCTCCAGAGTCCGCTCGGCGCACCTGCCGTCGGAGCTGATCTTGCGCATTGAAAGGAGGATACAATCGCCCGCGATGGCGTTCCGGAACCTCTTCTCGTTTCTCTTCCAGCGGTCGTCGGCCGAGGAGCGGGTCGCCGCCTACGTGATCCGAGAGCACGACCGCGGGCGAGACCTCGCCGAGATCCTCGAGGACCGCTACGTGCAGAACCGCTGCAATCCCGACCAACGTGCGAGGCTGCTCGACCGCCCGGAGATCATCAAGGCGATCGGCAAGGACACGATCGCGGACGCCCGCGAGGCGATCGGCACCAGCTAGACGGTCGTCCCGACGCCGCGCTCGCGCGCGCGCCGGACGAGCTCGGCCGCGATCGCGACGTCCCAGGCGGCGAGCCCGTTCGACTTGAAGACGACGATGTCCGTGTCCGATTCACGGCCCGGCACGTCCCCGGCGACGACCTCGTGCAGCTCGTGCACCTCGAGCCAGTCGAGCAACCCGCTCTCGACGGGGTCGATCAGATCGCCCGATTCGAGTTTCGCGTTCTCCTTCGAGTCGCAGCAGACGAAGCTCGCGCGCTCGAGGACGACGTTGTCGAGCTCGCGCTTGCTCGGATCGTTCGCGCCGGCTGCGCAGACGAGCGCGCCCTCGCGCAGCCAGTCGCCGCGCAGGACCGGATCGCGCGAAGTCGTGATCGTGACGACGACGTCCTGTGCGGCCGCGTCCACAGGCGACTCGGCCGGCTCGGCGGCGACCCGAGCGCAGAAGGCCTGCAGGCGCTCGGGCGTCCGGCAGTAGGCGACGACGCGCTCGATCGTCGGCACGGCGGCCCGGATCGCCTCCACCTGCGACTCGGCCTGCCAGCCGCAGCCGATCACGCCGAGCGTGCGCGCGTCTGGCCGGGCGAGGTACGTGGCGGCGACGCCGCTCGCGGCCCCGGTCCGCCGCTGGCCGGCAGCGTCCGCCTCGAGGACCGCGGCGAGCGCTCCGGTGCCGAGATCGAACAGCGAGACGGCGAAGACGGCTCCGCCGGCGGTGGCGGTGTAGGCCTTGACCCCCGCGTAGCCGAGCTCGCGGTCGACCGCGGACATGACGGCGAAGCTGCCGTCGCCGAATCGGAGTCGCCGGCGCGGCACGTTCTCGACCGCACCGGCCGCCATCCGGCGAAAGGACGCCTCCAGCACGGGCACCGCCTCGCCGGCCGTGATCAGGCCCGCGACGTCAGCCTCGGTCAGATACAGCGGCAAGCCCGAAAGCCTACGCGTCGCCCTTCCGCAGGAAGCTGATCCGGCCGTTCGTCTCCAGCACCGCCCACTGGACTGAGTCCAGCGGCCCGATCCCGTCCTCCCGCGCGGCGGCTGCGAGCTCCTCGAGCGTGATCCGGTTCCGGCGCAGGTTGCGGTCGATCGGCCTGCCGTCCTCGAGCACGATCACCGGCTCGCCGTCGAGCATGGGCCGCAGCCGCGGGAAGCGGAAGCTCGTGTACGAGACGGCAACGGTCATCAGGGCGATCGTCGAGCCGACGAGCAGCGCGCCGGTGACGGAGAAGTCGTTCTGGGTTACCCCCTGCTGCACGAGGTCGCCGATCATCACGAGCATGATCAGGTCGAAGGGCTGCATCGAGGAGAGCTCGCGCCGACCGATCACGCGCGTCAGCAGGTAGACGAACAGAAAGGCGACGGCTGCACGGACGACGAGGTCCATCAGGGATAGATGGTCACCGTGCGATCGAGGTCGAGCAGCGGCGTCTCGCCGTCGAGCAGTTGGACACTCTGGGGCCGGCGGCCGACCTCGGTCGGGTTGACCTGGAAGTGGAGGAAGAGGACGTACTCCGTCCCGGCGCGGACGTGTCCGAGATCGAAGGCGATCTTGCCGTCCCGGCTCGCCTCGCCGACGGGAGACGGGACGACGGTGTTCAGGGTGATCCCCTCGACCCAGCCCGGATCGAGCACGAGCGTGGCCGCCTCGACCTCCCGCTCGGCGCGGATCGTGAACCGAGACATGAAAAAGAGGCCGCTGCGGACGCGCTCCGGGGAGTAGACCTCGAGCTCGACGCCGTCGGCGGCGGCCGTCTCGGTCTGGGGCTGCTGGCCGAACGCGTTCGAGAGGCCGAGCAGGCACAGGAGCCCGAGCACCGACAGCACCGCCCAGCGGATGAACGGACGGCGCTCCCGGCCGACGAGATCGCGGTGCCGTCTCAGGGTCAGCTGGTCCGGCGCAGAGGCCACCCGGAGCAGTTCGCCCGGAGCGAGAGCTCTCCTACCGGGGGAGGCCGCTACACTAGGCCGTCTCCGGGCGCCCGTAGCTCAGGGGATAGAGCGCTGCCCTGCGGAGGCAGAGGTCGCACGTTCGAATCGTGCCGGGCGCATCGCACCGCCGCGGCGAAGCTCTAGGCGCCGAGGGTGCCGGCGAGTGCCGACCCGACGATCGCCCACATCGCGACGTAGGGAATCGCGTAGGCGATCGCCCCGAGCACGACTCGGCGCTCTCCGACCGGCGTGCCGCCGATGACGCGGGCAAGGGCGGCGACGAGGATCGGGTTGGCCACTGCCGCGGCGAACGCGTACGAGCGGTCCGAGCCACGCTGGAGCCACGCCACCGGGCGCGCGAGCAGGCGGCTCGCCCGCATCGTCTCGAGCCGCCGCTCGATCCGCGCGCCGTTGCCCGCGAACCAGTCATCCCAGTGGCGATCGGTCCAGCGGCAGCAGCCGATCACGAGGAGGAGGACGACGGCGATCGTGGCGGCCGCGTAGACGAGCGAGGGCCGGAAGAAGGCCGCGAGCAGCGCGATGGGCAATCCGAGCAGGATGCTGTCGAAGAACGCGAACCCCACGACGGCGGTACCGACGACACCGGTACGTGCGGCGCTCACGGCACTGTGCGGCGAGTCGGGCGGCGGGGCCATCACGCCGTGTATCGGCAGCGACGCGCTACGACACGAGGTCGAGCTCCGCGCCCTCGGGAACCTCCCGGCGAACGTAGGCGAGCGCAACCACGCGGTCGCCGTCCCGGGCGGCGCTCGTGACGCGCCCGACGGCCTTGCCCTCGTAGACGAGCTCGCTGTCGGGCGCCGGCAGCTCGGCGAGCTCGAGGACGCGCAGCCCGCGGTTCGCGTGGCCGCGGTAGTGCAGCCGCGCGATCGGCTCCTGGCCCGGATAGCAACCCTTGGTGAAGCTGACCGCCCGCTCGGTCAGCCCGGCCTCGGCAGGAAGGACGCGGTCGTCGATCTCCTTGCCCCAGGCGGGGGTGCCCGCGCGGATGCGAAGCAGCTCCAGCTCGTCCGCCGAGACCGTCGGCTCGAGCGCCGCGTCGAGCAGCTCAGCCGCCGGCTCGCCGTAGTCGCGCGTCGGGATTCCCTCACCTCCGAAGACGACGTGGGAGGTGTGCTCCTCCGGCTCGATCTCCGCCTTGGCGGCGAAGCGAGAGCGGACGAGCTCGGCCCGGACGCGCTCGCCCAGGTCGGGCTCCGTCAGGAGCAGGAAGTCCTCGTGGCCGCGGCGGAGGACGACCAGCGGTGCGATCACACGCGCTTTCGGCGTCAGCAGCAGCGCCTCGCACGACTCGCCAGGGCCGAGCGCGGCGATGTCGTTCGAGACCATCCGGTCGAGATACTCCTCGGCGGCAGGGCCCGAGACGCGGACGAAGGAGCGGGGACGGAACGCGACGCGCATCCCTGGTTACTGTAGAGACGGTGTTCAGGTCGAAAGCGGAAAGGAAGGTCCTCGAGGCGGGCTACGACCCGGCCCGGCTCCCGCCCGGCCAGTACCTGACGGAGAAGTGGCCGGTGCTGCATGCCGGCTCGATCCCGTCGACCGACCTGGCGACGTGGACGTTCGAGGTCTCGGGCGAGGTCGAGAGCCCCGTCACGCTCTCGTGGGACGAGCTGAACGCCCTGCCGCGGACCGAGCACACCCAGGACATCCACTGCGTCACGCGCTGGTCGAAGTTCGACATGACCTTCTCGGGGATCCACTGGCGCGAGGTCGAGGAGCTCGTCCGGCCGACGCCGGGCGCACGCTTCGCGATCGCGCACGCCGAGCAGGGCTTCACCGCGAACGTGCCGATCTCGTTCCTGCGCGACGAGCACGCGCTGCTCGCCACGCACGCGAACGGCGAGCCGCTCGGCGCCGAGCACGGCTACCCGCTCAGGCTCGTGATCCCCGGCAAGTACTTCTGGAAGAGCGCGAAGTGGCTGCGTGGGATCGAGCTCTCGGCGACCGACAAGCCTGGCTTCTGGGAGCGCTACGGCTACCACAACGACGCCGACCCGTTCGCCGAGCAGCGCTACCAGTTCTGACAGCGTGGGGGAGCCCATGGTTCCCCCACGGACCCCCTCCTTCTTCGCGAGCGCAGCTGAGAACGTTCGTCGGGCCTCCCGCCGGGCAAAGCCCGGCTCCGGCCACCAGCCGCGTCGCGTTGGAGCAGCGTCTCGAATCGCTGCCAGCTGACAGATCACTCGTTCGAGTGACTACGGCGGCCGCGGCGGGCGCCGATACCTGGGCTACCCACCTCCCCCAGTTTCACCCCTCGAAGACCCGGCCCCTACCGGGTCTTCACTTTTGGACCGGCGACGGCTTGCCCCCGTCGACGTGCGTCGTCGACAATCACGCGCATGGCGCGTCCTCAACCGCTCCCGTCGCTCCCCGACTCCGGTGACCGGATGGCACGACGCGAGTTCGCGCTCCGCCGTGTCGACGAGCAGATCGAGTGGTACGAGTCGCACTCAGCCCGGCAATGGTGGGCGTTCACGATCTTCCAGACCGCCGCGGTCGTCCTCGGAGGGCTGACGCCGGTGCTGATCCTCTGGTCGGAGCTGCCCAAGGCCGTCCAGGCGCTCCCCGCGGCGCTGGCCGCGATGGCCGCCGGGCTCGTCGGGATCTTCCGCTGGCCCCACAACAAGACGCGTTACTCCTTCACCGCCGAGGCGCTGAAGAGCGAGCGAGTGCAGTTCGCGACGCGGACGGGGCCGCGGTACGGCCGCGGGCGCTCCGACGAAGAGGCGCTCGACAGCTTCGTCGCCCGGATCGAGGACATCGCGATGACCGAGGTCGCCGAGTGGCGCGGCGAGCTCGTGCGCCAGAACGATGAAGGGCCGGCGCAAGCCGGCCCTTCATCGTGAAGCTGAGCCCGAGGGCTCGTTACATCATCCCGCCCATGCCGCCCATGTCGGGCATGCCGGCGCCGGCGCCCGCCTTCTCGGGGGCCTCGGCCACGATCGCCTCGGTCGTGAGGATGTTCTTGCCGATCGACGCGGCGTTCTGCAGCGCCGAGCGGGTGACCATCGTCGGGTCGATGATCCCGGCCTTGACCAGGTCCTCGACCTCGCCCGTGTCGACGTTCAGGCCCTGGCCCTTGGCGGCCGAGCGGACCGAGTTGACGACGACCGAGCCCTCGAGCCCGGCGTTGTAGGCGAGCTGC
>DASQKK010000085.1:0-22171 GCA_035630545.1 Gaiellaceae bacterium
GACGTCGAGCTGGCCGGCCCAGATCGCGGCCGCCGCGTTGAAATTCGTCTGCAGCGAGGAGCCGCACTGGCGATCGACCGTCGTCCCGCAGACCGTCTCCGGCCAGCCGGCGACCATCGGCGCCATCCGGCCGATGTTCCAGCCCTGCTCGCCGATCTGCGTGACGCAGCCCATCTGGACGTCCTCGACCTCGGCCGGATCGAGATCGTGGCGCGCGACGAGCCCGTTCAGCACCTGGCCGGCGAGCTCGTCGCCGCGCGTGCCCGCGAGCGAGCCGTTCCGCCGCCCGATCGGGCTGCGAACGGCGTCGATGATCAGGGCGTCCGTGGCCATGAGAGGAGCATAGACTCAGCGCGTGGCCACGACAGCCTCCGAGAAGAAGCTGTTGATCGCCGGTGAGTGGGTCGAGACCGGCGACTGGGTCGACGTCCGCTCTCCTTACTCCGGCGAGGTTGTCGGGCGGGTCGCGAAGGCCGGGTCGGACGACGCGCGCCGCGCGGTCGACGCCGCCGAGGCGGCGATGCGCGAGCCGCTCCCGGCCCACAAGCGGGCCGAGATCCTCGTCCGTGTCGCCGGTCACCTCGGTCGCCGTCACGAGGAGGTCGCCCGGACGATCGCGGCCGAGGCCGGCAAGCCGCTCAAGGCCGCCCGGGTGGAAGCGTCACGGGCGATGTCGACCTTCACCTTCGCCGCCGTCGAGGCGCGGAAGCTCGCCGGCGACATGATCCCGATGGACGCGTCGCAGGCAGGAGCGGGCAAGCTCGCGTTCACCCAGCGACGGCCGATCGGCGTGGTCGGAGCGATCTCGCCGTTCAACTTCCCGCTCAACCTCGTCGCGCACAAGATCGCACCGGCGCTCGCCGCCGGCTGCGCCGTCGTCCTCAAGCCCGCGTCGCAGACGCCGTTCTCGGCGCTCCTGCTCGCCGAGCTGATGACGGACGCCGAGCTGCCGCCGGGCTGGCTGAACGTGCTCGTCGGGCCTGCGTCGGAGATCGGCGACGTCCTCGTCGAGGACGAGCGCGTGCGCGCAATCACCTTCACCGGCTCCGGCGAGGTGGGCTGGAAGCTCGCCGAGCGTGCGCCGCGGAAGCGCATCAAGCTCGAGCTCGGCAACGCGACGCCGGTGATCGTCGAGGCCGACGCCGACCTCGAGGACGTCGCGACGCGGCTCGCCGCGAATGCGTTCTCGTTCGCCGGCCAGAGCTGCATCTCGGTGCAGCGGATCTACGTCCAGCGCGCTGCCTACGACGAGCTCGTCTCACGCTTCGTGCCGAAGGTCGAGGCGCTCACCCTCGGCGATCCCCTCGACGAAGCGACCGACGTCGGCCCGCTGATCGACGCCGGCTCGCGCGAGCGCGTGCTCGAGTGGATCGAGGAGGCACGCACCGCAGGTGCGGTGATCCTGACCGGGGGCTCGCTCGAGGGAGAGCTGCTCCGGCCGACCGTGATCGCGAACGTCGCGCCCGAGCTCAAGGTCTCCTGCGAGGAGGTGTTCGGCCCCGTCTGCACGATCGCGCCCTACGACACGCTCGACGACGCGATCGCGCTCGCGAACGGGACGCGCTACGGCCTGCAGGCGGGGATCTTCACGAGCAACCTGCGCACGGCACTGGAGGCCGTCGAGCGGCTCGAGTTCGGCGGCGTCATCGTCAATGAGGCACCCACCTTTCGGGCCGACCAGATGCCCTACGGCGGCGTCAAGGACTCCGGGAACACGCGCGAAGGTCCCGCCTATGCGGTACGCGAGTTCACGGAGGATCGCCTCGTCGTGATCGATCTCTAGACTCGGCGCGTGGTGCGCCTTCCGCGACTGCAACGGCTGTTGCGCCGGGATCCGGCGCGCCCGCGCCGGCGCCCTGCACCACCGGCGAGCGAGCTGAAGCGCGAGCGCCGTGCGCTCCTCCGCCTGCGCGAGCAGAAGCTGCGCGACCTCGGCGGGCTCTCGCTGGAGATGTACCGGCGCGACCGCTTTCGCGAGGACCTGCTGCTCGAGCGCTGCGCGGAGCTGATCGGGCTCGAGGCTCGCATCCACGAGCTGGACGTGCTCCTCGGCGCCACACGACGCGCCCCCGGCGTCCCCAAGACGGCGCGCTGCGAGTGCGGCGCCCCGCTGCTGTGGGGCTCCCGCTTCTGCGCGACCTGCGGCCGCCCCGTCGGCGAGACGGCGCCGGAAGCGCGATGAGTGCGGCCGAGCACGCTCGCTGTGCTCGCTGTGGCGCGACGGTGCAGCCGGGCCAGGAGTACTGCCTCGAGTGCGGCGGTCGCCTCGCACCGCCGCCGGACGGGTCGGTCGCACGCGCTTCGGCGAGCGTCGGCGCGCGGCACGACTGGGCCGGTGCGTGGCTCGTACCGGCGCTCCTCGGACTCGTGATTGCCGTCCTCGGCACCGGCGCCGCGATCGCGATCTCCGGCGACGGCGAGGAGGAGAGCGTGATCGCGACGGCGACCGGCGGCAGCCTCACCGTCACCGGCGGCACGCCGACGCTGACGGCACCGGAGCCGACGACACCGACCGAGACCAGCCCGGCGGCGACGGCGCCGGCCACGGCCGCACCCCCTCCGCCGGCCAATCCGGCCTCGATCACCTGGCCCCGCGACCGGCGCGGCTGGACGATCGTCCTGCTCTCGCTGCCGCAGGCGAACGGCCGGGACGCCGCAGCGGCGCAGGCGACGAAGGCGCGCGACGGCGGCCTGCGCCGCGTGGGCGTGCTCGACTCCTCCCGCTACGCCAGCCTGCACCCCGGCTACTACGTCGTCTTCCAGGGCGTCTTCGCCGACGAGGCGGAGGCCGCGTCCGCGCTCCAACGTGCGCGCGCGGTCTTCCCATCGGCCTACCAACGTGAGATTGTTCCCTGAGAACGAGGTGTAAGGAGTTCGGCGAGAGGGCACAGGCCCTCGCAAGCCAGCCCACGGAGGCGCCGTCGCGTTTCCTCCTGGGAAAACTTATGTCAGCGACTTTGTAACACGCCGAGGAGTCCGTATACTCGGTGTCGACAACCCCGCCGGAACCTGATTTTCGGCCTGACTGCGGGACAAACAGGGAGCGATGACCGCGCAGATGGAAGCCCAACTCGTGCAATTGCAGGCCTGCATGTATCAATATTCGCGAGCGATCTATCGCTCGATCAAGGATCTGATCGATCCCTACGCAGAGGCCTCCGTCCAGCTCGAGTCGCGCCGCTCGGTGCTCGAGCAGTGCGAACAGACGATGGAGCGGCTCGCGGCCGACCCGCACTATTTCGCCAAGCCGGACCGCGCGCTCTTCCAGGACATCCGCCGCTTCTTCCCGATCACGGCGCAGGCGCAGGTCGCCTGGGCGGTCAAGGAGGGCATCGCCGCGGCGGTCGGATTCATCGAGGAGCAACTCGAAGCGGGCGCTCTCGACGGCGGCGTTGCCCGCTGCCGGGCGACCACCCGTAAGGGCAAGCCGTGCCAGCGGACACCTCTCCCGGAACGCGACTACTGCCCCTCGCACCAGCACCTCGAGCGGTCGCTCGCTGCGGCCTAGCCGTTTCGCGAAGCCGATAGAGTCGGGCGGCCGATGTCGCACGACACCGACAAGCTGATCCGTCAGCTCTCGTTGGTCGCCTTCCTGATGGCGGAGCGGCGGCCGCTGACCGCGCGCGACGTCAAGGGCAACGTCGAGGGGTACTCGGAGATGTCCGACGAGGCGTTCGCGCGTCGCTTCTACTCCGACCGCGCCGAGCTGATCGCTCTCGGCGTCCCGCTCCACTCGCAGCGCGACGAGTTCACCGGCGAGGAGCTGTACACGCTCCGCTCCGAGAACTACTTCCTCGACGAGCTCGAGCTCGACGACGACGAGCTGGCGGCGCTGCAGACGGCGCTCTACATGCTCGAGGGGACGTTCGCGTACGCGGAACCGCTGCGGCTGGCACTGCAGAACCTCGCCCTTGGCCGCCCTGGCTTCGACGACGCGCCGACCGAGACCGCAGCGAGCGTCCAGGTGCGCGACCCCGACTACTCGCCGGAGATGGCGGGCCGCCTCTCCAAGCTCGAGTCCGCGATCTCGAAGCAGCGAACGATCAAGTTCAGCTACTGGTCGCCGCGGCGCGACCAGACCCGCGAGCGGACGCTGAACCCCTACGCGCTGCGCCGCGACCGCGGCACCTGGTACGTCGTCGGCCACGATCTCGACAACGACGACGTCCGCACCTTCCGGGTCTCGCGCGTTCGCAGCGACATCCGCTTCGCGACTCGGCGCGAACGGGACTTCCGGCTGCCGGCGGACTTCGACGTCGACGCGTACCGCGTCGGCGAGGACTGGCAGCACGGGCCTGTGGCCGGGACGGCGAGGATCGAGGTCAACGGCGACACGGCCTGGTGGGTGCACCGGACGCTGCACGAGGCCGGGACGCTCGTGGACGGCGTCTTCGAGACCGATTACGCGGCGATCGAGCCGCTGGCGGGCTGGGTCCTGCGCCAGAACGGCCGCGCGCTCCCGCTCCAGCCGGAGGAGCTGCGCAGGGCGTGCGCGGAGGGTCTGCGGCGGGTCCGCGAGGCGCACGAGGCGGAGCCGCCCAAGCTGGCACGGGAGAGGGCGGCCGAGATCTCGCCGGACGGGGCTGAGCGGCCGGCGCCTGCGGTGGCACCGGAGCGGTTCGGCGTGCTCCAGGCGCTGCTCGCCTACCTGCTCGCCGCCTGCGGCGAGGGCCGCAACGCGGAGCTGGACGCCGACGACCTCGCCGCGCGCTTCCACATCCCGCGCGAGGAGCTCCAGGATCACCTCTCGCTGCTCAACCTCGTCAACTTCGGCGGCGGCTGCTACACGGTGTACGCGGAGCTCGACGGCGACAGGGTCCGGGTCGACAAGGAGCTCTACGGCGACGTCTTCCGCCTCGCACCCCGCCTGACGCCCCTCGAGGCACGGGCGATCCGGCTCGCGCTGGACATCGTCGGCCCGTCGATCGCGGCGCAGGTGCACACGCCGCTCGACCGCGTCCGCAAGAAGCTCGAGGAGACGTTCGGCCAGTTCGAGGACCACCAGACGCCGGAGCCTCGGGCGGAGCTCGACGAGGAGGAGCTCGTCGCGACGCTGTCGCGAGGGATCGCGGAGCGCCGCGTCGTGGCGATCGACTACATGAAGGAGGGAGACGAGACACCCTCCGTGCGGCTCGTCGAGCCGTACACGTTCGAGCGGGTGCTCCCGAACTGGATCATCCACACCTGGGACCGCACCTCGGACGGCGAGCGTTCCTTCCGGCTCGACCGGATGCGGTCGGCCCGGCTCACCAAAGAGCTCTTCGAGCCGCGTGACGGCTTCGACCCACACTTCCTCGAGGACGCCCACCAGGTGCGCGTCCGCTACGCCAAGCCCGTGGCCCGCTACCGGGTCGAGCGCGGCGCGACCAGGCTGACCGATGGGTCCGCGCTCGCGACGCTGCGCGTCGGGACGCACGACTGGCTGATCAGCGAGATCCTCGCCGACCGTGGCGAGGCGGTCGTCCTCGAGCCGGCGGACATCCGGCCGGCGATCGCCAAGCGTGCCGGCCAGCTGCTCCGCGAGCTCAAGCTCACGCGCGTCAAGCTTCCCGGCTGATTCAAGGGCCTTGGGCCGCGAAGCGGCCCCTTTCGGGATCCTGAGCGGTTGAGCATCCGCTCCCGCGGATGCTCAACCTGCGGGAAGACGCAGCGTGAAGACGGCGCCCTCGCCGGGCGTCGACTCGACGTCGAGCGAGCCGCCATGCGCCTCGGCGAACGAGCGCGAGAGAAAGAGCCCGAGGCCGGTTCCTGGCTTCGCCGACCCGGCGACGCGGCCGAACTTCTCGAAGATCTGTACCTGGTGCTCGGCGCGGATGCCCGGCCCCGAATCGCGGACGCGGACGACGACGTGACCGTCGTCGGTCGCCGCGTCCACCTTCACCTTGCCGCCCGACTCGGAGTACTTGATCGCATTCGAGATCAGGTTGTCGACGAGCTGGCGGAGCCGTTCCGCGTCGCCCCGTACTCTCGGCAGCGCGGCCGGCAGCTCCGTCGAGAGCTGGACCTCGTCCTGGCCGATCTCGGCGGCGGCGACCGAGTCGCGCACGACCTCGACGAGGTCGACCTCGTCGAAGCGGTAGCCGAACGTCCCGGCCTCGATCCGTGAGGTGTCGAGCACGTCGCCGACAAGTGCCGACAGCCGCGTTGTCTCGTCGGCGATCACGGCGAGGAACGCCTCGCGCTGGTCGGGGCGGAGCTCGCGCCACCGCGCCTGGAGCGTCCGGGCCGAGCCGATCACGGCAGCCATCGGGCTGCGCAGCTCGTGCGAGACCATCGAGACGAAGTCGGCGCGAAGCGAGGACAGCCGCCGCAGCTCGTCGACCGTCGCCCGCTCGGCCTCGTACGTGCGCAGGTTCTGGACGGCGGTCGCGACGAGGCGGCCGAGTAGCGACACGAGCGCGAGCTCCTCCTCCCGGAACGACGCCGACTCGGTACGGGAGATCGCGAGCGCGCCGATCGAACGCGTCCCCAGCTGCAGCGGAGCGAGTACCCGGGCGCGGACACCGAGCGCGAGCAGCCCGGCTTCCTCGGGATAGCGCTCCTCGGCGATGTCCTCTCTGTAGATCGTGCGCCCCTCGGCGATCACCGCCTCGAGGATCGAGCCCGGCACCGTGATCGCCGTGCCCGGCTCGAAGTAGTCCTCGGCACCGATCCCGGCGGTCGCCATCACGCGGGCGCCGCCACCCTCGGCGAGCAGGATCGCGGCGCGGTCGAAAGGCAGCAGGACGCGAAGCTCGCGCACGAATGCGGCGAAGGCGCGATCGAGGTCGAGCGAGGAACCGAGCGCTCGCGCGGCGCGGCTCGTCGCCTCGAGCAGGTCGACCCGGCGGCCGAGCTCGTCACGGAGCCGCTCGGCCTCGGCCGCCCGTTCCTCGGCGTCATGTGCCTGGCCGCGCTCCATGTCGACGAGCCGGCCGACCACGGCGCCGAGCGCGATCCCGACGACGACCCGGAGGACGAGGGCGTCCCATCGCACCGGCAGGCCGAACTCGTCGTGCCGCCAGTACTCGAGCGCGACCAGCACCGGAAGCGTCGCCAAGCCCGCGATCAGGCCCCCGGCGAGGCGGAAGAAGAGCGCCGCCTCGAGGATCACGAGGAAGGGGAGCGCTCGCAGCGGCTGGGCCGGCTCCCAGGCGAACACGAACATCAGCGCCGAGGTGACCGCGAAGTCCGTGACCACGCCCAGACCCGCGAGATAGCGCAGGCGGCCGCGCCAACGATACGAGAGCACGAGGAGGAGGACCGCGAGCGCAGCGAAGACGGCGAGCACCGTCCAGGCCGCCTGCTCGTAGCCCGCGGTCGGGAACTCGTCGCGGTCGATCAGGATCTTGGCGAACGCCAGCACCACGAGCCCGATGCGGACGAAGCAGAGGCTGCGGATCAGCTTCACAAGCCGCCGCCCCGCTCGTCGATCCGAGCCAGCGCCCACTCCGCGTGCTCACGGAGCAGCTCGTCCTCGCCGGTCACGTACGTCGCCACGGCCTCTCGTTCGCGACCGCCGCCGACATTCCCCGCTGCGACGAGCGCGTTCCGGCGCAGCCATCTCGGATCGTTCCGCGGCACGTAGAGCCGGTCGTAGCGGTCGACGAGCGCATCGCCGTCGGCGCCGAGCCAGTCGAGCAGGGAGACGGCGGGCTCGGCACCGGCCGGCGGTTGAAGCCCCGCGCGCCGCTTCTCCACACCGCGGTTCCAGGGACAGACGTCCTGGCAGATGTCGCAGCCGTAGACGGACGCCCCGAGCTCGGCGCGGTACTCGACGGGAACCGCGGCCGGCGCCTGCGTCCAGTAGGAGAGGCAGCGGGTCGAGTCGAGCGTCCCCGGCTCGTCGAGCGCGCCGGTCGGGCACGCGTCGATGCAGAGCGTGCACGAGCCGCAGCCGGCGTCGAGCGGCTCGGAGAGCTCGACGGCGCGGTCGCTGACCAGCGTCCCGAGCACGACCCAGGAGCCGTGGCGGCGCGTGATCGCGAGCGTGTTCTTGCCGTAGAACGCGACGCCCGCGCGCACAGCGCCCTCGCGGTCGACGTGGTCGTTCTCGTCGACGAGGACGCGGTAGTTCCCCCCGAGCCGGCGGCCGAGCGCGTCGAGCCGCTCGCGCAGCTCCGCGTAGCGGTCGGACCAGGTGTAGCGGGCCAGGCTGCCCTCCCCGGGCCGGGCGTCGGCGGCGTCGGCGTAGTAGCAGAGCGCCGCCGAGATCACCGTGCGCGCGCCCGGGAGCAGCTGCTCGGGGTGGCAGGAGACCTCCGGCCGCCGCGTGGTGAAGCCCATCGTCGCGAACAGGCCGCGCTCCTTACGCTCGCGGATGTGGCGCTCGGTCTCCTCGTACGGGCCGGCCGGCGCTGCGCCGATCGCGTCGAGGCCGAGCTCCTCGCCTAGCCGATTCAGCTCGGCAGCCGTCATGACAGGATTGTGCCCGTGCACGCGGTGCGAATCCACGAGGACGGAGGCCCGGAGGTGCTCCGCTACGAGGAGGTCGCCGACCCGGTCGCCGGGCCGGGCGAGGTGCTGGTCGAGCTGCGTGCGGCGTCGCTCAACCACCTAGACCTCTGGGTGCGGAAGGGGCTTCCCTCGGTGCCCAAGCCGCGCATCCTCGGCGCCGACGGCGCGGGCATCCGAGTCGACACCGGCGAGCGCGTCGTGATCAACCCGGGGCTCGAGCACGGGAACGTGATCACGGTGATCGGCGAGCACACCGACGGGACGCATGCGGAGCTGATCGCCGTGCCGGAGGCGAACGTCTTCCCGCTCGACGACTCGATCTCGTTCGAGACCGCCGCCGCCTTCCCGCTCGTCTACGAGACCGCCTTCAGGATGCTCGTCACGCGGTCGCAGCTGGCGGCGGGCGAGTGGGTCCTGATCTGGGGGATCGGCGGCGGCGTCGCCACGGCCGCGTTCGAGATCGCCCGCGCGATCGGTGCGAAGACGCTCGTCACGTCGGGATCGGAGGCGAAGCTCCAGACGGCGCGCGAATGGGGCGCCGACCTCGCCGTTCCCCATGCTGACGCGGCGGCGGCGGCGAAGGAGCTCGGAGGCGTCGATCTCGTCGTCGAGACGGTGGGCGAGGCGACCTGGAAGGATTCGCTTGCCGCAGTCAAGGCCGGCGGCAGGGTGGTCGTCTGCGGAGCCACCACCGGCCCGAACCCGCCGGCGCAGCTGCATCGCTTCTGGTGGAAGCAGCTGACCGTCTACGGCTCCACGATGGGGACGCGCGCGGACTTCCTGGGCGCCTACGAGCTCGTCCGCTCCGGCCGAGCGCGCGTGCACGTCGACTCGACCTTCCCGCTCGCCGACATCCGCTCCGCGCACGAGCGGCTGGAGGCCGGCGAGCAGCTCGGCAAGATCGTCCTCACGATTCCGTGAAGGCGGAGCCCGGCAGCCGCATGGCGCCGTCTCTCTTCGCGCCGCTCGGCCCCACCTACGACCGCTATTCGCGGCTCCTCTCTCTCGGTCAGGACCCACGCTGGCGCCGCTTCCTGGTCGCGCGGCTCGATCTCCAGCCAGATGCCCGCGTGCTGGACGTCGCCACCGGGACAGGTGCAGTCGCACTCGAGCTCGTCCGGCAGCACGGCTGCTCCGTCGTCGGCATCGACCGAAGCGCCGAGATGCTCGCCGTCGCGCGCGCTCGCGTCGCGGCCCGCGGGCTCGCCTCGAGGATCGAGCTGCACGAGGGGCGAGCCGAGGCGCTGCCGTTCGCCGAGGCATCGTTCGACGCCCTGACCGTCACCTATCTCCTGCGCTACGTCGACGACCCGGCCGCGACGCTCCGCGAACTCGCACGCGTCGTGCGTCCTGGTGGAACGGTGGCGATGCTGGAGTTCGGCGTCCCATCGGCCGGCGCAGTGCGTGCGCTCTGGGAGCTCTACGTTCGGCTCGTCCTGCCGCTCGCGGGACGCCTGCTCTCGCCCGGCTGGCACGAGGTAGGACGCTTCCTCGGTCCGAGCATCCGCGAGCTTGAGGCGCGCCTGCCGCTGGAGCGCCAGCTCGAGCTGTGGTCGAACGCCGGCCTGGCGAATCTCCAAGCGCGACGGCTCAGCCTCGGTGGCGGCGTGGTGGTGTGGGGCAGACGCGAATGAGTGTCGAGCGCCGGCCGGCGTTCTACGCGCTCGCACAGGGCGGCTGGAGGGACTACGTGACCCTGCTTCATCTTCCGTACACGCTCTGGCACCTCTCGTACGTCGCGATCGGAGCCTCGCTCGCGCCGGAGCTCGAAGCGGACCGGCTGCTCTGGGGACTCGCGGCGTTCGCACTCGCCCTCGGCGTCGGCGCGCACGCTCTCGACGAGCTGCATGGCCGGCCGCTGCAGACGGAGATACCGCGGCGCGTGCTCATCTGTCTCGCGGCAGCGTCTCTTGTCGCGGCGGTCGCCATCGGGATCGGCGCCGCGCTCGCGTGGACGCTCTGGTTGCTGCCCTTCGTCGTCGTGGGCGCACTCCTCGTCCCCGCCTACGCCCTCGAGCTGATGGGCGGGATGTTCCACACGGATCTCTGGTTCGCGCTCGCCTGGGGAGCATTCCCGGTGCTGGTGGCGTACCTGGGCGCAGCGGAGACGCTGCGGCCCGAGGCATTTCTCGCAGCGGGGTTCGCGGTCATGACGAGTCTGGCGCAGCGCTCGCTCTCGACCCAGGTGCGGACGGTGCGGCGCCAGGTCGAGCACGTGAGCGGAACGCTCCGCCATCGCGACGGGCAGGAGGACGTGCTCGACGCGGACGCCCTCACGCGGGGACCCGAAGCCGCGCTTCGAGCCCTCTCGGCCGGCATGGTCGCGCTCGCGCTGGCGCTCGTCTGGCTGCAACTCGGCTGAGCGCGAACGGCGAGACTCAGACGGCGGTCGAGAGCGTCGTGTCCGCGTTCACGACCAACTTCTGTCCCGACCACCAAGACGTCACGATCGTGATGTCCCCGATGATGGTGTTCAGGTCGAACCCCAGGCCGAGGGGCGAGGTCGTCTGCATCGAGTACGCCACGGAGCCGGCCTCGTTCGCGACCATCCGACCGACCTCGACCCAGAGGTGGGCGTCGCGCGTCGACCAGAGGCGGTACTCGGTCCCGGGCGTGAGCCCGGAGAAGCTGAAATCGAGGTTGTAGATGCCGGGCTTCGGCTGGACGGCGTTCATCTTGCCGCCCACGCCGCTGAACGTGGTCGTCGAGCCGCCGCAGAGACCGTAGTTGGCGTACCCGGGGACGGCGCAGATCGGTGTGAACTTCTCGATCACGGACTTGGAGCCGTTTTGCTTCGTGACGGGGCCACCCGCCTGCGAGGCGCCGGCAAACGCGAGCGTCGCGAGGAGTGCCACCGCGGTCAGAGCATTTTTCATCGTCGCCATCCTCCGATTCCCCAGCCGATTAAGAGATTCCGTCCTTCACTGTGACCTTTGGTTCAACGAATCCCACCGTCCAAACGAACGGGTTTCGTGCCCGAAGGGGTCGGTCCTGGTTGGCAGCGGCAGCCGGAGCGCGGCTAGCCGAAGCCGGCGTTGGCCAGAACCGCGTGGCCACAGCTGACGAACCACCGCGGGACTCACCTTCACGCGCCACCACGAGTCCGCAATGCGGGCGGCAGCGGACAGTTCCGGCTCTTTACTGCCGCCGTCCTAGTGCTTGATGGACCAGCGTCAGGAGCTGCTGGGGCCGGTTCGTACTTCCGAGCGCGCCGTGGCTCTTCGCAAGTTGATCGTGCTCCGGCTTGTCTGAGCTGGAGTAGACGATGAACGGCGTCGTGTCACCCCGCGCACGCATCTTCTTGAGCAGCGTGTATCCGGCCTGGTTGTCCGGTGGTCGGGCCATGTTCGAGATCACGACGTCGAACTGGGACTCGGGTCTCTCGAGCAGGCCGAGCGCGTCATCGGTCGAGAGGCAGGTCGTCACGGTCATGTCCATTGTCGTCATGAGGTCACGTTCCCGGACATTCCCTTCTGGCGTGTTGTCGACCCACAGAATCTGTTGGGGGCCCCTCGTTGCCGTGATCTCGGCAAGTCCCTTCACCGTCGTCCGGACCTGCCTTGCGTCGGCTCCCTTGCCGGTGACCTCGAGTTCAACGCTCTTCACTGCATCAGCCCCTATGTCGACGCGGATCTTTTCGTACGCCGCGAGGTCCCTCGCCCTCCGATCCGTGTACGCAAATGCCAGAGGTAGGTAGATGCGTGTGACGAGGTAGAAGGCCAGGAAGCCGCTGATGCCGAATACGACGAGCGTTGCCGCGGCGAAGCTCTCGCCAAGCGGATCATCCCCGAGTGGTGGTCCGAGAAACTCGACAAGCTCGCCCGCATGCTCCGCGAGGGTCGTGAACTGGACGAGCCCAACACCGACAAGAATCTTCGTCAGCCAGTCGGAGATTTGCTCGAGGTTGGTGTTCGGCCGGGGAGCGCCGGATGACGAGTCATCTTCGGCTCCTTGGGGAGTAGAGAGGCTTCGAGGAATGCCGAACAGGAAGCCGAACAGGCCACCGGCAAGAAACGCGCCGGCCGCGACCAGCATTGCAACGGCAAGGATGTCCCAGTCGCCCCATGCGTACACGAATGTCGCCAGTAGCGCGACAGACGGAAGCGGGATCCCGACGAGGTACGGGAGTGACCGCGCAGGTGCCCGATCAACCCCTGCTGTCCGACTTCCGGGGCTGGGATTCCCCGGATCGCCCTGTGGCAGCGACTGGGTCATCAGAATCACTCCTGAGTCTAGGACGATGGGACGGCGATGCAAGGCGTGGCTGGTCGAAATTTCAGCGTTGTTGCCGTCCCCGAGCAGTTCGGTGACTGACACTGCCGGCTCACGGAGACCAGCAACGAGATCATCACGATCGCACAGCGACTGCCTGACTGCGCTTGCCGCTGGATCACGCGGATGTCCGGTTCGGACGTAGCGGGGCCGTCCGTCAGCCCTCGTCGGTGAACCAGGCGATCCACGCCCGACCCTCGGCTACAGCGACGACACCTTCATCGAGGTGAAGTCCGTTGCCGGGTTGCCGGCCCAAGCACGCCCTCCAGCCAGCCACGAGACTTCGCTGCTCGCAAACCAGCATCGCGGGGCATGCACCAGCGACATGAACTCCGCCGTGAACGCCGCGGCCCGCTCGGGTGGCATCAGTTCAGTGTCGAGGGCCATCGCTTGTCCGACGAGCCGCGACAGCAGCTCGGCTGCGAACTCCGTCGATCTCGTCGAGTTCCTGCTCGGGATTGAAGTCACCGTTGAACTGCCACCATCGAGCGCGCCAACGTCAGCCGTTGCCTGCCCGTAGGGTGGTCAACCACATCCCTTCGGCGGGCATGTGACGGTGACGGTCGCGGGCGGAACGGTCTCAGTCAGTACCTGAGTTGTCGTGACGGTCTGGGTCACCGGGAAGCTGTCGGTGACGGTTCTGACGATCGTGACGGGAAGCGTCACCTCCTGCGTCCGCACGTCGGTGATGGTGCGATCGTTGGTCACGATCCGTTGCTCAGTCACCACGCGCTGGTTCGTCACGATCCGCCGGTCGGTCACCACCCTTTCGTTCGTGACCACGCTCGTTCGCGCCTGGCCCTCGCGCGTTTCGACGATCGTTCTCACCTGTCCCGGCACGGTGACGGAACCTCCGCTTCCGGGCATCGTCACGGTCCTCACCTCCACCGCCGTGCCCAGAACATTCGTCGACCCGGTGCCCCGAGGGACGACGCGAACCTTTCTCACGACCGTGCGAACGCCCCTGACGGTGAACGTGCGCTCGACCGTCAGCGTCTCCGCAAGCGGCTGATCCGCCCCCTCGGAAGGTTGGCTCTCCAGGCCGGTGATGCCGAGCGACGTAAAGAAGCCGGCCGCGAGGACAAGGACGACCCCCACCGTCACGATCCCGGACTTGGTTTCAAACGAAAGCCGACGCCAGTACCGGTCGACCATTGGAGACCCCTCTCCTCGCGCCTGAGCGCGCAGTCGCCGCAAGACCCCAGAATAGTCTAGTTGCTGTGGTCGTGCGGGACGACGATCAAGGCCGTATCGTCGGCGATGTTGCGTTCCTCGTGTCGGTGAGCTCGACGGAGCAAGCGGCTAGCCAAAGCCAAGAATGAACTTGGCGTCGTCGGACATCTTGTCGGGCGTCCACGGCGGGTCGAACGTCAGCTCGACCTCGACCTCCTCGACGCCCTCGACCGACGCGGTCGCGTTGTGGATGTCCTCCTGGATCATCGGCCCGGCGGGGCAGCCCATCGAGGTGAGCGTGTGGATCACCTTCACCTTCGGGCCGGCGATCTCGACGTCGTAGAAGAGACCCAGCTCGACGATGTCCATCCCGAGCTCCGGGTCCTCGACGGTGTGCAGCGCGTTGACGATCTCCTCGCGGTCGACCATGCGAACAGGCTACCCGAGCAGGCGCACTTCCTCTTTCCGGTCGCGGGCGAAGAAGTGGATGCTCTCGGTGAAGCGAACCCAGTTGCAGCGCATGCACATCACCAGCGAGTGCGTGCGGGCGCTGTCGGTGAGGAAGCGGACGCCGCGGAGGAGATCGCCGTTCGAGACCCCGGTCGCGACGACGATGACGTCGCCCGGCGCCAGATCCTCGGAGGTGAAGACGCGGTTGACGTCTTCGATCCCGTGCTCCTTCGCCGCGTCGATCTCGGCCCGCGTTGTCGGCCAGAGCTGAGCCTGGAGCTCGCCGCCGAGGCAGCGCAGCGCGGCGGCCGAGAGGACGGCCTGGCGCGTGCCGCCGATCCCGACCGCGAGATGGTCGTTCGTGCCGCGGATGGCCGCGGAGATCGACGCGGTCACGTCGCCGTCCTGGATCAGCTTGATCCGGGCGCCGGCGGCGCGGATCTCCTCGATCAGGTCGTGGTGGCGGGGTCGGTCGAGCACGAGCGCCGTGATGTCGTTCGCGTTGCGGCCGAACGCGTGCGCCACCGCGGCGACGTTGTCGGCGACCGGCCTCGTCAGATCGATCTGGTCGCGTGCCCGCGGCCCGACCGCCATCCGGCGCATGTACATGTCCGGCAGCCGCAGGAGCGAGCCGGGCGGGCCGACGGCGAGCATCGACATCGCGCCGGTGCCGCCGCGCGCGACGACGCCGCGGCCCTCGAGCGGGTCGACGGCGAGGTCGATCGGCTCACCGCCGGCGCCGACGGCCGAGCCCATCGTCAGCACGTCCCCGTCCTCGGGCCCGATCACGACCGTGCCGCTGATCGGCAACTCCGTCAGCCCGGCGAGCATCGCCACCTCGGCCGCCTCCTCCGCCGCGTCCTGGTCGTCCCGGCCGAGCCAGCGCGCACCGGCCAGCGCCGCCCATTCGGTCGCGCGTGCGAAGAGGGCGCAGGGACAGATGTCGAGCGGGACGTCGCTCACGGCAGGATCATCGCGGAACCCGGCGCGCGGCGCGCTCCGCCTGCTCGAGCACGAGGTTCATCACGGCGCCGACCGCCTCCCGCTGCGACTCGTTCTCGATCACCGGCACGTCGTTCCGGTAGGCGCGCTCGAGCACGTACTCCTGGATCAACCGAATCTCGGGCAACCCGGCGATGTAGCGGTCGACCGGCCGGACGCCCTCCGAGGTCTCGTCGCGGATCCAGAAGTGCGTCTTGTGGATCTCCTCGTCGTGGATCGCGAGCACGCACTGGACGACGAGCGCGCCCCTGAGCTCCGTCGTGATCATCCCCGGCACGAGGTGAACGCCCTCGAGCACCATCGACCAGCCCTCGTCGAGCGCCCGCTGGAGCGCCGCCTCGACGCCGGTGAGCACGTTCCGGGTCTGGTCGAGGAAGCCGAGCAGCGCGGCATCGCCGGACTCCTCCTCCTCGGCTTTCGTCAGACCGAGGCCGGCCTCGAAGCTGGAGTAGTGGATCGACGGCATGAACTCCTTCGCGAAGAAGGCACGCATCGTCTGGCGCACGAAGTCGGTCGAGGTCACCCGCGTGATCCCGAGCCGGTAGGCGACCTCGGTCGCGACGGTGGACTTGCCGGTCCCCGTGCCCCCGCCGACGAGCAGGATCACCGGCAGGTCGAGCTCCTGCAGGTCGCGGAAGCGGCGAAGCTGACGGATCGCGCGCGGGCCTCGCTCCTCGCCGAGGTAGTCGCTCGCGAGCTCCCGCAGCCGGTCGAGGTCGACCGACACCTCGCCGCGCTGGGCGAGATCGGACTCGGTCCGCCGCGCGAGCTCGTACGCCTCGTCCTCACGCAGGCCGACGGCGGTCAGCGCCCGCGCCATCAGGCCCTTCGAGTAGGGCGAATCGGCGCTGCCGAGTACGTTGCGCTCGCCCTTCCGACGCTCGCTCATGCCGAGGCCTCCTCTGCCAGCCGCGCCAGCTCGGCGTCGAGGTCCTGGCCGTCCGCCGTCCGCACGTCGCTGCCCGCAAGCACGACCTCCACCCCGCGCTCGCTCGCCGCTTCGGCGACGACGTCGATCGCCGCCGCCTTCAGCTCGACGAGGAAGACGTCGGCCTCGACCGTGGCCAGCTCCTGCCGCAGCACGCTGCGGTCGGCGAGCGCGCCCGAGACGTGGACGACGTCGGCGCCATGATCCTCGGCCAGGTGCGCGGCGAAGAGCGCGTGCGCCGACTCCGGTGCGGCTGAGAAGAACGCGACCTTCCGCCCCGAGACGTCCGCGACCGGGCGCGGGCGTAGCGTGGTCGGGATCACCCTCGGCGCGAGCGCGAGCGCACGGCTATACAGCTCCTCCCAGCCCGTTCCCGGCTCGGCCATCGTCAGGATCACGAGGTCGGAGACGAGGTGGCGGAACTCGTTCAGGTAGCCCGCCGCCACCTCCGGATCGGTGGCGCCGTTGACGACGAGGATCCGGCGGACAGTGTCGACGGGCGGGATCGCCGCGCCGCTGCCGTCGAAGAGCACGAGCTCCGGCTCGAGCTCGACGGCGAGGCGCGCGCCCTCGCGCACGTTCGAGATCGCGACGCCGCCGGCCAGACCGCCCCCGCAGCGCCTGCAGCCGACCGTCTCGACGCCGGCGAGCGCCGCGGTCTCCAGGTAGTCGGAGGCGGCGTGCAGCCCGCTCCGTGAGAGCTCGAGCAGCGACTCGACATCGGGCGCAACCCTGGCCACCTCGGGCTCCGGCGGCCCGCCCCGCCCCATCGCGACGACCACGACCCGGCGGTCGCGGGCGTAGAGCCGGGCCGCGTGCGCCGTGATCGCGGTCTTGCCGACCCGCTTGCCGGTACCGATGATCCCGATCGACGGCAGCGGGAACGGCTCGAGCACCGGTGGGTCGAAGCGGAAGTCGGCGCCGACGTACGGCAGCCCGGCTGCGAGCACCCGGCTGGCGAACCGGAACCGCTCCCGCGGCCCGAGCACCGGCTCGTCGGAGAGGTCGACGACGAGCTCCGGGCGGTGCTCGGCGAGGGCCGCGTCCAGGTCGGGCGCGACGCCGACGCCGTAGTCGGCGTCCTCGCGCAGCTTCTCGGTGCCGCCGACGACGTGTGCCGCGACGAAGTCGTACGGGAGCTCCTCGAGCGCAGCCTTGACGACCGGCGCGTAGTGCTCGCCGTCGATGAGGGCCAGGGCGCGCATCACGAGCGGGTGGTGACCTCGTCTTCGATTCGGCCGGTGTACTTCTCGAACTCGAACGTCTCGAGCGAGAACTGGATGATCCGCTCCTGCCCATGGAACGGATGCTTGCGCCAGACGGCGACGTGGTTTCCCGAGACCTCGACGACGTTGTAACAGGGCCTCGTGTTCCCGCGCAGGCGCAGTGAGGAGACGGTGCCGGTATTGACGACGAAGAGGTTCTCGAGCTTCCAGGCGTAGGGAACGTGCTTGTGCCCGGAGAGGACGAGGTGGACGCCGGCGCGCTGCAGGCATTCGATCGTGTCGCCGGCGTCGTAGATCACGTTCCGCTCCCGGCCGGTCCCGGGCACCGGCAGCAGGTGATGGTGACAGACGAAGATGCGGAGCACCGACTCGCCCTGGGCGAACTGCTCTTCGATCCAGCGGTAGCGGCCGCGGCCGATCTGGCCATGATCGAGATCGGGTTCCGTCGAGTCGACCGCCACGACCGTCGCCGGGCCGACGCGCAGCACCGAGTTGCGGTCGCCGAACAGGTCTTCGAAGTGGACGTAGCCGACGTTGCGCGAGTCATGGTTGCCGGGAATCACCACCATCGCCGCGCACTCGACCTTGTCCAGGTAGCGGCGCGCCTCCTCGTACTCGTGCTTGAACCCGAACGTCGTCAGGTCGCCCGAGCAGACGACGATGTCCGGCTGCAGGTCGTTGATCTCAGCGATCGCTCGCTCGAGCAGGCCGGGGACGAAGTACTGGCCGCCGCAGTGGAGATCGGACAGGTGCGCGATCGTGAACGTCGTCCCCTTCGGCGGCTCGGGCATTGGCGAAGCATAGGTCGTCCGGGCCTCCAGCTACCTTGAGGTTCGTGCCAGCGCACCAGCCCGCGTTTCGCGCCTTCGCCGGTTCGGACCCGCCCAGATTCGTCAACGAGGTCGAGCTGGAGTGCGCGAAGATGCTCGACTACTACGGCGTCCCGTGGGAGTACGAGCCGACCACGTTCGTGCTCGAGCGCGACGTCGACGGGCGCGTCACGAGCGCGTTCACGCCCGACTTCTACCTCCCCGAGCAGGATCTCTACGTCGAGGTGACGGTGATGCGGCAGGCGCTCGTGACCCGCAAGAACCGGAAGCTGCGGGAGCTGAAGCGGCAGTACCCGGAGGTCAAGGTCAAGCTCTTCTACCGGCGCGACATCGAGCGCCTGGCCCAGCGATTACGGCTGAAGCTGGCCTCCTAGCCGGTCGCCTCGCGGCCGACGGCCACCCCATCGGGGAGGTCTACCTCTCGCGCTTCGAGATCATGCGTCGCGTGGCCGAGCTCGGCGCCGAGCTGGCCGAGGCGTACGCCGGGCGCGAGCCGCTGCTGGTGGCGCCGCTGAAGTCGAGCGCGGTCTTCCTCACCGATCTCTCGCGGTCCTTGCCGGTGCCGCACGGGATCGACTTCCTCGAGCTGGCCGCCTACTCGAGCGGCCGCTCGGGCGCCGTCAAGCTGCTCAAGGATCTCGACTCGCCCGTCGTCGGCCGGCACGTGATCGTGGTCGAGGACGTGGTCGACACCGGGCTGACGCTGAACTTCCTCTCGCGCACACTCGCGCTCCGCGAGCCGGCCAGCCTCTCGGCGGTGACGCTGCTCGACCGGCCCTACCGGCGCCTCGTCGACGACGTCCCGCTCGACTACGTCGGCTTCACGGTCCCCGACGAGCTCTTCGCCGGCTATGGCCTCGGGCTCGACGAGCGCTGGCGCCCGCTGCCCGACCTGCACGTCGTCGCGGTCGAGGAGCTGCCGGCCCATCTCACGGGTGACAGCTACCGCCCGTCGCGCCGGGCCGCCTAGAGACGCGCTACAGGTAGCCCATCGGATCGACGGCGCCGCCGTTGATCCGCACCTCGAAGTGCACGTGCGGCCCGGTCGAGTGGCCGGTGTTGCCGGAGTACGCGATCAGCTGGCCCTGGGCGACCTGCTGGCCGAGGCCGACCGTGACGCTCGTGTTGTGCCCGTAGGCGGTCGAGATGCCGCCGCCGTGGTCGACGACGACGAGGTTGCCGTAGCCGCCCATCCAGCCCGCGACGATCACGGTCCCGGCGGCCGCGGCGACGACCGGCGTGCCATTCGAGACGGCGATGTCGACACCCTCGTGCATCCGGCCCCAGCGCCAGCCGAAACCGCTCGTCAGCACGCCGTGCACCGGCCAGACGAAGCCCGCGGCCGAGGCCGCGCCGGTCGGCGCTGGCACGACGACCGCGCTCTGCGCGGAGCGGATCTTCGCGGCGAGCGCAGCGCTCTCGGCCTGCAGGTCGCGCATGTGGCCGATCGCCGCTTCCTTGTCCTCCTGCACCTCGGAGAGGCTGGCCCGCTTGTCGCGGCGCGCCGTCGCGAGCTCGCGCTGGCTCCAGGCGAGCCGGTCGCGGACCGCCCGCTGCTCGGCCGTCCGCGCCGCGACCGCGCGGGTCGTCTCGGCGACCTGCCGGCGCGTCCGTCGGGTCGAGTTCCGCGTCGCCTGCATCTGCAGCTTGGCCGACTCGACCTCGCCGGCGATCTTGTGGTCCTGGCGGCCGATCGTGCGCAGGAACTCGAGCTGGTCGAGCATGTCGGAGAAGTTGCCCGACGAGAGCACGACCGACAACGACGAGGTGCGCTCGGAGGTGTAGATCTCGACGAGCCGCTTGCTCAGCCGCGCCACCGCCTCGCGGTGCTGGTGCTGGAGGAAGACGAGCTTGCGGGTCTGCAGCTCGTAGAGCTTGTTCAGGCGGTCGAGCCTCTGCTGGTGGAGCGCCAGGACGGTCTCGAGCTGGTCGAGCCGGGCCGAGGCCGCGTCGACGTCGCTCTGGAGCGCATCGATCTTGTCGGTGACGACCTCGATCTCGGCACTGAGCACGCCCTCCCGCTCGCGCGCCGCCTCGATCTTCTCCTCCAGCGTATTGATGCGGCCGTCGACGATCTGCTTCTGCTCGGAGGCGCTTTCCTGCCCCGACGCGGCCGGAGAGGCGAGAAGGACGAGGCCGGCCAGGAGCAGGCCGATGCTGAGGCGTAGACGCATCCGAGGAGTAGTTTCGTCGGGGGATCGGCCGTCCCTTTACCCACGGCCCGCGCCAGTGTAGCCCCGATTCTGCGAAAAGCTACTGCTCAGAGCCTGTTTCCGGCACGATCGCCGGCTCGGGCGGATCGCCCTCGCCGGGCGGCGGGTACGGCTCTGGAATCTCTGCCGGCTCGGGCAGATCGCCCTCGTCCGGCGGCGGATACGGCTCCGGGACCTCGGTCGGCTCCATGCACCCGAGTTACCCCGGTCGCTCGACCTTCACACGCCCGCTCGCGCCCGCGCGCGGCTCGAGCGCACGAAGCGCCTCGGCGGCCTCGCGCCGAAGCGGCCCCACGAGCGCGCGGTAGTCCTCGTCCGAGACCTTGCCCGTGCGGTGGTCGAGCTCGAGCTCCTTCAGCGCCGCGAGCGCGCGGTCGCGCGCTTCCGCGAGCTCCAGCCTGCGGCGGTCGAGCTCGCTCGGCTCCTCGAGCACGTCCCGTTCGGCCTGCGGCTCGCGGAGATACGGCAGCGCGACGAGGACGACGCACGCGGCAGCGAGCAGCGCGCCGAGGACGAGCGCGATGCTCACGGCCGCGCCGGCGCCTCGGCGCCCTCGTAGCGCAGCGCCAGACGCCGCTGCTCGCGGGCGTCCGGCCAGAGCGTGATCAGCGCGCCGAGCACGAAGACGAGGCCCGCCAGCCAGATCAGGTTGACGAGCGGCTTGACGAACGCGCGGACGTAGACGGAGCCGTCGGCGTTGACCTGCTCCGCAATCACGAACAGGTCCTCGCCGGTGATCAGGTCGCTGCGGATGCCGACCTCGTTCGAGACCTGGCGCTCGGCGGTATAGGCGTTCTTGCCCGCCTGGACAGTGCCGAGCGAGTCGCCGCCCCGCTCGACGCCGAGGACGGCGCGGATCTCGGTCGCGTTCGCGGCCTCGCGCTCCTCGAGCCCGCGATAGGTCAGGCGATAGTCGCCGACCACGAGCGAGTCGCCGGGCGTCAGCCGCCGCTCGCTGACGGTGTCGTACGCACTCGAGCCGGCGACGCCGATCGCCAGCAGGACGATCGCCGCGTGGACGATGTAGCCGCCGTAGCGGCGACGGTTACGGCCGATGAGAGCCGAGAAGGCGGCGGGCCAGGAACCTCCGGAGAGGGCACGGCGCGCCCGGGTTCCCCGGCTGAACTCGAGCGCGATCGAGGCGAGCACGAAGGCCGAGAAGGTGTAGGCGATCAGGCCCGGGATCGACGAGCCCGCGCCGAGTGCGAGCAGCACGAGCCCGACCAGCAGCGCGAAGCCGGCCGGCCAGGCGAACGTGAGCCCCAGGCTGCGCAGCGAGGCGCGCCGCCAGGCGACCAGGGGCCCGATCCCCATCAGCAGCAGCAGCGGCAGCCCGAAGACCCGGAGGAAGAAGTTGTAGTAGCCGGGGCCGACGATCCTCGACTCGCCGAGCACGGCCTCATGCAGGATCGGGTAGGCGACGCCCCAGAGGATCGTCAGCGTCAGCGCCACGAGCAGCAGGTTGTTGTAGAGAAACGTCGCCTCGCGCGAGACGAGCGACTCGAGCCGCGTCTTCGAGCGCAGCAGCGGCAGCCGCGCGAAGACGAGCGCGAGCGAGCCGAAGACGACGATGCAGATGAAGGCGAGGAACCAGGGCCCGATCGAGCTCTGCGTGAACGAGTGGATCGAGCTGACGATCCC
>DASQKK010000086.1:0-9350 GCA_035630545.1 Gaiellaceae bacterium
CCACGTCTCGGAGAGGTCGTCTTCGATGATATGGAGGCCGCGCTCGCTCATGTTGGCCTGATGATCGACACGGGCCCTGCGGGCTGCATGGGCCGAACGGCCTATCTTTGGGTGCGGCGAGACCCCACTCGATGAGGCAGTTCCTGATCGTCAACCCCAGCTCCGGCACGGACTCTCCGAGTCCGGACGAGCTTCACGACGCGGCTCGCGCCCGCGGCGTCGAGGTGCGCTTCCTCGAGGACGGGGACGACCTGCAGGAGCTCGCGCGGAGCGCCGGAGCGGACGTGCTCGGGATGGCCGGCGGCGACGGGTCGCTCGCCGCGGTCGCCGAGGTCGCGCTCGAGCAGGAGGTGCCGTTCGTCTGCATCCCCTTCGGCACCCGAAACCACTTCGCGCGAGATCTCGGGCTCGACCGCGACGACCCGATCGCAGCCCTGGCCGCCTTCGGCGACGGTGTCGAGCGGCGGGTCGACGTCGCGCGGGCGGGCGACCGGCTCTTCCTCAACAACGTCTCGCTCGGGATCTACGCCCGGCTCGTGCACCGGCGCGAGCACCACCGGCGCCGACGGAACGCCCTTGCGCGGCTGCGGGCGCTGGCGCTGACCGTGCAGGACCGGCGACGCCGCCAGCGCTTCACGATCGACGGGCGGACCGTGCGAGCGCGGCTCGTGCTCGTCTCGAACAACGACTACACCCTCGACCTGTTGTCGCTCGGGGAGCGCGAGCGCCTCGACGAGGGCAAGCTCCACGTCTACATCCCGCACGGCATCCGCCGGATCACGTGGGAGGAGCACTCGTGCACCGAGCTCGAGATCGGCGCTCCCCAGCCCCGGTTGCGGACGGCGATCGACGGCGAGCCGGTCGAGCTCGACGCGCCCGTGCGCTTCCGGATCGAGCCGCTCGCGCTACGGGTGCTCATGCCGCGCACGCCAGAGCCGGAGTAGCTCCGGAAAGTGGCGGAACGCGAGCTCGTCGTCCTCCGGCAGCTCGTGCGGCGCGAACCACGCCAGCTCCGAGACGTCGTCCGCGGGCCGCTCGTCGCCGCCTGTGACCCGGGCGTCCCAGGTCAGGCAGAGGACGGTGCGGCCCTGGTAGCCGGGCTCCATCCAGACGCCGACGAACCCCTCCGGCTCGACCTCGAGCCCCGTCTCCTCGCGCAGCTCGCGGACGAGCGCGTCGAGCGGGTGCTCCTCCTCCTCGAGGAAGCCGCCGGGCAGGTCCCACATGCCGACGCTCGGGTCGAATGCCCGCCGGCCGAGCAGCAGCCGGCCGTCGCGCTCGACGAGCGCCTGCACGGCCGGAGCGGGGTTCGACCAGACGACGTGCCCGCAGGCCGGGCACGCGAAATGGTCGCCGCGATGCTCGCCCTCGACACCGCAGCGCGGACAGAACCGCCAACCGTCGAGGACGCCCACGGCGCTACGGTACTTCCGTGCCGCGCCACGTGCCCGCAACCGTCCACGAGCTGACGCGCGTCGGCCTTCTCTCCGGCCTGCCCGGCGAGCTCCTGTCGAAGCTCGCAGCGCGGCTCGAGCGCGAGGAGGTCGAGCCCGGGGCGACCGTCGTGCGTGAAGGCGAGCCCGGCGACCGCTTCTACATCGTCCTCTCGGGGATGCTGAACGTGAGCCAGGAGAGCCTGGGCGAGCGCCGGATCCTGCGGCCGGGCGACGCCTTCGGCGAGGTCGCGCTCGCGATGGGGATCCCGCGGACGGCCTCGGTGCGCGCGGTCACGCCGGCGGTGGTCGCCAGCTGCGATCAGGCGGCTTTCGACGAGCTGCTGCGACCGCTCTTCGCCGACGAGTGAACGTCCTGCTCCTCCACGCGGGCATCGCCGACCGGCGGATGTGGGCGCCGCAGATCGACGCGCTCGGGGCCGCCGGCCGTCACGTCCTCGCTCCCGACCTGCCCGGGTTCGGCGACGCCGCGCTCGAGCCGCCCACGGTCGACTACGTCGCCTTCGCCGCCGGCCTGCTCGACGAGGCGGCCGCGGTCGTCGGCTGCTCCTTCGGCGGACGCGTCGCGCTGGAGCTGGCCGGCTCGAAGCCGGGCCTCGTCGAGAAGCTCGTCCTCGTCGCGCCCGGGCTCGGCTCGACCGAGTGGGCCGAGGACACGCAGGCGGGATTCGCCGAGGAGGAGGCGCTCCTCGAACGGGGCGATCTCACCGGAGCCGGCGAGCAGCAGGCACGGATGTGGCTCGCCCCGGACGCCTCCGACGAGGTGCGCGAGCTGACACGTGCGATGACTGTGCGTTCGTACGACCAGCAGCTTCCCGTCGACGGGCAGGTCCGGGCCGTCTGGCCGGAGCCGCCGGCGGAGACCCGTCTGGGCGAGCTCGACGTGGCGACGCTGCTCGTGGTGGGTGACGCCGACCGGCCGGAGCTGCTGGCGCTGGCGGAACGGCTCGTGGGCGAGCTGCCCGATGCCCGGCTCGAGACGATCGCGGGCGCCGGGCACCTGCCGAGCCTCGAGCGGCCCGACGAGCTCAATCGCCTACTGCTCGACTTCCTCCAGTAGCGCGTCCGAGAGGGTGGGCCACGCGCTCGCGGCCCACGCGCCGAATGACTCGTCCGCCACCGCCGCGGCCACCAGCCGCCGCTCCGGGTCGACCCAGAGGAAGGTCGCCGTCCCCGGCTTCGAGCCGAAGTGCCCGAACGTCCGCCCGGAGTTGCGCGAGCCGGTCCAGTGCGGCGACTTGCGGTCGCGGAGCTCGAAGCCGAGGCCCCAGTCGTTCGGCGTCTGGCGGCCGAAGCCGGGCAGGACGCCGTCGAGGCCGGGGAACTGCACGCTCGCCGCCTCGGCGAGCGTCTCGGGTGCGATCAGCGTCGGCGCGAGCGCCTCCCGCCCGAACGTGAGCATGTCGCCGAGCGTGCCGACGATCCCACCCGCCGCGTCGCCCTCGAGCGTCGCGTCGAGACCGAGCGGCTCGAGCACCGCGGCGCGAAGGTAGCCCGCAAACGGCATCTCGGCCCGGCGCTCGACGTGCTCGGCGAGCGCGAGGTAGCCCGTGTTCGAGTAGATGCGCCGCTCGCCCGGTCTCGCGAGCGGCGTGGGCCCGTCCCAGGAGAGCCCGGACGCATGCGCGAGCAGGTGACGCACGGTCGAGCCCTCGGGACCCGCGGGCTCGTCGAGGTCGAGCGCGCCCTCCTCGGCCGCGACCAGCGTCGCGTACGCGACGAGCAGCTTCGTCACCGAGCCCCACCCGAGGCGGTGGTCGGTGGCGCCGTGCTGGGCGATCACCGCCTCGCCGGTCGCGACGCCCGCGGCGGCGTGCTCGGCGGGCCACGCCTCGATCTGGCGGAGCGCTTCCACGGGCGGCGATACTAGCCGCGTGGAGCGCCGCCTTATCCCGGGGCACTCGCCGTACGAGCCGGTGGTCGGGTACTCGCGGGCCGTCGTCAGCGGCACCGACGTGCACATCTCCGGGACGGCGCCGATCCCGCGCGACGGCGACCCGCCCGAGGGTGCGTACGAGCAGGCGCGCCTGTGCCTCGAGATCGTCGGCGGTGCGCTCGGCGAAGCGGGCGCCCGCTTCGCCGACGTGGTGCGGACGCGGATCTACCTGACGGACGCCGGCGACTACGAGGAGGTCGCGCGCGCCCACGGCGAGGTCTTCGCCGAGATCCGGCCCGCCTCGACAGCGGTCGTCGTCAAGGGCCTGCTCGATCCGCGCTGGCGGGTCGAGATCGAAGCCGACGCAGTGCTGCCGTGAAGCAGATCTATCCCAACTCGATCACGGGCAAGGGCGTCGTCCAGGGCGGCAGCGTGCTCGACCACACGTTCGGCCAGTCCGACCCGTACACGCTCGGTGTCGAGGAGGAGTACATGCTCCTCGACAGCGAGACGTTCGACCTCGTCCAGCACATCGACACTGTGCTGCAGGCGATCTCGGGCCACGAGCTCGAGCCGCGGATCAACGCCGAGCTGATGCAGTCGGTGCTCGAGATCGCGACGCCGGTCTGCAGGACGGCGGGGGATGTGCAGCGGGAGCTGCTGAAGCTGCGCGCCTACGTCAGCGAGGTCGGGCACGACAAAGGCATGCGCGTCGGCTCGGCCGGGACGCATCCGTTCAGCCTCTTCGAGCGCCAGCGGATCACGGCCCGCGACCGCTACCGCAACCTCGTCGACCAGCTCCAGTACATCGCCCGGCGCGAGCTGATCTTCGGGATGCACGTGCACGTCGCGGTCGACGATCCGGAGAAGGCGATCCAGGTCGTAAACGGGCTCCTCACCCAACTCGGGCCGCTGCTGGCGTTGTCGGCCTCGTCGCCGTTCTGGCGCGGCGAGCCGACCGGGCTCTCGTCGAGCCGGCAGATGGTCTTCGCCGCCTTCCCCCGCTCGGGCCCGCCGCCGCGCTTCCGCGACTACTCCGACTACGCGGAGGTCGTCGGCCAGCTCGAGCGCACCGGCTGCATCGCGGACTACACGCACATCTGGTGGGACATCCGCCTGCACCCGCGGCTCGGCACGATCGAGATCCGCATCTGCGACGCGGTCACGCGGGTCGAGGACGCGGCCGCCCTCGCCGCCTACTGCCAGGCGCTCGTGAAGCAGCTCTCCGAGCAGCACGACCGTGGCGAGGAGATCCCCTCCTACCACCGGATCCTGACGAGCGAGAACAAGTGGCTCGCCGCGCGCTACGGCCTGGAGGCGCCGGTGATGGACCTCGCCACCGGCGCGCGGAACCGGATTCCCGTCGCGCAGCTGATCCGGCGGACGCTGAAGGAACTGCAGCCGCACGCCCGCGAGCTCGGTTCCGACCGCGAGCTCGAAGGAATCGCCGAGATCCTCTCGCGCGGGAACGGCGCCGATCGCCAGCTGCGCGTCTTCAACGCCAACCACGACATCGCCGAGGTCGTCGAGGAGATCGCGAAGGCGACCGAGGCCGTGCCGGAAGCCGTCAGGTCGACGCCCCCGCAACAACCTCCGTCCGGTTCGAGCTCGGGTCGAACGACCACGTCGCGCGCCCGTTCGTGAAGACGAGCAGTGAACCGTCGTCCGCGAGCTTCGCGCGCGTCGAGCCGCCCGGACTCGGATGAAACCGGCTCTCCGCGATTACCTGATAGGTCGGCAGGTACATCGTTGCGGGCCCTGATCGCGCGAGCACCGCTGCGGCCGGCCGACTAGATTCGGCTCGTGTTCTGGCTCGACACCGGCGCCGAGATGGAGCTCGAGGAGCTGCTCGAGGACGGCCCGGTGCTGTTTCTCTTCTACCTCTTCGACTGGTCGCCGACCTGAACCCAGGAGCTGCGCCTCCTGCGTGACAGGAGGTCTGCGTTCGAGCGTGCCGGCGTTCGCGTCTTCGGCGTCTCCCGGGACTCGCACTGGTCGCACCGGGCCTGGAAGGACGTGCTCGACGTCGACGTGCCGCTGATCTCGGACTGGAACGGCGCCCTCGCGAAGCGCTTCGGCGCCGCGCGGGTGTGGCGGTGGATGGAGGACGTGCCGCGCCGAAGCGCAATCCTCGTCGGCGAGGACGGTACGGTGCTCGGATCGTGGCGCTACGAGGACTCGGACGTGCCCGACTTCGACGAGCTGCTCGCGGCCGTGCAGGCATCGTCGGACTAGCGGTCGTCCTCTACCTCGGCGCCGGCCTCCTCGCCACGTCGCCGGCCGTCTTCGAGACGGACCACTTCCTCGGCTACGGCGAGCCGCGCGCGGGCCGGGTGACCCCGGGCGATCATCTCCAGACCGCCTATGCGCTCTGGCTGCCGGGCCACCAGCTCGGGCGCGCAGCGGCGCCCTGGCTCGACCCCTACAGCTTCCAGCCGGAGGTGGAGCCGCGGGTGAACTTCGCGGGCTGGCCCTTCGCGGCCGTCTACGGCCCGCTGCAGTGGCTCTTCGGGACGGTGGCCGGCTGGAACGTCTTCGTCCTGCTGACCTACGTCGGCGCCGGGGGCCTCGCCGCCCTCTGGCTGCGCGCGCTGGGCCTCGAGCTCGGTCCGGCTCTCGTGGGCGGGCTCGCCTTCGCCCTCGCTCCCTACCGCGTCGCGCAGTCGACCGGCCACCTGCTCGGGCCGATCTCGATGCTCCTCCCGCTCGCGCTCTACGGCGTCGAGCGGCGGCAGGCGTGGCTCGCCGCCGCCGCGCTCGCGTCGATCCCCCTCTCGGGCCAGGTGCACCTCGCCCTCGGCGCGATCCCGTTCGTGCTCGCGTACGCGCTCGCCCGCCGCCGGTTCCGGCTCGGAACGATCGCGGCCGGCGCGGCGGTCGCAGCCGGCGTCCTCGTCTGGGCGCTCACCCTCCGCGACACGGTCGAGCGCCCCTTCTCGGAGGTCGAGCGCTACTCCGCCACGCTCGGCGACTTCTTCTCCCGCGACCCTGGCGAGTTCGAGCAGTTCGTCTACCTCGGCTGGCTCCTGCCGCTCCTCGCCGTGGCGGGCCTCGGCTGCTTGTGTTTCAGAAACACAATCTCCTCGGGCCGCCGCCTCGCGCTCGTACTCGGGCTCGGGGCGCTCGTCCCGTGCCTGCTCGCGCTCGGCTCGAATCTGCCCGGATACGGCGTGCTCTGGCGGAATACGCCCCTGCACTCGACCCGGGTGCCGGAGCGGCTGCTGCCGATCGCATGCCTCTGCCTTGCGGCACTCGCGGCCGTCGCGATCGCTTGTGTTTCAGAAACACAAGCTCGTACTCGAGCGCTCCGTCTCGTCACCGCCGTCGCCGCGGTCGTCGTCGCCGTCGACCTGTGGGTGCCGCTCTACGACCCGCTCGTCGCCGACGAGGACAACCCCGTCTACGCCCGGGTCGCCGACGCACCGCCAGGGCGGCTGCTCGAGCTGCCCGTGCTCCCGCCCGCCGCATACGCCGGCAGCGTCTACCTCTACTACGCGATGCAGGCCCCGCGCGAGCGGCCGCTCGGCTACGCGACCTCGGCGCCTCCGGCGGCGTTCCGGGTCGCCCGCCAGCTGCCGGAGCGGGCGCAAGAGCTCGGCGTCAGCGTCGTCGTCCAGTACCGCGACGGCGTCCCGCAGCTGGTTACGAAGCCGTGAACGATGAGTTCCACCCCGCTCGCACGTCTAACCTCTAGACCTAGCGACCCAAAGGAGGAGCCACCGCAATGGCCGAGAGCCCGACCCCCGAACGCCGCGCCGCCCATGAACGTCTCGCCACCGGAAGCCTTGCGCGCTGGGCGCGGTCCTGCGCGACACACCCCTGGCGCGTGGTCCTCAGCTGGGTCGCGATCATCGCCGGCCTGATCGTCCTCGTCGCGACTGTCGGCGGCAGCCTCAAGGACGAGTTCGACATCCCCGGGTCGGACACGCAGAAGGCGACCGACCTGATCGAGTCCGAGTTCGCCGAGGAGCAGGGCGGCGTGCTCAACCTCGTCTTCGCGGCCCCGGCCGGGGAGCGGCTCGACACGCCCGAGCGCAAGGCGGCGATCGAGGACGCGGTTGCGGAGCTGAAGAGCGACGAGTTCAAGCCGACCGAGGACACGGCCGGCATCACGGAGGTCGGCGACCCCTTCGACGAGAACACCTTCTCGGACGACGGCCGGATCGCCTACGCGGAGGCGCAGTTCGACCGGGTCATCTTCGATACGGATCGTGACGCTGTCCTGGCGGTGCAGGACTCGGTGCGCGAGGCCGTCGCGCCCGTCGGCGTCACCGTCGAGTACAACGGCGACGCCGAGTTCCCGCCGATCGAGCAGGGCACGCAGGAGCTGCTCGGCCTGCTCGCGGCGCTGCTCGTGCTGCTCGTCGTCTTCCGCACCTTCGTCGCGACGCTGATCCCGATCGCGCTCGCCCTCGTCGCGCTAATGACGGCGTTCCTGCTCCTGTTCATCCTCGCGGGCCTGACCGACATCAACACGATCACGCCGCTGCTCGTCTCGATGATCGGGCTCGGCGTCGGGATCGACTACTCGCTCTTCATCGTCACCCGCTTCCGGCAGGCGCTGCACGAGGGCATGGCACCGGTGGACGCCGCCGCCGAGGCTGGCGCTTCGGCCGGCCGGGCGGTGCTCTTCGCCGGTCTGACGGTCGCGATCTCGGTCACCGGCCTCGCCTTCTTCGGGCTCGACTTCGTGACCAAGCTCGGCATCGGCTCGGCGCTGGGGGTGCTGACGACGGTGCTGATCGCGAACTCGCTGCTGATCGCTGTGCTCCGGCTGCTGGGCCACAAGGTCGACCGGCTGAAGGTGCCGTTCCTGCCGCCGCTCGACGACTCCGAGGCTGCCCGCGAGAAGACGCTGATCGCACGCTGGGGACGCTTCGTCACCCGGAACGCGAAGCCGGTCTTCATCGTTCTCCTCATCGTGGGAATCGGGCTCGCGGCAACCTCGGCGCTCGTGCGGCTCGGCGCCTCCGACCAGGGGACGCAGCCGGAGGAGCAGACCGCGCGGCGCGCCTACGACCTGCTCGCGGAGGGCTTCGGTCCCGGCTTCAACGGCCCGATCCCGATCGTGATCGACGTCAACGGGGACCCGGACGCGCCCGATCGCGTGTACGAGGGCGTCCGCGACCTCGAGGGCGTCGCCTCGGCCAGCGAGCCGCAGCTGAACGACGAGGAGACGGTCGCGATCGTCTTCGTCACCCCCGACTCGGCGCCCCAGGACGAGGAGACCGAGCAGCTCGTCCACCGCCTCCGCGACGACGTCGTGCCTGCGGCCACCCAGGGCGGGGACTCGATCGCGTACGTCTCCGGCCTCACGGCTGCGTTCGCGGACATCGCCGACCGGATCATGGAGCGGCTGCCGCTCTTCCTGCTCTACATCATCGGCGTCACCTTCCTCGTGCTGGCGATGGCCTTCCGCTCGATCGTGATCTCGCTCACGGCCGCGATCACGACGATCCTCTCGGCCTTCATCGGCTTCGGCGTGCTCACCCTGGTGGTGCAGGAGGGTTACCTGCTCGGCCTGACGGGCCTCGACCGAACGGGGCCGATCGAGACGTTCGTGCCACCGATCGCGTTCGCGATCCTCTTCGGGCTCTCGATGGACTACATGGTCTTCCTGATGAGCCGGATCCGGGAGGAGCACGTCCACGGGCTCCCGACCCGCGAGGCGGTCGAGCACGGGATCGCCGCGATCGGCCGCGTCGTCGTCGCCGCCGCCGTGATCATGGGCACCGTCTTTGCGGCGTTCATCCTCACCTCCGACCGGATCTCCAAGGAGTTCGGGATCCTGCTGGCGGTCGCGATCCTGACCGACGCGCTCGTGGTGCGGATGACGCTCGTGCCGGCCTTCCTGACGCTGATGGGCGAGAAGTCGTGGTACATCCCGGGCTGGCTCGACCGCCTCCTTCCGAACATCACGATCGAGCCGCCACACGACGGCGACGCGATCCCGGAGGGCGTCGTGACGACAGGCGGTGGCCCCGAGCCGAGCGAGACGTGATGCGCTGAGACGGTGTCAG
>DASQKK010000087.1:0-19434 GCA_035630545.1 Gaiellaceae bacterium
CCCGTGAGCTGGTAGACGTCCTCGGGCCGCATCCCTGCCACTGCGCGGAACTATCGCAGGTAGGTTCGCGCTCGTGCGTGCGCTAGTGATCGGAGCGGGCGGAGTCGGGGCCGCGGCCGCTTCGGTCGCAGCGCGCCGCGACTTCTTCGAGCGGATGGTGCTCGCCGACGTCGATGTCGAGCGTGCGCAGGCGGCAGCCGACCGCACCGCGGACCCGCGCTTCGCGGCCGCCGCCGTCGACGCGTCCGACCCGGCCGCGATCGCGGCGCTCGCCCGCGCCGAGAGCGCCGACGTGATCCTGAACGCGGTCGACCCGCGCTTCAACCCGGCGATCTTCGAGGCGGCGTTCGAGGCGGGCTGCACCTACTTGGACCTGGCGATGACGCTCTCCGAGCCGCACCCACAGCGGCCGTACGAGGAGGCAGGCGTCAAGCTCGGCGACGCGCAGTTCGCCGCGGCCGAGCGCTGGGAGGACGCCGGCCGGCTCGCGCTCGTCGGGATCGGCGTCGAGCCCGGGCTCTCGGATGTCTTCGCCCGGTACGCCCGCGACGAGCTCTTCGCCGAGATCGACGAGATCGGGGTGCGCGACGGCGCGAACCTCGTCGTCGACGGCTACGACTTCGCGCCCACGTTCTCGATCTGGACGACGATCGAGGAGTGCCTGAACCCGCCGGTGATCTGGGAACGGGACCGTGGCTGGTTCACGACCGAGCCGTTCTCGGAGCCGGAGGTGTTCGACTTCCCGGAGGGGATCGGGCCCGTCGAGTGCGTCAACGTCGAGCACGAGGAGGTGCTGCTGATCCCGCGCTGGATCGAGTGCAACCGCGTCACCTTCAAGTACGGGCTCGGGGACGAGTTCATCGACGTGCTCCGCACGCTGCACAAGCTCGGGCTCGACTCGAAGGAGCCGGTCGACGTGCGCGGTGCCAGGGTCGCGCCGCGCGACGTCGTCGCCGCCGCGCTGCCCGACCCGGCCACGCTCGGCGCCCGGATGCGAGGGCTGACCTGCGCCGGCACCTACGTCACCGGCACCGGCAAGGACGGGCGGCCGCGGGCGACCTACCTCTACCACGTGCTCGACAACGAGCAGTCGATGCGCGAGTGGGGCCACCAGGCCGTCGTGCTGCAGACCGCGCTCAATCCCGTCGTCGCGCTCGAGCTGCTCGCCAACGGCGGCTGGGAGGGGACGGGCGTGCTCGGTCCGGAGGCATTCCCGCCGGGCCCGTTCCTGGAGCTGCTGGCGGACTATGGCGCGCCGCACGGGATCGAGGATCGGTAGGTTCTGGGCATGAGCACGGTCACCACCGGCGCCGAGGCGGTCGAATGGAATCTCGACGATCTCTACGACGGCCCCGACGACCCGCGGATCGAGTCCGAGCTCGAGGAGTCGCTCGCGGCGGCGCAGACGTTTCGGGAGCGCTACCGCGGCAAACTCGCTGAGCTCTCGGCCACGGAGCTGAACGACGCGGTCGTCGAGCTGGAGCGGATCGAGTCGACCTCGACCCGCGTCGAGACATACGCGCGCCTGCGCCAGGCTGCGGACAGCACCGACCAGGCCCGCGGGGCGCTCGTGCAGCGCGTCCGCGAGCGGAACACCCAGATCGAGACCGAGCTCCTCTTCTTCGACCTCGAGTGGAGCGACCTCGACGACGACGTCGCCGAGCGCCTGCTCGCCGACCCGGCGATCGAGCACTACGCCCAGGTATTGCGCTCACAGCGCCGCTACAAGCCGCACCAGCTCTCCGAGCCCGAGGAGAAGATCTCGGCCGAGAAGAGCCTCACGGGCGTCAGCGCCTGGGGTCGGCTCTTCAACGAGCTCGTCTCCGACCTCAGCGTCTCGCTCGACGGCTCCGACCTCTCGCTCGACGAGGCGCTCGCGAAGCTGGCGCGCGAGACCTCGCAGGAGGAACGCGGCCGCGTCGCCGAGGCGGTCACGGAGACACTCCGGCCGGGAGTGCGCACGCGCGGCTACGTCCTGAACACGATCCTGAACGAGCGCGCGATTGAGGATCGCCTGCGCGACTACGACACGTGGATCTCGGCGCGGAACCTGGCGAACGAGATCCCGGACGAGGCGGCCCAGAGCCTCGTCGACGCGATCCAGGCCCGCTACGACATCCCGCAGCGCTTCTACGCCCTCAAGGCGCGGCTGCTCGGACTCGAGCGCCTGAAGGACTACGACCGCTTCGCCCCACTCCAGGAGGTCGGCGGCACGATCGCGTGGGACGAGGCGCGCGAGATCGTGCTCGGCGCCTTCAACGACTTCTCGCCGCAGGCGGGCGAGATCGTCGGCGACTTCTTCGACAAGGACTGGATCGACGCGGCGCTGCGGCCGGGGAAGATGCTCGGCGCCTTCTGCGCGACGACGGTCCCCGGCGTGCATCCGTACGTGCTGATGAACTACGCCGGCGAGCGGCGCAGCGTGCTGACGCTCGCACACGAGCTCGGGCACGGCCTGCACGGCTCACTCGCCCAGGACCTCGGTCTGCTGAACGCGCGGACGCCGCTGACGCTGGCCGAAACGGCGTCGGTCTTCGCCGAGGCGCTCACGTTCGAGAAGCTGAAGGAGCGCGAGGACGATCCGCGGGCGCTGCTCGACCTGCTCGTCGGCCGGATCGACGACACGGTCGCGACCGTCTTCCGCCAGATCGCGATGAACCGCTTCGAGCATGCGATCCACACCGGCCGGCGCGAGGAGGGCGAGCTGACTGTCGAGCGCATCTCCGAGCTCTGGAGCACCGAGCAGCGCCGGATGCTCGGCGACGCGGTCGAGGTGACGGACAACTACGGCATCTGGTGGAGTTACGTCCCGCACTTCATTCAGGTGCCGGGCTACGTCTACGCGTACTCGTTCGGCTACCTGTTCTCGCTCGCGATCTACCGCCGCTACCTCGACGAGGGGGACTCGCTCGTCGAGCCGTACTTCGACCTGCTGCGTGCGGGCGGCTCGGCGCCGCCGGCCGAGCTGGCGTCGCGGCTCGGCTTCGACATCGGCGACCCCGCCTTCTGGTCGGCCGGGCTCGACGCGATCGGCGAGCTCGTCGACGAGGCCGAGCGCCTCGCCGCTCAGCTCGACTGACGCATGCTGCTCGTCGTCGCCGCGACCGAGCGGGAGCTCGCTCCGGTCGAGAACGCGCGCACGGCGATCTGCGGGATCGGGCCGGTCGAGGCTGCCGCTGCGACTGCACGCGCGATCGCCGAGGAGCGGCCGAGCGCGGTTCTGCACGTCGGCATCGCCGGCGCGCGCGGGCTCGAGCCGCTGACGCTCGTGCTCGGCTCGGAAGCCGTCTACTGCGACGCGGCCGGCCCGTTCGTGCCGGCCCGAGCGCTCCCGGATGACCAGCTCCTCGCTCGGCTGCAGGCCGCGTTCCCCGAGGCCGTGCTGCGGCCGATCGGGACGAGCGCCCGGGTCGGTGGCTCGCACGGCGTCGAGGTCGAGGCGATGGAGGGGTTCGCCGTGCTCCGGGCGTGCGCGCTGGCGGGGGTGCCGGCCGTCGAGGTCCGCGTCGTCTCGAACGAGATCGACGAGCCGGACCGGGCGCGCTGGCGCTTCGAGGAGGCGTTTTCGCTGCTGGCCGAAACGCTGCCGCGCCTCGTCGCCGGGGCGTCGGGCGCATGAGCTCGAAGGCGCTGCCGCCGCCGCTCCCGCCCGAGACGCGAACTGTCGGGCAGGTCGTCGCGGAGGCGATCCGCCTCTACGGCCGCCGCTACCGGCTCGCACTCCCGCTCGGGCTGCCGCTCGCCGCAGCGGACACGCTCGCCGTCGGGACGACGGTCGCCGAGAAGATCGTCATCCTCGTCGTCGCCGCGCCCGCGTTCACGCTCGCCTTCGCCTGGGCCGCGGCGATCGTCGGCGACGTCCGGCCCGGCTGGGCGACCTGGCTCCGCGCGTTCCTGCTCGGCACGCTCGCCTTCCTGCCCGCCGCCGTGTTCTTCCCCTGGTTCGCGATCCTCTCGGTCGCGTGGCTCGCGCTCGTCGGGCTCGTCGTGCCGGTGGTGATGATCGAGGACGCGCCCGCCCGGGCGGCGCTGCGCCGCGCCGTCGAGCTGTGCCGCGCCGACTACATCCATGCCCTCGGCTCGCTGGCGACGCTCGTGATCGTCTTCGTCCTCTCCCGCGTCGCGCTTGCGTTCCTGCTCCGCGAGCAGGCGGACAACGCCATTCGCGCGGCCGTCTTCATCGCCGACCTGGTCGTCTCCCCGCTCCTCTTCCTCGGCGCCGCCCTCCTCTACTTCGACCAGGCGGCGCGACTAGACTCCACGTCCCGCGCCGAGAGGAGCCGCTGATGCCGACCTATCTGATGCTGTCGACGCTGACGCCGCAGGGTGTGCAGACGCTGAAGGCGAACCCGAGCCGCCTACGCGAGGTCAACCAGGACGTGGAGGAGCTCGGGGCGAAGGTCCTGCACCAGTGGGCGACGCTCGGCGAGTACGACTTCGTCAACATCGTCGAGGCGCCGGACGCGGCCACCGTCGCGAAGATCTCGCTCGCGCTCGGTGCGCGCGGCAGCGCCAAGCTGCAGTCGCTCGAGCTCGTCGACATCGACACGCTCCTCGGCGTGCTCGACTCGTAGATTCCCGCAGCCGGTCCGCGTCGTTCTCCCGACGACGTCCGCGGTGCGGTCGGGCACGCTCGGGGTGAACGAGAGGAGCCATGACCGGCGTCGCACCTGAGCCCGACCTGGCGTGCACGTCCGTGGCGGATGTCATGCACCGCGGCCTAGTCACGTGCCCGCCCGGGACGCCGCTGCGCACGGTCGCGCGGATTCTCGCCGCCCACCGGATCCATGCAGTCGTCGTCGCGGACGGCCACGCGCACGACGCTGCGGGTGTCTGGGGCGTCCTCTCCGATATCGACGTCGTCGCGCGGCTCGCGACGGCGTCCCCTGACGAGACCGCTGGGAGCGCGGCGGACCTTCCGCCTTGCGTCGTCGCCCCCGACGACACGGTCGCGCACGCAGCGCAGCTGATGGCCGAGCACGGCATCGCCCACCTTCTGGTCGCCGACAGGGTGAGCGGCCGGCCACTCGGCGTTATCTCGACCCTCGACGTCGCCGAGGCGCTGTCGAGCTAGCGGAACCCCGGCTCGCGCGACGCCGGCGGCAGCGGGCTCTGCGGCAGGCCGGGCCTCGGGCCCCCGTCGTTGTACTCCTTCGGCGCGACGTCGTTCGGCGCGTCGGCGTGGAAGAGCGAGGCGAGCTGCTGGATCTGGCTGCGGCCGGGGCCGAGCTCGAACTGGCCGCCGCCGTAGACCTCGATCCCCTTCGCGGCGCAGTGGTCGTAGAAGTCGAAGAGCCGCCTGACGCTGCCGAAGCGCGACGGCTTCGAGTTCAGGCAGCGCGGCGGCCACTCGAGCGCCTCGACGTCGTCGACGGAGTGGATGGGGAAGTCCCACGTCAGCCGGCCGCGGTGCGGGTCGAGCGCCGGCCGCGTTGCGTCGTCCAGGCGCGCGTCCTCGAGCCACGCCTCCGGGAATGCCGCCGCGACCCGGCCGTAGAGCTCGGCCGAGGGCGTCGCGTCGACCCAGTCACCGTCGTAGAGGCCCTTGAAGTCGACGACGTCGACAGCGCCGGTCGCGGCGAGCTCGGCGACGACCTCGTCCGTCCACTTGTCGCTCGCGTCGAGCTTGAAACGGAGCTCTGGATACAGCGCGAGCAGCTCCTGGACCGCGCTCTGGGAGACGACGAACGTGACCGGCGCAGGCACCCGCCCGACCGCGTCAGCGAGTGAGCGGCCCGCCTGGCGGAGCGCCAGGTCGAGCGCCGCCGATTCGAGTCCCCACTGCCGGTAGCCCGGCTGGCCAGCGACGAGCGCGGAGAAGGAGTCGAGCGTGTGCTCGCCGGCGAGATCCGGCAGCGCGTCGAGGGTGAAGGCGAGCTGGAGCGCCTCCTCGTAGGAGACGTCCTCGCCGACGCCCTCCTCGCCCTCGCCGTGGAGGTGGACGACCGTGGTGCGGCGGGTGATGTGCTTCAGCGGCAGGACGTGCGGCTCGAGCTCGACGCGCTCGATCGTGAGCGTCAGGTCCTGAACAGCTTCATAGAGCGGCATAGGCGACTGCGACCTCCCCGGCGAGTCGTGCGTTGGCGGCGATCAGCTCGCGGTTCGCGGCGAGCGTGCGCCCGCCGGACTCGCGATGAAGGTAGGCGAGGACGAACGGCGTCACCTGCTGGCCGGTCACGCCCTCTTCGTGCGCGTCGGCCAGCGCCCGCTCGATCAGCGGCTCGACGTCGTCGAGGCTGTGCTCGGCAGGGCGGCCGAGCAGGAGCGAGGAGTGGCGGCCGAGCCGCCAGTGCGCCTGCGCGATCTGCGCCGCCTCCTCGGCCGACTCGACCCGCGCCGAGACGGGCGGGCCGCCGTGCGCGGCGTAGAAGAGCGGCAAGTCGTCGGTCCGGTAGCCGAGCACCGGCACGCCCAGCGTCTCGAGCAGCTCCGCGGTCGCGGGCACGTCGAGGATCGACTTCACACCCGAGGAGACGATCATCGCCTCGGTGCGGATCAGCTCGCCGAGGTCGGCCGAGACGTCCGGTGGGTCGGGGAAGCCGCGATGGACTCCGCCCAGGCCGCCGGTGCCCATGAAGCCGATCCCGACCGCGCGGCAGGCGGCGAGCGTGCCGCCGACGGTCGTGGCCCCGACGGCGCCCTGAACGATCGCGGCGGCGAGGTCGCGGGGGCCGACCTTGCGCGCGTCGGCGCCGAAGCGGCCGAGCTCGTCTTCCGAGAGGCCGACGCGCAGCTGCCCGTCGAGCACGCCGATCGTGGCCGGCACCGCGCCGGCGTCGCGGACGCGCCGCTCGCTCTCCAGCCCGACCTCGACGCCCTCGCCGGGCGGGAAGCCGTGCGCGACGAGCGTCGTCTCGAGCGCCACGACGGGCCGCCGCTCTGCCAGCGCCTGGTCGACCTCGTCGGAGATCCTGATCGGATCCTTCACGGCATCGAGCCTAGTTGTGCGACGCAGCGTGCGGCCGCGCTCAGGGCGAGCTCGGGTCCGCCGACGAGGTAGCCCGCCGCGAGCGCATCACCGGCGCCGGTGGTGTCGAGCGGCTCCGCGGCGACGGCGGGGAGCTCGAGCTCGCCGAAGCGCGCGCCGAGCGGGCCGCGCTTCAGCACCCAGTCGGTCCCGGCGATCGGGCCGCCGATGATCCGCTCCTCGTCCTCGTTCGCGAACACGATCGCCGGCCGCAGCGCCTCGAGGCGCTCGCGGAAGCGGGTCGGGCCGAAGTCGCGGATCGCGCTCCAGGAGGAGAGGTCGACGGAGAGGCGGGGCGCCAGCTCTGCCGCCGAGAGCGCGGCCGCGTCGATCGGCGAGCGGAGCAGCGAGTAGCCGGGCAGATGGAGGTGCGTGCAGCCCTCGAGCCACGCGGGATCGAGCTCCTCCACGCGCAGGTCGGGCGAGACGCCGCGATCGGAGGCCATCGTGCGGGCGCCGTCGGTGCCGACGAGCGAGACGACCGTGCCGGTCCGGCCGGAGACGACCGGCCCCCGAACGTCGACGCCGTAGCGCTCGAGGCCAGCCGCCGCCGTGCGCGCGGCCTCGTCGTCGGCGCGCTTGCCGACGAAGCGCGCCTCCGCGCCGAGCTCGGCGATCCACGCGGCCACGTTCGCGGCTTGCCCGCCCGGCCCGAGCCGTGTCACCGCATCCGCATCCGCTCCCTCGGCGAGGGGCTGCGTGAGCCGGACGATCACGTCGAGGAGGAGGTCACCGAGAGTGACGAACACGCATACGATCCTTCCATGGACGGAGAGTCACGCCGCTCGCGAACGCGGTCCTTCCTCGTCGGCGCCGCCGTCGGCGCCTCCGCCGCGATCGCAGCCGCCCGGCGGCTGCGGCCGAAGGACCGCAAGCGCGAGACGCCGGCCGGTCTCGCCGCCTTCGAAGAGGCGCCCTGCTACCGCGAGCTCGTCGAGAGCGAGCGGCTGGCGCCGTAGCCGCGCAGCGCCCGCGCGGCGCGCTCGATCGTCGGCAGGTTGATGTCGGCGTCGCCGAGGTAGAGCCGCTTCCCGACGAGCATCGCCTCGCCCGCCCGCTCGAGGTACCGCTCCGGCGTCACCACCGGCTCGCGCGTGCGGATGACGAGGAACGGCCCGAAGTCGCGGACGTCGAACGCCGACTCGGGCCGCGGGGAGACGTGCGGGATCTGCAGCGAGCGCTCGATGTTCGTGGTCTTGCTCGAGTCGAGCACCCAGACCCCGTGCCCGATCGGCCGCTCGAGCGCGAGCAGGTTGTGCAGCGCCAGGTCTGCGTCGGCCCGCGGGAGCACGGCGAGCGGTACGTCGCGGCTCTGCTCCCACGCCTGCAGGAAGAGCGGGTCGTAGCCGAGTAGGACGTCGTCGCTGGCCGTCGTCGCGGCGATGTACGCGGCCGCCTCCGCCCGCGCCTCCTGGCGGACGTCCGGCTCCCACTCGAACAGCTCGGGCGTCCGGTCCCAGGTCCAGGCCAGCTGCGCGAGGACGAGCGCGGCGAGCGCGGCGCTTCCCCAGACGCGGCCGAGGCGTGCGATCCCCGCGCCGACGGCGAGCGCGACGAAGGGGAGCAGGAAGATCAGATGGCGCGTCTCCGGCGAGCCGCTGCTGCGGGCGACGACGAGCGCCGCCAGCGGGACGAGCGCCGCGCACGCAGCGAGGATCCGGCTCTCCCGCGGGAGCACGGCGACTCCCGCGGCCGCGGCCACGAGCACGGCCGGGAGCACGGGGAAGCCGGCGCTGAAGTCCCCGGCCGCCTGCCAGGCGTACTCGGCAACGTCGAGCCGGCTGCCGCCCGCGACGCCCGCGTCGAAGCGGCCGGCGAGCACGAGGTCGGTCAGCCAGAACGGGATTCCGAGCACGGCGACGGCGCCGAAGGCCCAGGCCGCCTGGCGCAGCCGCTCGCGCCGTGCGACGACCACGAACGCGCCCTGCGACGCCAGCACGAGCGCACCGTAGGGATGTGTCGCGACGGTGGCGAGGATCGCGAGCGCCCAGAGCGCCCACGCGCGGCGGCCGCCCCGATCGAGCGCGCCGAGCAGGGCGAGGTAGGAGAGCGCGGCCGTGAAGAGGAAGAGGCTGTACATGCGGCCGTAGACGCCGTGGAAGACGAACGTCCAGCTGGTCGCGAGCAGCAGCGTCCCGGCGAGCGCCGCCGCCCGGCCGCCGAGCCGCGCCAGCAGCAGGGCGACGATGGGCAGGCTCGCGACCGCGAAGACCGCCGAGACCGCACGTAGGCCTCCGAGCCCGAGCTCGAGCTGCGCGACCGTCCACGCGAGCAGGAAGTGCAGCGGCGCGCCGCCGCGCTCCTCCAGCACGACCTGGAACATCTCGTCGAGTGGGTGGCGGCCGACGAAGAGCGGCAGCGCCTCGTCCTCGTGCGGGGGCCAGGCGAGCAGCTGGTGGAAGAGAAATGCGGCCGTCGCCGTCGTGATCGCAGCGATGCCGAGCGGGAACCAATGCGCCGCCAGCCACGGCCTCGCGACCGCCCATTCGCGGGCGCCGAAACGGGTTGCCTGTGCGGTCTCGCTCATCGTCGCCGTCAGTCTGCCTGGCTACACTCCCTCGCCATGCCGATCTACGAGTACCGGTGCCCGGATGGGCACACCTTCGAGGTCTTCCAGCGGATGTCGGACCCTCCGTCGGAGCGGTGCGAGGTGTGCGGCAAGAGCCCTGTCGAGAAGGTGCTCTACCCCGTTTCGGTCCACTTCAAGGGTTCCGGCTTCTACTCGACCGACTACGGCCGGGGCTCGGGGAAGAAGAAGGACGCCTCGAAGGACGGCGCCGGCGACTCGTCGTCCGACAAGAAGGCGGAGTCGGGCGAGAAGAAGGCTGCGCCCGCCGCGGACTAGCGGCGCTGCAGGGCGCTCAGCCCGAGCAGCAGCAGGATCGAGCAGGCCACGGCGAGCAGAAACGGCTTCACATCCCAGGCGAAGCGGACGTCGGTGTCGAACACGGCCTCGCCGAGCAGGCCGCCGAGCAGCGCGCCGACGACGCCGACGGCGAGCGTGCCGAAGCAGCCGATCTCCTGGCGTCCGGGCGTCAGCGCACGCGCGACCGCGCCCGCCAGCAGCCCGAAGAAGATCCAGCCGATGATCCCCACGCTGCGACCCTAACTAGACGCCGCGGCCGACCCTGCAGCCGGCGCCGAAGGTCGTCCCCGGCCGCGGCGGCTGCGGCGCCGAGCGGCCGGTGAACATCGCCAGGGTGGCGCTGTTCTCCTCGCCGCCGACGAGCACCGACTCGCCGCCGACCGACTGCGGCTCGCCGCCGAGGCGGCAGTGCAGGGAGCGGCCCTCGTTGGAGCGGAAGCGGACCCAGCCGAGCTGGAGGAACTGACCGGCGGAGAGGTCGGTCGTGAGCGGCTTGACGAGATCGTCGCCGACGAAGGGCAGCTTGCCGAACGTCCGCGCCGAGACGAGCTTGTCGGTCATCGCCTCGAGGACCGCCTGCTGCCGCTCGCCGCGCGTGAGGTCGTTCTCGGCCGGGTCGAGCCGGTTCTCGCGCACGCGCGAGTAGATCAGCGCCCGCTTGCCGTCCATCGTCTGCTTGCCCTTCTCGAAGCGCCAGCCAGGCCACTGCTGGCAGCGCGCCTCGGTTGCATAGGGGCAGTCGAAGCGGTTGGAGAGGATCGGCTTCGGCACGTCGATCTCGACCCCGCCGAGCGCGTCGATCACCTCCTTGAAGTTGTCGAAGTCGACGAGGACGACGTGGTTCGGCTGCAGCCCCGTGAGCGCGCGCACGGTCTTCATCGTCAGCGCCGGGCCGCCGAGCTGGAAGGCGGCGTTGATCTTGTTCGGCCCCTGGCCGGGAATGTCGACGCGGAGATCGCGCGGGATCGAGAGGTACGCCATCCGGTGCCGCTTCGGGTCGGTGCGAACGAGCAGGATCGAGTCGGAGCGGCGAAAGTCCTGGCGCGCGGCGGTCTTGTCGCCGTCGGTGCCGAGCAGCATGATCAGCGACGGCTTCGAGGTGAGCAGGCCGTCCTGGGCGGCGAGGTTCGCCTCGACCGCCTTCGGCAGGCGCGCGTTCGCCTCCTCGACGCCGTTGCGGAAGGCGAGATAGCTGGCGACGAGCCAGACGATCAGCAGCACCCCGAGCGCGAGCACCGCGAGCCCGATCCGGCGACCCCAGCGGGGCTTGCCGGGCGGCTTCGCGCGGCCCGGCTCGACACGGGCTGCCCGTTCCGGACGCGGCGCCGTGGGCACCTTCCCTCGTGTGCGGCCGCCCTTGTAGAGCCTGTAGGGCTTCTCTGCGTCCGCCATCCGGGGCGGTATGGTAGCCGCGTCCCGTGGGTGCCCAACGCGTCATCGGTGTGGATCTCGGCGGCACCAAGATCGCGACGGGGTCGCTCGACGCGGACGGCACGCTGCACGAGCGGCACGAGGTGGCGACGCCGACCGAGTCGCAGGAGGCGCTGCTGGAGGCGATCGTCGAGGCGATCGAGCCGCTCGCGGACGAGCGCGTCGCGGCGATCGGCTTCGGGATCCCGTCGGTGATCGACCGCAGCACCGGCAGGTCGGTCGGGTCGGTGAACATCCCGCTGCAGGACGTCGTGCTGGACGACCTGACGCAGGAGCGGTTCGGTCTCCCCGCGGTGGTCGAGAACGACGCGAACGCCGCCGCGCTCGCCGAGTGGAGGCTGGGTGCGGGGCGTGGGGCGGACGACCTGGTCATGCTCACCCTCGGGACGGGCGTCGGCGGCGGAGTCGTCAGCGACGGCGCGCTCTACCGGGGGATCGCCGAGCTCGGGCACGTGGTCGTCGTCGCGGACGGCCCGCCCTGCCAGGGACGGTGCGGCGGCCGCGGCCACCTCGAGGCGGTCGCGTCCGGCAATGCCGCGGACCGGGCGGCGGAGAAGCTGTGGGGTGAAGGTGCGAACGCGGAGTTGCTCGTCGGCCGGGCCGAGGAGGGGGATCCGGAAGCACGCGAGGCGCTCGCCGGGATCGGTCACCTGCTCGGCGCCGCGATGGGCTCCTTCGTGAACATCTTCGGCAACGAGCTCGTCATCGTCGGCGGCGGCTTCGGCATGGCGGCGTTCGAGTTCCTCGCCCCGTCCGCGCTCGAGATCGCCCGCCGCGAAACGGTCGAGCCGGACGCGCTGCCGGTCAAGATCGTCAAGGCCGAGCTCGGCTCCGCCGCGGGCCTGATCGGGGCGGGGCTGAACGCGTTCGAGGCGCTCGGGGCGGAATAACCGATGCCGCTCGCCGTCTGCGCGACGCCGATCGGGAACCTCGAGGACGTGACGCTGCGGGTCCTGCGCGAGCTGGCCGAGGCGGACGTCGTCCTCTGCGAGGACACCCGCCACTCGAAGGGGCTGCTCGACCGCCACGGGATCACGGCGCGGCTGCTCAGCTACCACCGCCACAACGAGGCGGCGCGGACGGCCGAGCTGCTGCCGCGGCTCGCGGCCGGCGAGCGGATCGCGCTGGTCTCCGACGCCGGCCTGCCCGGCGTCAACGACCCGGGGGCGCGGCTGATCCAGGCAGCACTCGAGGCTGGTCTCCCCGTGACAGTGCTGCCGGGGCCGTCTGCCGTCGAGACCGCCCTCGTCGCGAGCGGCCTCGCCGGCGAGCGCTTTCAGTTCCTGGGCTACCTGCCGCGCGGCGAGAAGGCGCTGGGGGGGTTGTGGGACGAGCTGCGCGCGTCGCCCAATCCCGCGGTCGCGTTCGAGTCGCCGCAGCGCCTGCCGGCGACGCTGCGCTCCCTCGCCGCGGCGCTGCCGGAGCGCTCCGTCGCCGTCTGCCGCGAGCTGACGAAGCGGTTCGAGGAGATCGTCCGCGGCCCGGCGCGCGAGGTCGCGCCGCGGTTCGCGGACGCACCGAAGGGCGAGGTGACGCTCGTGCTCGGCGGGGCGCCCGAGCCGGCCGGGGGTGCGACCGAGGGCGAGGCGATCGCGGCGGTGGGGGAGCTCGTCGCCTCGGGTGTGCCCCGGCGCCAGGCGGCCGACGTGGTCGCCCGGCTCACGCACGTTTCCCGTAACACTCTCTATGCGGAATCGTTGAAAAGCCGCTGAGACGCCCCGCTAGCGTGGATCGAGTTGCCCTCCACGTCACGAAGGCGGTATTCGATGCGGCGCATGCTCCTCGTCGCGGTCGTCGCTGCGATCGCGTCCCTGATCGTCGTCCCGGTTGCGGCCGGCTGGGTCTGGCCGGCGGATGGGCCGGTCCTGCGTCCGTTCGCGCTCGCGGGCGACGAGTACGAGGCCGGCCAGCACCGCGGCATCGACATCGGCGCCGCGGCCGGCGACCAGGTTCGCGCGCCTGCCACCGGCATCGTCTCGTTCGCCGGCCCGGTCCCCGCAGGCGGCCGCGCGTTGACGATCCAGACCGCAGACGGCTACGCCGTCACGGTGCTCCAGCTCGGCGCGATCGCCGTCGCACGCGGCGCCTCCGTCGCCGAGGGCGAGGTCGTCGGCCACGTCGGCGCGAGCGAGGACGCGGTCACCGCCGCGCCTCACGTCCACCTCGGCGTCCGGGTCGCGGCGGAGCCGAACGGCTACGTCGATCCGACGCTCCTGCTGCCGGCCCGGACGCCGCTGGCTGCGCCCGAGCCCGCGCCGGTGTCCTCGCCGGAACCTGCACAGCCCTCGCCGGCAGCCGTCGAGCCGCCGCCCGCCGCCGTTGCGACGGCGCCGGCGATCGCGGCCGCGCCGGCAGAGGCCGGCGCAACCGAGCCGGTTGCGGCCGAGCCGGCCGAGCCGCCGCGGCGGCGCCTCGCGCCGACCGCCTCGACCGCGCCCGAGCGCGCACCGGGCTTGCGGGCGACACCGTCGCGGCGACGCGTCGCGCCGGTGCACACGCATGCTGCGGCCCGGCACCTCTCGAAGGTGCGCCGACTCACCCCGCCGTCACGGCCCGCCCAGGTGGCGCGGAAAGCGGCTCACGGCCGGGCGCTTCCGCGTCAGACCGTCTCGCCGGCAGCACGACCGGAGCTGCGCGTCGGCGACGTACGGCGGCTCGGACGCGCCGTCGCGCCCTCTCCGGAGCCGCGGGACGCGGTCAGGCCGGCCGTTCAGTCGCGAACCGAGCTCGCGCAGGGACATGACCGCCGGCCGGGGATCCTCTGGCTGCTGCTCGCCGGTGCCGCCGTCGCGGCCGGGTTTGCAGCCCAGGTCGCCCGCAGGGCTGCGCCTATCATGGACGGCGATGAGCTTCTACCTGACAACACCCATCTACTACGTCAACTCGACGCCGCACATCGGTCACGCGTACACGACCATCATCGGCGACATCCTCGTGCGCCATCACCGCCAGCGGGGCGAGCGCACGTACTTCCTGACGGGGGTCGACGAGCACGCGGACAAGGTCGCGCGTGTGGCCGAGGAGCAGGGGCTCACGCCCAAGGAGTACGTCGACCAGATCGTCGTCGCGTGGCAGGAGCTGCCCGAGCGCGTCAACGCGTCGATCGACTTCTTCATCAGGACGACCGATGACGGGCATAAGGCCTTCGTCCAGGACTTCCTCCAGCGGATCTACGACAACGGCGACGTCTACCAGGACGTCTACGCCGGCCTCTACTGCGTCGGCTGCGAGGCCTTCAAGACCGAGGCCGAGCTCGTCGACGGCAAGTGCCCCGATCACGGCACCGTGCCCGAGTGGCTGGAGGAGAAGAACTGGTTCTTCCGGCTCTCCGCCTACGAGGAGCGCCTGCTGCAGCTCTACGACGAGCGGCCCGACTTCGTCCTGCCACGGTTCCGCGCCAACGAGGCTCGCAGCTTCATCGCCGGCGGTCTGCGCGACTTCTCGATCAGCCGCGCGACGCAGACCTGGGGGATCCCGATCCCCTGGGACCCGGATCAGGTCGCCTACGTCTGGGCCGATGCGCTGATCAACTACCTGAGCGCACTCGCCTATGCGCCGGAGGCCGATCTCGGCCTCTGGCCGGCCAACCACCTGCTCGCGAAGGACATCCTCCGCTTCCACTGTGTCTACTGGCCGGCGCTGCTGCTCTCGGCCGGATACGAGCCGCCGCGACAGCTCTTCGTCCACGGCTACCTCAACCTCGACAACCAGAAGATCTCGAAGTCACTCGGGAACGTGCTCGACCCGCTCGATCTCGTCGATGAGTACGGCGTCGATCCGGTCCGCTTCTGGGTCGCGCGCGTCGTCCCGTTCGGCCAGGACGGCGACGTGACGCTGGAGAGCTTCCGGGAGCGCTACGAACGCGAGCTCGCGAACGACCTCGGCAACCTGCTTTCGCGGACGACGGCGATGATCGCCCGCTACCGCGACGGTGAGCTCACGCCGGCGCCCGACGAGAACAGCGATCTCGCCGCAGCTGCGCGCGCGCTCCACGACGACATTCCGGCCGCCCTCGACCGCTGGGACGTGACCGGCGCGCTCGAGACGATCTGGGACTACCTCCGCCGGCTGAACCGGCACGTCGAGCAGACGAAGCCGTGGGAGCTGGCGAAGGATCCCGGTCGTGCCGCGGAGCTCGATCGTGCGCTCTACGAGCTCGCGGACGGTCTTCGAATCGCGGCGATCGCGCTCGCTGCCTACCTGCCGGAGACATCGGAGCGGATCCTCGAGACTCTGCGCCAGCCGCTCGACGTCGCGTGGGAGAACGTCGCGTACGGTCGCACCGAAGCGACCTCCGGCATCGAGCCGGCGCAGCCGCTCTTCCCGCGGATCGACGAGCCCGCCACGGCGGCATAGCGTGATCGACACCCACGCGCACCTCGACGTGCTCGAGGCGCCTGAGAGCGCCCTCGAGCGCGCCCGTGCGGCCGGCGTGACCCGCGTGATCACGATCGGGACGGGGATCGAATCGTCTCGCCGCGCCCTCGACCTGACCGAGCATGACGGCGTCCACGCGGCGCTCGGAATCGATCCGCACCAGGCCACCACGGCCGAAGCGGCGCGGGTGGGCGAGCTCCGTCCCCTGCTCGACCACCCGAGAGCGGTCGCGGTCGGCGAGGCCGGGCTCGACTACCACTACGGGGGCGACGCACGAGCCGAGCAGCGCAGCCTCTTCTCGGCGCAGCTGGCGCTCGCCTCCGAGCTCGGCCTGCCGATCGTCGTCCATACCCGCTCCGCGAACGCCGACACCGAGGCGATGCTGCGCGCGCACGACGGCGTCGTCGTCATGCACTGCTTCTCGGAGCCTGAGCTGCTCGCGGCAGGTGTCGAGCGCGGCTGGTACTTCTCCTTCGCCGGAAACGCGACGTATCCGAAGGCCGAGACGCTGCGCGAGGCGGCGGCCGCCGTCCCGGCCCAGCGGATCCTCGTCGAGACGGACAGTCCCTACCTGGCGCCGCAGCCGGTCCGCGGCCGACCGAACGAGCCCGCGCATGTCGTCCACACGGTCGCCGCGCTCGCCGGGGCGCGCGGTGAGGACGCCGCCGCCCTCGCAGCCAGGATCGACGCCAACGCTGCGACCGCTTTCCGCCTGCCGTGAGCGTCCGCCCGAAGAAGCAGCTGGGCCAGCACTTCCTCGCTGACGAGAACATCGTCGGCGTGATCGAGCGGCTCGCGGAGCTCGGCGCCGACGACGTGGTGCTCGAGATCGGGCCTGGCCTCGGCGTCCTCACGCGGCGCCTCGCCGACCGCGCCGGCCACGTCCACGCAGTCGAGCTCGACCGGTCGCTCGCGGCGCACCTCGCCGAGCTCGCCGAGCGGCCGAACGTCGACATCCACTGGGGGGATGCACTCCAGCTCGACCTTGCCGCACTCGAGCCGGCTCCGACCAAGCTCGTCGCGAATCTGCCCTACAACGTCGCGACGCCGATCGTGGCCGAGAGCCTGACCGGGCTGCCCGGCGTCGAGCTCTGGACCGTGATGGTGCAGCGCGAGGTCGCCGACCGCTTCTTCGCCGCCCCCTCGACGAAGGCATACGGCAGCGTCTCCGTGCTCGTCCAGCTCGCAGCGGAGCGCACCGGCTTCCATCCCGTCGCACGCACGGTCTTCCGTCCGCCGCCGAACGTCGACTCGGCGCTCGTCGCGTTCCGCCGCCTGCCGCTGCCCGCCGACTTCGAGCAGATCAAGCGGGTCGTCGAGGCGGCGTTCGCCCACCGTCGCAAGACGCTGCCCAACTCGCTCGCGTTCGCGGGGCTCTGCTCGCGGGAGAAGGCGGCGGCGGCACTCGCGGCGGTCGGCCGTCCCCCGGAATCGCGCGCCGAGGCGCTCGCACCGCCCGAGTTCGTGGCCCTCGCCGAGGCTCTGTGAGAGCCCCCGCGCCCGCCAAGATCAACCTGGCGCTCGTCGTCGGCCCGACCCGAGCCGACGGCAAACACGAGGTCGCGACGGTGCTGCAACGGATCGACGTGGCCGACCGCGTCGAGATCGCTCCCGGTCGGGACCTCACGGTCTCCGGCTTCCCCGGCGACACGATCGTCCGCGAGGCCCTGGCGGGGCTCGCCGCCGCCGCCGGGGTCGAGCCCCGCTGGGCTGCGACGATCACGAAGCGGATCCCCGTCGCGGCCGGTCTCGGCGGCGGCAGCTCCGACGCGGCGACCGCCCTCCGGCTCGCGAACCAGGCGCTCGACGCGCCGCTGCCCGGCTCGGAGCTGCACGCGCTCGCGGCGAGGCTCGGCGCCGACGTCCCCTTCTTCCTCGCTGACGGGCCACAACTGGGCCGCGGCGACGGCTCCGCCCTGGCGCAACTCGGTCTGCCGCAGGACTACTGGATCGTGCTCGTGCTCCCGGACGGCGCGGCCAAGGCCTCGACCGCCGCCGTCTACGCCGCCTTCGACGAGCGCGGGGGAGAGGCCAGCTGGGAGGAGCGCCGGGCTCGGCTCGACTCCGCGCTCGCGGAGGTACGACGCCCTCGCGACCTCGCCGCGCTGCCCCCGAACGACCTCGCCTCCTCGCCCCTCGCAGAGACGCTGCTTCGGCACGGCGCCTTCCGCGCCGACGTCAGCGGCGCGGGGCCGGCGGTCTACGGCCTCTTTCACCACCGACGCCAGGCCGAAGCGGCCCGCCGGGGGCTGCGCGACGCCGGCAGGACCTGGCTGACCGTCCCGGTCTGGTACGGCTGAAGACGCAGCGGAGGCGGTACCGTTGTGGCATGGACCGCCCCGCCACGATCGAGCACGGCAGCACCCGCTTCGGACGCGGGCTGCGGGAGTACCGGCTCCGGATCGCGCTCCTCGTCGCGCTCGTCGAGGGAATCCTCGTCCTCGTCGGCTCGATCGACTGGTGGATCGTCGTCCTGCTCGCGATCGCCGCGGTCGTCGTCTACGTGTTGTGGGGCCGCGAGTCGCGGCGCGAGGAGGTTCGAGAGGTCTCGTGGATCTTCGCCGTCTCGCAGGTCGCCGTCGTGCTCGTACCGGTGCTGGCGCTCGTGCTGACCGCGTTCGCGGTGGTCGCGCTCGTGCTGATCGCCGTCGTCGCGCTCGTCGTCCTGCTCCAAGACCGCCGTTAGGATGATCTCCCCGAACCATGGGGCGTGGCCAAGCGGTAAGGCAACGGGTTTTGGTCCCGTGATCCCAGGTTCGAATCCTGGCGCCCCAGTCGTCCCGTGACAGATACCTCAATCGCAGCCGTGGTGATGGCCGGAGGGCTCGGCACGCGCATGCGCTCGTCGACCCCGAAGCACCTGCACCCGATTCTCGGCCGGCGCATGGTCGACTGGGTGCTGGAGGCTGCGCGGCCGCTCGGGCCGGATCTGCTGGTCGTGATCGCATCGCCCGAGAGCCGGGACGAGTTCGGCGACACGCGCGTCGCGGTTCAGGAGCAGGCGCTCGGCACGGGCGATGCCGTGCGCTCCGCCCGGGAGGCGGTGGGGGAGAGCGCCGAGCACGTCCTCGTCCTCTCTGGGGACACGCCGCTCCTGACGACGGCGGCGCTCGAGGCGCTGGTCGCGGAGCATCTCGGCGAGGGCGCCGCCGCGACCGTCCTCTCCTTCGTGCCCGAGGACGCCCGCGCGTATGGCCGCATCGTCCGCGCGCCGGACGGAACGGTCGAGGGGGTCGTCGAGGCCGGCGATGCGACGCCCGAGCAGCTGGAGATCCAGGAGTGCAACTCCTCGATCTACGTCTTCCGCAGCGAGCTGCTCTGGCCGGCGCTCGACCGGCTCGAGCCGCACAACGTCCAGGGCGAGCTCTACCTCACCGACGCCGTGCGCGACCTGGTCGCCCGCGGCGAACACGTAGTCGCCCACGTCGCCGCCGATCCCGCCGAGACCGAGGGCGTCAACACGCGCGTCGAGCTCGCTGCTGCGGCGGCGACACTGCGCGACCGGATCAACCGCGAGCACATGCTCGCGGGCGTCGCGATCGCGGACCCCGGCTCGACCTGGATCGAGCCCGACGTGTCGATCGAGCCCGACGCCGTCATCCTTCCGTTCACGCTCCTGCGCGGCGCGACGACGGTCGCCGCGGGAGCCGAGGTGGGCTCGCACGTCGTCGCGATCGACGCCGAGATCGGCCCCGATGCGACGGTCGGTCCCTTCTGTTACCTTCGCCCCGGAACCGTCCTCGGCCCGCGCGCGAAGGCCGGCGCGTTCGTCGAGATCAAGAAGTCGACCATC
>DASQKK010000088.1:0-8502 GCA_035630545.1 Gaiellaceae bacterium
CGCAATCCGGGAGGCGGTCGGGCAGGTCGAGGGCCTCGACCCGAACGACATCATCGACGTGATGGTCGGCTGCGGCTTCCCGCAGGAGAAGCAGGGCATGAACCTCGGGCGACGCGCCGCCTTGCTGGCGGAGCTGCCGAAGCGCGTGCCCGGCACGACGGTCAACCGCTTCTGCGCCTCCTCGCTGCAGACGACGCGGATGGCGTTCCACGCGATCAAGGCGGGCGAGGGCGACGTCTACGTCGCGGCGGGCGTCGAGTCGATCTCGCAGGTGGACGGCTACCCGAAGGACGCGGAAGAACTGCATCCGAAGCTCGTCGGCGAGGGCGCGATCGCGAACGTCTACATCCCGATGGGTCTGACCGCGGAGAACGTCGCCGAGCGCTACGACGTCTCGCGCGAGGACATGGACCGGTTCGCGCAGCGCTCGCAGGAGCGCGCGGTGGCGGCGCAGGAGTCGGGCTTCTTCGAGCGCGAGCTGACGCCGTACACGAAGGAGGACGGGACGGTCGTCGCCGCCGACGACGGGCCGCGCCCGAGCTCGACCCTCGAGAAGCTCCAAGAGCTGCAGCCCGCCTTCGTGCCCGACGGCAAGGTCACGGCCGGCAACTCGTGCCCGCTCAACGACGGCGCCGCCGCGCTCGTGATCATGTCCGACGAGCGGGCCGAGGAGATCGGCGCGACGCCGCGGGCTCGGATCATCTCGTCGGCCGTCACGGGCCTCGACCCGGAGATCATGGGCGTCGGCCCGATCGATGCGGTCAAGGTCGCGCTCGGCCGTGCCGGGATGACGATCGACGACATCGACGTGATGGAGCTGAACGAGGCTTTCGCGGCCCAGGTGCTGCCCGTCTGCCGCGAGCTCGGCGTCGACCCCTTCGGCGAGAAGCTGAACCCGCACGGTGGTGCGATCGCACTCGGCCACCCCTACGGCATGACCGGCGCCCGGATCATGTGCACGCTCCTGAACGACCTCGACGCTGTCGACGGCACGATCGGGCTCGAGACGATGTGCGTCGGCGGCGGCCAGGGCATGGCCATGGTCGTCGAGCGGCTCAACTGAGCGACGACCGCCCCGACCTCACGTCGCTCGAGCGGACCGCTCGCGAGGTGGCGGCGGAGTGGGAGGTCGTGCTCGGGCCGCCCTTCGAGCTTGCCCGCTACTCCTACGTCGCGCCGGCGGACAGCGATGCGGTCTTGAAGGTTACGCCCGCCGAAGACGATGAGTCGGACGAGGAGGCGGAGGCGCTAGAGCTCTGGGACGGCGACGGCGCCGTCCGCCTGCTCCGGCGCGACCGTGAGCGGCGCGCGCTGCTGGTCGAGCGGGCTCGGCCCGGGGACGATATCGCCGGGTTGCCCGAGGACGACGCGACCGCGATCGCCGTTGCCCTCGCGAGCCGGCTGTGGAAAGGGGGACAGTCCCCGGGACTGTCCCCCTTTCGATCGGTTCACGACCACGTGCCGCGCTGGCTTGCGAATGCGGCTGGCCACCCGCTCGCGCCGCTCGCACGCGAGCTCTACGACGGCCTCGACCAGCGCAGTGACACGCTCGTCCACGGCGACTTCCACCACCACAACATCCTTGCCTCCCGGCGCGGCCCCGTCGCGATCGACCCGAAGCCGATGCTGGGTGAACCGGAGTACGACGTCCCCTCGTTCCTCTGGAATCCGCTCCACTACGGGATGCGGCTCGACGTGACCGAGCGGAGGCTGGCCGCCTTTGCCGCCGCCGGACTCGACGAGGAGCGGATCCGGTGGTGGACAGTGATCCGGGGCGCGTACCTCGGGGCGGACGAGAGCGAGATCGCTGTACTACGCGCGCTCGTCTAACGAGCGGTACTCGGCCCAGTAGCGCTCCATCGTCGTCTGCCGGTGCGCGAGGTGGGCGAGGTCGTACGGGGCGATGTTGACTGCACGGACGATCCAGTCGTCGCCGAGGTCGAGGACGTTGATGCAGGCCGGCGCCTGCTCGAAGGGGCCGAGGAACATCCGCTCGCCCGTGAGCGCATAGGACAGGATGGCGCGGTTGACGCCGCCGTGCAGGACCGCGAGCGCGGTGTCCCACGTATCGACAAGCAGCCGCTCGAGCGCCGGGAGGACGCGGTCGAAGAGCTCGCCGATCGACTCACCGCGAAGAAAGCGGGCGTCGTTGGGGACGACACCGCGGAAGGCATGGACGAATTCCTCCTCCAGCTCCTCCTCGGGGATCTCGGAAAAGCGGCCACCGCCGATCTCGTAGAGGTCCGGCCACGCCTCGTGCGTGGAGTGCGGCGCGACGAGCGCGGCCGTCTCGAGGGTCCTCGGCGCGCCACTCGTGATCACGCGGTCGAAGCGGACGCCGGCGAGCGCCTCACCTGCCGCCTTGGCCTGCGCCCTGCCCTCGTCCGTGAGGGGGACCTCGCGCGGTTCGACCGGGCGGCCCGCGTCGAAGTACGCGACCTCGGCGTGCCGCATCAGATAGAGCCGGCGTCTCACTCCTCGTACTTCGCCAGGGCGCGGGGGTTCGACACGCGCAGCTTCGCCGCCACCTGCTCCTTCAGGAGGCCGACGGCGTTCTCGGGGACGTCGCCGGCCCGGATCCGGCGGGCCAGCTCCCAGTCCTCTTCCCGAGGTGGGGTCGTCGCCCAGAGCTCGCGTTCGGCGATCCCGAGCCCGTTGATCGCGACGAGCGTCCGGAACTTGAGCCGGTGGTCATCGAGGATCGGGAGGATCTCGGCCTGCAGGAACTCGCGGACCGCCTCCGCCAGTTCCTGCGGCGTCGGCCGGTCATGCTGCATGAACCTCGCGCTCTCGGCGCGCTCTTCACGGTGCGGAGCCGGAGGGGATAGTGCGGTTAGCACAGACCAGGAGAGCTCCGTGCCGTGAGGAGCGCGAGCCGGAGGCGGAGCCGGGCTCTGCCCGGCGGGAGCCGCCGGCGCCCGAGGGCGCGAGGGGTCGATCAGGTCGAGGAGCTCGTACTCCATCTCGGCGGCGAGGCGGCCGAGCACGGCGAGCTCGACGCTGCGTTCCTGGCCGTTGAAGTGGCGCCGCGACTGGGTCAGGCAGCCCGTCGCCCACTTGACGTTGCCGAACACCTCCCAGGTGAGCAGCTCGTCGCGGGTCACCTCGAGGCCGGTCAGCTCTGCGTAGCGGTCGAGGTAGCGGTCGAGGTCGCCGACGCCGCCGAGGTGCTTGTCGTCGGCACCGAAGCGCCACGCCCGGACGAGCGGCCAGGAGAGATCCTCGACAGGATCGGCGAGGTGCGCGAACTCCCAGTCGAGGACGGCGACGATCCCGTTCTCGTCGACTGCGATGTTGCCGATCCGCCAGTCGCCGTGGACGACGACGGGCTCGCGGTGCCGCGGCAGCCGCTCCTTCACCCAGTGCAGCCCGAGCTCGATCGCCGGGTGCGGCTCGCCGACGGAGTCGAGCTCGGCGTAGAAGCGTCTCACCTGGTCGCCCGTCTCGAGGAACGGCAGGCGGTCGGGCGGGATCGCGTGGATCTTCGCCAGCTCCTCGGCCATCTCGACGTCGAGGCCCGGCGGCGGGTTCTTGACGATTCGGCGCCCGATCGTCTCGCCCTGGACCCGCGCCATCACGAACGCCTCGCGGCCCTCGACGTCGCCGAGGTAGGCGATCGGCTCCGGCACCTTGACGCCGGCCTCGTGCGCGGCGCGCAGCACCTCGAACTCGTGCTGCAGCGTGAGCGTGCCCTGGTGGATGACGCCGCCGGCCGCCCGCCGGATCAGCAGCTCCCGTCCGTCCGAGTCGACCGCCCAGGCCTCTTTCGAGGCGCCGCCGGCGAGCAGGACCGCCCGCTCGACCGGAGCGTCGAGCGCCGCGGCGAAGGCGTCCCTCACAAGAGCAGCTCGGCCATGACGCCGAGCGCCTCTTGCTGCCGCGTCTGGATCAGCAGCGTCGAGATGCCGGCCTCGCGCCAGGCCTCGAGCCGTTCTGCGATCCGCTCCTTCGGGCCGACGAGGGCGATCTCGTCGACGAGCTCGTCGGGCACGGTCATCGCCGCCTCGCCCTTGAGCCCCGACAGGTACAGCTCCTGGATCTTCGCCGCCGCCTCCTCGTAGCCGTAGCGCTGCGTCAGCGAGTTGTAGAAGTTCTTCCCCTTCGCGCCCATGCCGCCGATGTAGAGCGCCAGCATCGGCTTCAGCATGTCGCGGCACTGCTGGACGTCCTCGCCGACGAGGACGGGGCAGAGCGGCGCGATCTGGAAACCCTCGCGGGCCGCCTCGAGCGAGGGGCCGTGAAGCTCGCGGAAGCGGTACGGGGAGAAGAAGATCGGCAGCCAGCCGTCGGCGATCTCAGCCGCGAGGGCGACGTTCTTGGGGCCGAGCGCGGCGAGGTAGATCGGGATCTCGCGGCGGAGCGGTTTCAGGATCAGCTTCAGCGGCTTGCCGAGACCGGTCGCGTCCTCGCCGGAGTACGGGATGTCGTAGTGCCGGCCGTGATGCTCGACCGTTTCCCGGCGCATCGCCGCGCGGACGATCTCGATGTACTCGCGCGTCCGCCCGAGCGGCTTGCCCCAGGCGACGCCGTGCCAGCCCTCCACCACCTGCGGCCCGGACGTGCCGAGCCCGAGCAGCAGCCGTCCGCCCGAGAGCTGGTCGAGTGTCGCAGCGGTCATCGCGGTCATCGCCGGCGAGCGCGCGGGCATCTGCATGATCGCGGTGCCGATCCCGATCTGCTCGGTCGTGGCGGCGATCCAGGAGGCGACGGTGACGGCGTCCGCGCCCCAGGCCTCAGAGGTCCAGACGGAGTCGAAGCCGAGCCGGTCGGCGGCCTGGGCCATCGCCACCGACCCGATCGGGTCGTCGTAGCCGAGCTGCATCCCGAGCTTCACAGCTGCGGCACCATTCCTTCGGCGCCCTCGACGCGCGGGCCGGGCACGTTCGGGAAGCGGAAGAGCGTCGGCTCGCGGCCGGGCTGGCAGACCCACGCCTGGCCGGTCAGCTCGCTCCGGGCCGCCACGAGCACGGCCTCAGCGATCTGCTCCGGCTCCATCAGCGGGAAGCCGGCGGCCTCCAGCTTCGCCTGCTCGGGCTCCGTCATCGGCGTCCGCACGATCCCGGGGCAGACGAGGTTGACGCGGATCCCGCGCGGCTCCAGCACCTCGGCCATGGAGCGCGAATAGCCGACGACGGCGTGCTTGGTGAGCACGTAGAGGGGGTCGGACGGCATCGGGATCAGGCCCGCCAGCGAGGCCGTGACGACGAAGACGCTGCCCGGCCGCATCCGAGGTGCGAGCGCCTGCATCCCGAAGACGACACCGTCGACGTTGACGGAGAGGATGCGCCGGTAGTCGTCGATGGTGCCGTCGCCCTTCGCCAGGACGCCCGCGTTCAGGCAGACCAGGTCGGCCGGGACGACATCGATCCAGGCCTCCGGGTCGCCGACGTCGAAGCCGCCCGTGAGGTCGAGGCCGCGCACGGTCGCGCCGTCGGCCTGAAGCGCGGCGACGAGCGCGCCGCCGATGCCGCCGGCCGCACCCGTGACCACTGCGGTCTCAGGGAACAAGGACGACCTTGCCCGTCGAGCGCCTCGACGCGATCAGGTCGAGCGCCTCGTTCGCCTGCTCGAGCGGGAACTCGGCGCCGACGACCGGATGCAGCGCTCCGCGGCGCCACAGCGCCAGCAGCTCCGCGACCTCGAGGCGGACGAGGTCGGGCCGGAAGCCCATCAGCCGGCCGAGGTAGAAGCCCTGGACGCCGACGTTGCGTCCGACGAGCCGCGCCGGGTCGACCGGCTCCCAGGTGCCGCCGGCGAAGCCGATCCCGATCGCGACGCCGAGCGGGCGCAGCGCCTTGATGCACGCCGTGAAGACCGGCCCGCCGACCGGGTCGAAGGCGACATCGATGTCGTCGAGCTCGCCGATCTCGTCGTAGCCGACGGTGCGCTGGGCGCCGAGCTTCCGTGCCAGCTCGAGCTTCTCCTCCGAGCCGGCCGCCGCCGTCACCGTCGCGCCGCAGAACGCCGCTACCTGGATCGCCGCCGTCCCGACCCCGCCGGCCGCCGCCGTCACGAGCACGTTCGTGTCGGGGTGGATCCTGGCCTGGCGCGTCATCGGGATCCAGGCGGTCAGGTACGTGGTCAGGAAGGCTGCCCCCTCGGCGTAGCTCGCGCCGGCCGGCAGGTCGAACACCCATTCGTCGTCGACCACGACGCGCTCCGCGTAGCCCCCGCCCGAGTGGCGCACGAACGCGACCACGCGGCGGTCGCCGATGTCCCCTGCGACCTCGTTGCCGAGGACGGTCGGCAGCTCCGGCGGCTGCGGGTACATCCCGTTCTTGATCAGGACGTCGGCGAAGTTGATCCCGGCCGCACGGACGTCGACGAGGGACTGTCCCTCGGCCGCGCCGGGCTCGGGCACGTCCTCCACGGACAGCGGCGTGCCCGTCTCACGGAGGACGGCAGCCTTCAGTGTGCCTCCCCGTGGCGGTGCGACGCACCAACTGTCGCCGGGAGGCACATCACCGACCGGTGAACTCGGGCTGGCGCTTCTCGAGGAAGGCGACGACGCCCTCGGCCCCGTCCTCGCTGCCGATGCACTTGATGAAGCCCTGTGCCTCGCGCCGCATCCCCTCCGAGAGCGGCAGGTCGCGCGTCTCGGCGGCGAGCTGCTTGATCACACCCATCGCGTGCGGCGAGCGCTCCGAGAGCGTCCGCGCCAGTCCGAGCGCCGTCTCCAGCAGCTCCGTCCGCGGCACCGCCTGCTCGACGAGCCCCCAGTCGTAGGCCTGCGAGCCCGAGATCGGGTCGCCGCTCAAGTTGAGCAGGAGCGCCCGCCCGTGGCCGACGAGCCGCGGCAGCCGCTGCGTGCCGCCGCCGCCGGGGATCAGGCCGAGCTTGATCTCGGGCTGGCCGAGCTGCGCGTCCTCGGCGGCGATGCGGATGTCGCACGCCATCGCCAGCTCGAGCCCGCCGCCGAGGCAGTAGCCGTGGATCGCGGCGATCACCGGCGTCCGGCCGGCGTCCATCCGCGCCGCCAGCTTCTGGATCCCGCGCGCCGACCCGCCTGCCGCGGCCTCCTCGATCTGTTCCCGCAGGGCGGGGAACTCGGTGATGTCCGCGCCGGCGACGAACGCCTTCTCGCCCTCGCCGCGCAGCACGATCGCACGCGTCTCGTCGTCGCGGTCGAGCCGGTCGTACTCGTCCTCGAGTTCCTCGAGCAGCTTCGAGGAGAGCGCGTTCACGGGCGGGTGATCGAGCGTGACGATCGCGACGCGCCCATCCTGCTCGACCTTGACGTACTCAGCCATCCACGGATTCCTTTCGTTCTCGGCCTGGCCGCGAAGCGGCCCCTTTAGGGACTTTGCGCCACGGGCATCCGCTCTGCGGATGTCCGTCCTGCGCGGTCAACGAGGTCCCATTCTCAAGGCGCCGTCGAGACGGATCACCTCGCCGTTCAGATACTCGTTCTCGACGATGTGCTTGACGAGCGCGGCGAAGTCCTCCGCGCGGCCGAGCCGCTTGGGGAAGGGGATCTGCGAGACGAGGCTCTCGCGGATGTCGTCGCGCATCGGCGCCAGCATCGGCGTGTCGGCCGGCCCCGGCGCGATCGTGACGACCCGGATCCCCTTCGAGGCCAGGTCGCGCGCGACGGGCAGCGTCATACCGGCGACGCCCGCCTTCGAGGCCGAGTAGGCCGCCTGGCCGATCTGGCCGTCGAAGGCGGCGTTCGAGGCCGTGTTGACGATCACACCGCGCGTCCCCTCCTCGTCCGGCTCGTTCTCGGCCAGCTTCGCCGCCGCCAGCGAGAGGACGTTGAAGGTGCCGATCAGGTTGACCTCGACGATCTTGCGGAAGCGGTCGAGCGGGAAGCCGACGACGCGAGCGCCGCCGCCGATCCCGGCGCAGTTGACGGCGCCGTGCAGCTCGTCGCAGGAGTCGACGAGCGCCTGCACGGCGTCGGCGTCGGTGACGTCGGTCTCGGGCAGGTCGGCGATCACCGCGGACGCGCCCTCGCGCTGGAGCATCGCCGCGGTGGCCTCCCCGAGCCCGGAGCGGCCACCCGTGACGATGAACGTCTTGCCCGCGATCCGCACCTAGGTGACCGGCTCCTTCGCGAACTGCTCCCGCAGCGCGGTCTTGCGGAACTTGCCCACGGCCGTCTTCGGGATCTCGTCGACGAACTCGAACGCGTCCGGGAGCCAGAACTTGGCGAAGTTCGGGGCGAGGAACTCGCGCAACTCGTCGGCCGTCGCGGTCTTGCCCTCGCGGCAGACGCAGACGGCCAGCGGCCGCTCGTCCCACTTCTCGTGCGGGATCGCGATCACGGCCGCCTCGGCGATGGCGGGATGGGCCATCAGGGCGTTCTCGAGGTCGACGGACGAGATCCACTCCCCGCCCGACTTGATCACGTCCTTGGAGCGGTCCTTGATCATCACGTAGCCCTTCGGGTGGAACGAGGCGATGTCGCCGGTCTTGAACCAGCCGTCCTCGGTCCAGCGCTCGGCCTGCTCGGGCGTGTCGTAGTAGGCGGACGCGACCCAGGGGCCGCGCACCTCGAGC